>JANNTN010000209.1:0-12399 GCA_031394445.1 Anatilimnocola sp.
CTCCACCAAGCCCTGGCTCTAGTCCGCCGACACCGCAGCCCTTGCAGCCATCATTTGCGGGGCAGCCGCCGGTGCCGAACACGGGAGTCGCGCCGACCAATGGTCCGGCGAGTTATGGGTTTGTTCCGCCGAACGTGCAGCCGCCAGCCGCGGCACCTTCGAGCAGGCCGATCGAGCCCGTGCCGGTCAGTCCGATCCAGCTTGTGGCCGCCGTGGCGAATCGAACATCGCAGTTCGAGTTGGATGTGCGGGCGGCTGAATTCGGCAAAACGGTCTATGCGATCGGCGAACGCTGGCAAGTGACAGGAACCTGCGGGCAAAGCGGATACTTGTATCTGTTTCACATCGACCCCACGGGGGAGCTATCGCTGCTGTATCCGCGGCGAGCGAGTGAGGACAATCGCGTGAACGCCAACGCGGCGTTTCGCTTTCCAACTGCCGGCAACTACGAAATGGAGGGGCCGTTGGGCAATCACTATGTGAAGGCGATTGTGACGCGGCAACCGCTGATCCTGACGGGGTTGATGCATGAGCCACCGGCGGCCGGTGAAGCGCGAAGCGGGCGAGGACGGTCGCTGCGGCTGTGCCCCACGCAAACCAAGGTTGTGCAGACGCTGCTACACGACTATGTCCAAGGCAAAAGCCTGAACGTCGGCGACTTAGGAGGCGACGTTGCCAAATGGCTGCCCGAGTTTGCTCAAGATGAGTTGGTTTATTACGTCGGCCCCGCGAACGACGGACAGAAGGTGTCGCCATGAGCGGAATACGATGCATATTTTCGCTGGTATGCTGTGGCGCGCTGTCCGCGGCGGGATTGTTGAATGCCGCGGAGCCAGGTGCCAATCCGCGCGGCGTGCTCGTCGAGGAAGTTCGCAATGACGAACCGGCGTTCATGGTGCGCGTCGATGTCGATCGTGCGTCGCGCGTTTACTTTGCGGGTGACGAGCTGCGAGCGAGTGTGAAATCGGCGCGCGATGGCTACTTGTATCTGTTGTATTGCGACGCGGCAAACCAGGTGAGCTGCCTGTTTCCGAATGCCTTTGAAACAGACAACCAGATTGCCGCCGATCAAGAGGTTGTCGTTCCGCGCCCCACACAGGCGGGCATGAAGACGTTTCGCATCAAAATTGGCGCGCCGTTCGGCGAGGAGCTGCTCAAAGCGATTGTGTGCCTGGAACCTTTGCCGCCAGAAGCGCTGGCCCAATTGATGCAGGCCGCAGCGGAGACTCGCCAACAGCGCGGCGCGCGGGGGGCGATTGTCGAGCAAGTGAAGAACGCCGCCTGGGCCGAGCACCATGTCTCGATCGTTACGAAAGCGACGCCCGACGAAGGTGTACCCGCCGGTGGCCGGCGAATTGCCTTGTGCGTTGGCATCAGTGACTTTGCAGACGCGCAAATTCATGATCTAAAAGTTGGCCATCTTGATGCTCAAACTATTTCGAGCGTGTTGCAGCAGAAATGTGAGTTTGAACGCTCGATCGTGCTGACAAACGAGCAAGCGACGCGCGTCAACATTGAACACGCCATTCGCCGCGAGCTGCCCGCCATCACGCGGCCGGGTGACACGGTGGTGATTTATTGGTCCGGGCACGGCGGGCGATGCGCCGATACGGACGGCGACGAGAAAGATGGTTTCGATGAATACCTGGTGCCGCAAGATGGCCAACTGACCAGTGCGGAGACGATTCGCAACACGATGATTTTGGACGATACCTTTGGCCGCTGGCTGCAAGATTTGGATGGCCGGCGGTTGTTGGTGATTTTGGATACGTGCCACAGCGGCGGCCAGGGACAGGAAAAATCAATCCTCGCAGGTGCAGGAAACCTCCCGGCTGCCGCTCCGTTCGATTTTCTCGATGGTGAATTGCGACGAATCAAAGACATTGGCCAGCGCGAAACGGCATTGCTGGCTTCCTCGACGGCCAGCCAGGTCTCGTTTGAACGGCGGGAGGGGGATTTAAGCACGATGACTTTCTTTTTGGTGGAACAATTGCAGGCGGGAACGGACGCTCTGGAGCTGCGAACAGCTTTTTCACGTCTCCGCGGCAGCGTGGCTGAATACGTGGAACGAGCCTTTCCGGGTACGTCACAAACACCAATCTTGGTGGAAAATCTCAGCTCTCCGCTGGTTTTACGGCCGGGAGCGCATTGACTTTGGCGCGCCGAGGCACGATTCTGGTTTTTTCAGAAATGTTGGTGCCGCGTGTCGGCTGTGGCAAAGTTTTGGCAATAAAGCGCTAGCTGGGATTTAGTGTTAGGAGTAACGCGATGACTCTGCAATCGTCGAACACACTGGTTCTCGCCTTAGTCGGCAGTCTCGCGCTGGTGATGCCCGCGTGGGCTCAGCGCGGAGGTCTGAGTGGTCACAGCCACGCCCCTTCTCGCGGTGGCGGCGGTTCCGCCGCGGGGTGGGCAACGATGGGAATTGGTATTGCCCAAGGAATGCGCGGAGCAAATCAGAACCGTAACAACAATCAGGGGATATTTCGCGGCAACGGTTCGAACAACAATTCCAATAACCACTCCTCGAACAATAATTATCAGCCCAACAACAACCACGGCTATTCGCAGCCTGGTAGTGGGCAGCAGGGGAATCACTATCAGCCGCAGGCAACCTATGCCACGCCGCAGAATCGTTATGTAACCCCGCAAAACAACCATGCCGCGCCACAGAATACGGTTGCTCCGGCAACCCACACGGAAGCCGTGAAGCCACCGACGAATCTCCCCCCCGCAGTGACCGTGCCGCACAAGAACGAGCTCAAATTGGTGGGGCGGCCGCTGACGGCTGAGGAAATTAAGCGAGCCCGCGAATTTTTCTTACGCCGGATGGAAGAATTGACCAGCACCGCGCTGGCCCGCTTGCCGGCTATTGAGTTCGATCAACAAAAGCTGACGCAGTCGTTGGTGGCGCAAGGTGTCGGAGCCGATATTCAGATTCGCTTGCTCGATGCGGTTCGCGGCGGCGACTATAGCCTGGCCCACGAATTGTGGCTGGCCAATTGCACCAGCATTGAACCGCCATTCCGCCTATCGCGACTGCGCCGGCGGCTGACCGAGTTTTGCTCGCGGTGGAGTTCTGGTCAGGCTTTGCCGGCCGATTGCGAACTGTTGGAGACGGAACTCGTCGCGCTGGGGCTGGAAACGACCACCTGTTGCGGCGCGCCAAGCCTGTTGGAAGACATTCAACATTGCTTGCTGGTGAGCCAAGCCGTGGCTTACGCGAATCCCGGGCAGCAAAATCAAATGTTAGCTGTGCCGCCCGGCGAAGTTGATATTGTGTTTCACCCCAACTTGCCCGAGGGGGAAAGCATCGTGCTGAGCCAGCAGGCGGTGATGCTGGGCACGGGCGGAGTGGGCACGTTTCAAGTGCAGCATGGCAACTTTGCCCAGGCGCAGGGATACCCGCTGCTGCTCAGTGCCGGTGTGCCGGCGAATGACGATCGGTTGATTCTGACGGGCATATTAATTGAGAATCCGTCGGGCACGCCGGTGCAGTTCACGATCGATAATCAGCCGTTTTCGTTGGCACCGGGCAACAGCCAGACATTTACGGGTGAGTCGCGGAAGATTGCCTTCAACACCGGCGAGCGCGGGCAGGTGACGACTTATGCCCTTTCGGCTGGGACATTTCGCTTTGAAACGCCGAATCGAAAATGGGATTTGCATCGTGTGAAGGCGTTTGAGACGACGATCGACAACACGAACAACGACGCGCCCTTCCACTACATTGCTCAAGGCGAGCATCAGCAAGTGGCCGCGAATAGCGTCGCAACGCACAGCAGCTCGTACCCCATGATCATGCGGTTCGATCGGGGCAACGGCACGGACACCAAGCAAATCGCGGGCACTGAAAAGCAGTCGAAGTTTACCGTGGGCATCAATCCGCAGGATAACTTATGGGATCTGTGGGATGTTAATGACACCTACGCTTCTCCTTCTGCCCCGCCGCCCGGCGCGACCCCGCCGCCCGGTGGTGCCAGCCGGCCAGCCTTCTAGGCTGTCGTTTTTTCGCCTTCACTGTTCATTCTCAGCTCCTTTTTATAAAGGGCCACGCTATGAGTCCGCACAAACTTATTCCGCTGCTGATGGCGGCGCTGGCCATGGCATGCGTTGGATTGACGGATATTGGCGAAGCCGCAGGCGGGCCGGTTAACGGTCGCGTTCAATTGATTCCCGACCTACACGGACTCAGCGGGCCAGTCACGGGAGTCTGCTTCAGTCCCGACGAGCGACATGTGGCGGCTTGTGGCGGGAAGGAAGTCCGCATTTGGGATCTGCAAACGGGGCAACTGCACTACACGCTGCGGGGGCAGATCGGTGGCGGCTCACAAGGCGATTGCCTCGCGGTGGCGTTTTCCCCAGACAACTGCCACTTTGCCGTCGGCATCAGCAACGACACGGAACTGGGGTCGATTCGCATTTATGACACGCATCATTTTCACGAGATCAAGGAATTGTTACCTGGGCACCGCCGACCGGTGACCCGATTGGCCTTCTCCGGTGATTCGCGATATTTGGCCACGGCTGACAACTCGGGAGCGATCACGATTTTTGACTGGCCGTTACGGCGAATCGTGGCGACGGCACAACCGGCCGATCATGCCAACGGGCTGTACACATCGTTCAGCTTTCCGACGCGGGACACGATGCTTGTCGTACGCGGCACGAAGGAAACCACTGTCATTGCCGTGCCATCGGGACAAGTATTGGCCGACGACCGATATCTGGCACCCATCACCGGGCAATGGCTGAAGCAGCACCAGCAGGCAACGTGGCCGGGAGCGGCGGCGGATTCTTTTGTAACTCATTTGGATCAAGACGCTTGGCTGGCAAGTGGAGCGGCCGCGGACGCTTCGGGGGCCAATTGGGCGGCGCTCTGGCGGTCCGATAGCGCCAAGCCGAAGGTCGTGTATCGCGGCCATTCGCGGCGGCTGACCGCGATTGCACTGAGCAACTCGTGTGGCCTGGCGGCATCGTGCGATCAAGGCGGAGAAGTGCATGTGTGGGATGTCGCTTCCGGGCAGGTGCGGCATATTCTGCGCGATGGGGGGCAGCCGATTTATCGGGCCGCGTTCAATCAGGCCACGCGGCAAATCGCGTTCACGAGCCAGGCCCTGGTTGGAAAGCAAGCGGGCTACAACCGGTTTGGGCAGCTCGATCGCGCCTTCGACTTGAATCGCCACGGCATTAGCCCCGTGACGCGCGGCGATGCGTTTCCCGTCGAAGTGACCCAGCGCGGCAGGGCCCGGCTGCAAATCGGCTATCAGGGCCAAAATCCGATCCTGCAAATGACGGGCACGAGTGGAATGCAGGCAGCGCTGGGTTTGGCCGCTGGCGCTCGGCCGGCCTGTTATACACTCCTGGGGCATCAGCAATTTGGAATAGCCGATCCGGTGATTCTGGGGGATGAGCGCGGCGGGATATTTTGCCACGATCTGACGAAGAAAAAGTTGCGGCGATCTTTCCTCGGCCACGCCGGCTTTGTGACATCGTTGTCGGAATCCACAGATGGGAAATTGCTGACCACCAGTTCGACCGATCGCACGATTCGACTGTGGAGTCTGGCCGATGGCCCGCCAGCCGCCTGGCTCGATTTTGAAATGGCGGGAGATCTGGTCACGAGCGTGCGAGCGGGAAGCCCTGCTGAAAAAGCGGGCATTCGAGTAGGGGACCGCTTTGTATCGCTCGATGGCAAGAGTCTGGCAGAGTTGAGCGCACTGCAATCGTCTGGCCAATTTCCCTATAAAGTTGGCCAACGGGGCTTGGTGACGATGGACCGAGGGGGCGTCGGTTATCAAGCGGATGTGACGTTGGTTGCCGGGCCAGATTTGGTGGAGCCGCTGCTTTCGCTGCTCGTTACGCCGGGCAACGACTGGGTGTTGTGGACGCCGGAAGGATATTTCGACGCCTCGCCGGGGGCGGGAGATTTGGTTGGCTTTCATGTGAATCGCGGGCCGCAATATAGCGCTCAGTTTTTGCCCGTGCATCAATTTCGGCAACAACTCTACCGTCCAGACATCATCGATCAGGTGCTGGAGCGCGCGACGGTTCGCGAAACGGTCATCGCGGTGAATGCCGCGCTGCCGGAAGCGCCGGCGGCGATCGACTTGCGGCAGACGGACGCGATCAATAAGTTCAGTCCGCCGCAAGTGCGGGTGTTGAGTCCTCAACCCGACACGGTGACGCAGGATGGCAGCATTCATGTGCTGGCGGAAGTTGTCTCGGCGGATGGGAGCCCGTTGACGGATGTCAAGCTGTTGGTGAATGGCCGGCCGGGCGCGGAAAAAGGAGTTGAGATATTGGCTGACGACGCGGACAACAAGACGCGGCGGAGCATTAGCCAGGCGGTGTCTTTGTTGCCCGGCGAGAACACCTTGGCGGTGTTGGCCAGTAACGCCCATGCCACGAGCGTTCCCATTACGCTCACCGTAACCTATCAAGCGCCGCCGGAGGTGCGGAATCGGCAGCCGAAGCTGCATTTGCTGTCGATTGGCGTCTCTAAATATGCCAATGAGCGTTTGAATTTGCGGTATGCCCACCTCGATGCGCAGGATTTTGCGCAGTCGTGGCAGGGGCAGCGGAGCAAATTGTATCGCGAGGTGGCGGGCACGCTGCTGGTGAACGAGGAAGCTTCGTCGGGACGCATCAAGACGGCGTTGAAGGATCTGGTGAGCGCGGTGGAGCGGCACGATGTGGCGGTGATTTTCATTTCGGCGCACGGCGTGCGCGATTCACAATTGGAGTACTACTTGGGATCGCACGACGTCGATCCCAAGGATTTGCCGAACACGGGCGTTCACTTCAGCGCCCTGACGCAGCTACTGGAGCAACTGCCGTGCAAGGTGCTGATGTTTGCCGACACGTGCCACAGCGCTGGCATCACCGGCGCGAAGGCGATTGTGACCGACCCGATTTATGAACTCTCGTCGGATGAATATGGGGCTATTATTTTCGCGTCGTCGCTGTCGCGGGAAATCAGCCTGGAGGACGAAGCGTGGGGCCACGGAGCGTTTACGAAAGCCATTTTGGAAACCTTTAGCGATCAGGCGTCGGATTTGAACGGCGACGGATATCTTTCGCTGACGGAGCTGGAGCAACGCGTGTACGACCGCGTGCAGAAGCTTACGAATGGGGCGCAGCATCCGGTGATGAGCCGGCCGGCGACGGTTCCTAATCTGCGATTTTTCCAGCTTGGCGTGCCGAAGCCGCTGGCGGCGGCGGCGGCGCGCTAGGCGGCGATTACTCGACTGCAATCACTCGGCAGCGGCTGGCTGATCGGCGAGCTGCTCGCCCTGCCAGTCTTCACGAATTTTGTTCAGCTTGCGTTCGATGGTGCGGGGGGCGCAATGCAGGCGCTCGGCAATTTCTTCGTTGGAATAACCTTCCAACTTGAGCTGGGCGACGTGGCGAAGGGAATCGTCGCTGAGCAAGGCGAGCAGCCGTTGGCATTCTTCGGCGGCGAGGGCGGCCATTTCAGGCGTGGGGGAATCCCCCAGCACGGCGGCAATTCCCTGTTGCCGGTCGTCGTTATTTGGATCGACGAAGACGGACTCGCCGCGGATTTTTCCCAGGCCGCGCTTTTGCCGGCCGGCGCTGCGTAATTGGCGGGCGGCTTTGCGCGCGGTGATGGTTACCAGGAGCCGCCAGAGATCGCTCTCGTCGTTGAGTTGCGGATAGCGGCCGGCGGCGGCACCTTCGCAAAAACTATTGAAGGCGCTCAGCGCCACATCTTCCTCGTCGGCCATTCGCCGGCTGCCGTCGAGGAGCTTGCGGCGGGCGAGGCGCACGAGGCGCTCGAAGTATTGATTCCAAATCTGCTGGATGGCACGCTCGTCCCCTTGGGCGAGCTCTCGAATCCAACTGGCAATTTCGTCGTCGTTCATGCAGGGGTCGTCGTTCATGCAGAGGCCAGCTCACTTTTTCGCAGTGGCCTTGATGGCGCTGACGATGCGGCGCTTGTTGGCGTCGGTCATGCGGGTGAGGTCGGCTTCCTGCACGGGGACGAGTTGCACGAGGGCGGCGGTCATTTCGTTGGAGGTTTCTTCGCCGAAGGTGACGCGGCGGGGAGGATTTTGGGGGTTACGAATGTTGGCGGCGGAATTGTCGTGCAGAGCTTCGAGCACGACCTTGGTGCCGGCGGGCAAGCGGACGGAGGGCTCGCACTGATAGAGGCTTTGCCAGTTGAAGTCCCAGTCGTTGATCCAGATCAGGTCGAACGGCTCGCCGGTGGGAGGAACGGCGGTGATGCGGAAATCGCGGCCGATGAGGTGCATGTGCGGAAAGAGGGCGAGGACTTCCATCTCGACGGGGACGCTGAATTCATCGCGGGTGCGAAAGGCGGCTTCGCCGGGAGGGATGTCGATCTTGTTGTCGAGCAACATGACATCGACCATGGAACGGCGCGGCCGCTCGTCGGTCAGGAAGAAGCCGATGGTCGATTGCTCGACCTCGGGCTTGCCGCTGGGATGCAAGTGAAGTTGAAGGATGAGGTCGGTGCCGTTTTTCCAGGGCATGGAAATGTTGTCGGGAAGGGGGCGAGCTTCGCGGCCGGGGGCCCAGGCGGACATGCTGCCGGGGAAGAGGCGGCCGGGAATATTCAGGCTGCCTTGAAAGCCGGGAAGCGGATCGGCTTCGTCATCTTTGCGGGCTTTGCCGGAGGCGTCGGACGCAAAGAGGGCGTGATGGACGACGCGGCGGTTGCTGGGGCGATATTCGAGGGCTTTGATGTACTTACCGGCGGGAATTTCGAGGTTGAGGATGAAATTGCGATAGACATCGGGCCCGTCGGCGGGGACGGGATAGGGTTCGGGCATCGTGAGGACGATGTCGGGCTGGCCGAGCGCCCAAGAGTCGTTGAATTTTGGAGCGGGGGGCAGATCACGCGAATCGCCTTCGACTGAGCCTTGGCTGACCCACCGCGCGAGCATGTCGATTTGATCTTGAGAGAGTCGCCGCTCGCCGATGAAGCGGCCGTGCCCTTCGACGCTTTTCCAGGGGGGCATGAGACGGCTGGTGGTGAGCTGTGCGATTTGGCCGGCGCGTTTTTTTACGTCGGAGAACGTGAGCAGCGAGAAGGGGGCGACTTCGCCGGGGCGGTGGCAGGAGGCGCAGTGCTCGAAGACGAGGGGGGCGATGTGCTTGTTGAAGGTGGGCGGCTCGGAGGAGGGGAGGGCGTCGGCCGCTGGTGCGGAGCGGAGGACGAGGAGAGCGATGAGGGCTGTGTAGAAAGAGAGTGCTTTCATCGACTTATGGGGGTGATAGTGAGATCGGGAATGGGACAGCCGATAGCGGGCGTGCGTGGGGTGGTGATGGGTTGGCCGGCGAGGATTGCTTCGCAGGCAGCGAGCAGGTCACGGGAAGTGACGATGGCCCGCCTTTGGCCTGGTCCAGCATACTGATTATCGATCCGGCCGCGATAGAGTAGCTCGCCGGATGGGGAGAAAAGGGCGGCTTCTGGGGCGGTGGCAGCGGCGGCGAGCTTAACCCAGGTGTGACGGGGGTCGAGCGCGATGGGGGGGGCGATTTTGTATTCGCGAGCGTGCTGACGAGCTTGTTCGGCGGTGGTGGTGTTGTCGGCGTGAACCAAGACGAGCTGGATGCCGCGAGGGGATAAGGATTGGTGCAGTCGGTTCAGCTCGGGGACATAGCTGTTGCAGATCGGGCAGTCGGGCAGGATGAAAACGAGCGCGGTGGCTTTGGTGCCGGCGGCGGAAGGGGCGCGGTTGGTTTGGTTCAGGTCGAGGAGTGGCGGGAGTTTGGCAGGTTGCGGCTGCTGGGCGAAGAGAGGGAAACTGGCGAGAAGGAGAAGGATGGGGAGAAGTTTAGAGTTTAGGGTTGGGGCGGCGGAGAATTTTTTTGGGCTAAACTTTCCGTAAGTGTTTGTGGGATATGGGTTTGCGGAATTAGAGGCTG
Organism: Anatilimnocola sp.; assembly: GCA_031394445.1. Lineage (GTDB taxonomy): Bacteria > Planctomycetota > Planctomycetia > Pirellulales > Pirellulaceae > CAYLLN01. The sequence continues at coordinate 9,916 of JANNTN010000209.1, forward strand.
CGCTAATGTTTAGGGCTTTAGGGAAAGTGTAGGGGGGCGGCGGCAGGGAGTAGCGAATAGCCAGTAGGGGGTAGGGCGGAGGAGCCATACTGTACAGATGATTCAGAGGGGCGGATTATTGGGTTGCCGCAGAGAGTGGCGAAGTTGGCGGGTTACTCTGTGGTGGGGTTACCACGACCACGTTTTGGGCCATTGTTTGGGGGGGGTAGTCGGAAGGTCGGGATAGCGCATCGCGGAGTCGATTTCGACCATCATGTCAGACATGGGCTGACCACCGAGTTGCATGTAACCGGCGTCGCGCTGGGCTTTGATGGCTCTGGTTTCGTGATCGAGGTGGTAATTGCGCTCCGTAACTTTATCAAGAACGTGCTTGGTCTCATGAATCGCCGTGCTGGCACCCTCTTGAGGAGTTCGAGAGCCATTATTGTAGATGGCGAACGCTCTGGTGCCTTCGAAATACTCGCCCTTAACACCTGGGCCATGGGGAGAACCGTCCATGATGATCGGTACGGACTTGCCTCTTTTCATCAAGGCGAGCGTTTTCATGGCTTCGGGCGATCCATTTTTTCGGAGTTCCCGAGTGATGCTTTCTTTGGTGGCATGCGTTGCGTCTGCGGCAGCTTTGCCGGGGTGAACGGTGCCCGGAGCATTGCGTGGGACCGTTTGGGGAGGCGGACTCGTATCGTTCATGTTGGGCTGGCGGGTGGAATTGGTAACCGCTTTGCCGGGGATGCCCATCTTGGCACTGGCGTTCCGCATCTGTTCGCTGCCGTCGATGAATCTGGGCGGAGCGGGCTCGCTGCCCGGCTGACTCGGCGTTCCGACCGGTCGAAAGGCGGCACCGATGGCGTTTTCAATCGCAACCCCGAGCTTTGTGGTTTCAAAAGCGCGGCGGGCCCAGCGGACAAAAGCATTGTCTGATTCGTGCGCTCCCTTTTCGTGGAACTTGCCCAGTTTGGGGAGAGAATCGTCCGTGTTGGAAGCAGGCTTTGCCGAGGGCCGAAGTTTCCGAAGTGTGGGATAAGGATCCTTGCCCAAGTCTCTGGGATCAATGGGCATCACGTCCGAGGAGGGTGAGCCGCCGTAAGACTTTCCGCTACCGATGACGCTGGGTCGCTTATCGGGGGTGTAGCCCTTATATGGGGAGTACTGCTGTGGGGTGGTGGGGCCGCCACCATCGCCGGTTCCGCTGCCGGTGTTATTCGTCGTGGCGGGCGAGGATTGGTTGTTTTTGCTGCTCTCAGGTCCGCGATATTGTTGGACGTCTTTGGCTGGCTTGGCGTTTTTGATCGATTCGTTATCGAGTCCCTCGGCTTTAGCCTCCGACTCATTAAATTTCTCCACGCCGCCCTTGAGCCGTTTGTTTTTCTCGTCCGGATCAATGGAATCGCATCCGTTGAGTCCTAACGGATCCACCAGCGACAGCGGGTTGTTACTGACGTAGCGGTAGAGGTTCGCGTCGCCGGCGGAGAAGGCGATGGGGTCTTGGGAGATAAAGGTGCCGATGGTGGGGTCGTAGTAGCGGGCGCGGTAGTACATGAGGCCGGTTTCGTCGTCGAGCTCGCGGCCGGTGAAGCCGAAGAGGTGGTCGATGGCGGCGGCGGTCTCGGATAGCTGATGGCCGAAGCTGTCGTAGGTGATGTGGTTGGCGATGGCGCCGGTGGAGTCGGCGAGGTCGCGGACGGTGCCTTCGTGATCGGTGAGGGGCCAGAGGACATCACCCGGTCCGCCGCCGGAAAATTGCTCGTCGGCGAGGATTTGATCGATGCCGGGGCCGTAGAGGTAGCGGTGGGTGAGGTTGCCAGCGCCGTCGAACTGGAGGGCGATTTCGGTGCCGTCGAGGACGAAGCGAATGGTTTCGACCGTGCTGGGGCCGGTGCCGTCGGCGTCGATGCTCTTGGAAATGCGACTGTTGAAGACGTCGTAGGTGTATTGGACGGTGGAGAGGGTTTCTTGGGCGCTATCCGTGACGATGACGCTGATGAGACGGTTGCGGTAGTCGTAGAAATACTCGGTGACCTCGCCGGTGGCGATATTGGTACGCTGGGTGCGGTTGCCTTCGCCGTCATAGACGTAGTTGTAGGTGCCGTCGGAGGCGAGGCGGTTGTCGAGGCCAGTGGTGTACGTGCTGCTGGCGGCACCGGCGGAGGCGAGCGTGCGGTTGCCGTTGCTGTCGTAGGTGTAGCCTTCGTCGGGCTGGGCGGAGTGGTTGGCGGCGGTGAGCTGATTGCGGTTGTCGTAGGAATAGTCTGCCGTGCCGTCGGGGCTGATGATTTGCGTAATGCGATCGGCCGCGTCGTAGGTGAGGCCGTAATTGGCGAGGGTGGCGGCATTTTTTTGGTGCTGGCGGGCGGTGAGGCGGCCGGCAGAATCGAAGGTATTGGTGGTGGCGGCGACGAGCTGCGTGGCGGCGAGATCGGCAAAGCGGGAGAGGCCGGTGGGCTGGCTGGCGGCGTCGTACGTCATGTCGAACCGCTTGGGGGC
>JANNTN010000241.1:0-12277 GCA_031394445.1 Anatilimnocola sp.
GCTGCAATAACCGGCATGTTGCCGAGACCGACACCACCCTCTTGTAGGCGTCACTACAGCAGGTGCAGCTTTCAACATGGTCTTCAACTACCGTATGATGACAGCGATTGACATGCCCCCACCTGCCAGCTCGACGTGATCGATCGCGTCGGCGGCGGCGACGGCTTCGCCGCCGGCTTCTTCTACGGCCTCCTTTCCGGAGCCTCCCCCGAAGAAGCCCTCAAGCTCGGCTGGGCCCACGGTGCCCTCCTCACCACTTTCCCCGGCGACACCACGATGGCCTCCCTCGACCAGGTCCAAGCCTTTGCCAAAGGCGGCTCAGCCAGAATCCAGCGGTGATCGTGATGAATCCTTCGTTTACGAACGACGAGGATTTTGACACGGAGTGGCATCGATTCCGTCGCGAAGAGGGTTGGTTCGGCGGGACACACGTTGAAGTCCCATATTTTCTGAGTTGCCTCTGCCGAACGAACTATTGCGGTTTGTCTTATGAGAAATGGGAGACGGAACTGCGGCGAGTAATCGCAACAAAATTCTCGCACGTTGACTGGATACTTGATTCGACATACTTCTACGAATTTTCACTTCTTCTATTGAAGGACACATATCGCAATAGCGCTCTCGGAAAACGTCATCCACTTCCGAAAGAAGAGAAGCGAAAAGCCGCGACGCGATTTGCGATACTTCGTCCGCATCTTTCGCTGGATCAAATGGCCAAAGAACTTGGTACTACTGCCAAACAGTTGCAGCGCAACAGCGAAGTTAGTTTGGCGATTCGCGAATTTAAGCGAGTAACGGAAAAACGTACACAATAACGCTTCCCAAGGCAAACCGCTGAGTTTCGGGGACTTTTCGCCCAATGAGGACACCCTCGCTTAGCGTACCCCCCTCTGCGTCTTTGCGCCTCTGTGCCTCTGCGTTAAAAATGTGTGGATTAAATGCTTCGTCGAAGTTAGATTCCGATTGCTTTTCTGGCCCCTGCACCCTGAACCCTGACTCCTCCACATGGCCTCCTCCTCCGCTGATTTCGGTCTCATCGGTCTCGCCGTCATGGGCGAGAATCTCGCACTCAATGTCGAAAGCCGCGGATATAAGGTAGCCGTGTTTAATCGCACCACGGAGAAGGTGGATGAATTCATCAACGGGAAAGCCAAGGGGAAAAACTTCATCGGCTGCCACTCGATTGAAGACCTGGTCAAGAAAGTCAAAAAGCCCCGCAAGATCATGATGATGGTCAAAGCGGGCCAGCCGGTGGACGATTTGATCGAGCAGATTTTGCCCCATCTGACCAAAGGGGATGTGCTGATCGACGGCGGCAACGAGCACTTCACAAACACCGAGCGCCGCACGGAGATGATTGAGGGCAAAAAGCTGCTCTTCGTGGGCACTGGCGTATCCGGCGGTGAGGAAGGCGCTCTGAAGGGGCCGAGCATGATGCCCGGCGGCAGCGAGAAGGCCTGGCCACTGGTCAAGGAGATTTTTCAAGCCATCTCCGCGAAGGTCGGCCCAAACAACGACATCCCCTGCTGCGAGTGGGTCGGCCCCCGCGGCGCGGGGCACTATGTGAAGATGGTGCATAACGGCATCGAATACGGCGACATGCAGCTCATCTGCGAAGCCTACTTGATGCTCAAAGAAGGCGGCAGCCTGAACAACGACGAAATTTACGACGTCTTCGATGAATGGAATCGCGGCGAGCTCCAGAGCTATCTGATTGAAATCACCCGCGATATCTTCAGCGTCAAAGACGATCAAGGCGGCGACGGCTTCCTCGTCGATAAAATCCTCGACGTCGCTGGCGCGAAAGGCACCGGCAAATGGATGAGCCAGCACGCCCTCGATTTGGGCGTGCCCAGCACGATGGTGACCGAAGCCGTCTATGCTCGCTGCATGTCGGCCCTGAAGACCGCCCGCGTGCATGCTTCGCAGATTCTGAAAGGCCCCACGCCGGCGACTTCCGGCGTGAACATCCACGACCGCAAGGCCTACATCGAAGCCGTGCGGCACGCGTTGTTTGCGTCCAAGATTTGCAGCTATGCCCAAGGCTTTGTGCAACTTCAAGCGGCGGCGAAAGAATTTAACTGGCCGCTAAACTACGGCGATATCGCCATGCTCTGGCGCGGCGGCTGCATCATTCGCGCCGCATTCCTTGAACGCATCAAAGAAGCCTTCGACGCCAATCCCAACCTCGAAAACTTGCTGCTCCATCCCTATTTCGCCGAGGCAATCGACAAAGCCCAAGCCTCCTGGCGGCAAGTCATCGTTTCGGCCACGCTGATGGGCCTCCCCGTCATCGAGTTCGGCAACGCCCTGTGCTACTACGACGCCTACCGCCGCGCCAACCTGCCCGCCAACCTGCTTCAAGCCCAACGAGACTACTTCGGCGCTCACACCTATCAACGCACCGACAAGCCCCTCGACAAAAAGTTCCACACCGAGTGGCTGGAACTGCGCAAGGCTCCCAAAAACTAACTTTTGAGACCAATTAGCCCTCGCGAATTAACGCAGAGGCGCAAAGACGCAGAGTCGCAGAGAAAATTCCGTTCGATATAAATTCAGACGTTTAGAAAGCTGTCGTGTGCTAGAAAAAATGACATTCAGTCTCTTAAATCTCTCCGCGCCTTTGCGTCTCCGCGTCTCTGCGTTAAACCCAGCAAAGTAAGAACCACCAATGAGCTCTTCATCGGACTTTCTTTCCAATCTCTTTGGCCTCGACGACCAGGTCGCCGTTGTCGTCGGCGGCACCGGTGTCCTCGGCGGAGCCCTCTGCGAAGGACTCGCCCAGGCGGGTGCTCGCGTCGTCGTGGCCGGCCGTAGCGAAGAACGCGGTCAAGAGCGAGTGACAGCTATCGAAGCCCTTGGCGGCGAAGCCACCTTCCTGCCCGTCACTGCCGACCAACGGCTTAGCGTGCAGGCCTTGCTCGATTCCACAATCACGGCTTACGGCCAGGTCGATATCCTCGTCAACTGTGCCGGCACGAATTCGGCCATTCCCTACGAGCAAATTCCCGACGACCAATGGCATAAAGTCGTCGATGGCAGCCTACTCACCACCCATCTCGGCTGTCAAATCTTCGCCCCCTTCATGGCCACGCAATCGCACGGCGGATCGATCCTCAACGTCGGAAGCGTCACGTCCCACTTACCGCTCTCGCGCGTCTTCGCCTACTCCGCCGCCAAAGCCGCCGTCGTGAACCTCACGCAGAACCTCGCCCGCGAATACGCCACGAAGAATGTCCGCGTCAACGTCCTCTGTCCCGGCTTTTTCCCCGCCGAGCAAAACCGCAAAATTCTCGACCAGGAACGCGTCGAGAACATCATGCGCGGCACCCCCATGAAGCGTTTCGGCGAGCCTCACGAACTCGTCGCCGCCGCGATTCTGCTCCTGTCCCGCCGCGCCGGCTCTTTCATCACCGGCGAAGACATCTACGTCGATGGCGGCTTCACTTCCATGCGGTTTTGACCCCGGCAGGACTTTGCCGTGAATCCCACCGAACAGCAATTGCAGCGGGCCGTCGTTGTTCACAAAGCTGGCGACTATCGCCACGCCGAGGAGCTTTATCGGCAAATTGTGGCCGAGCATCCCCTGTATGCAGCGGCCTGGGAACACCTGGGCGGTGCCTATGCCGATCAAGAACAGTTCGACAAAGCGATTGAGTGCTACGAGCAGGTGCTGACGATTGATCCTCGCCATGCCAGCGCCCTCAATAACCTGGGCAACGTCCTCTTGCGGCTGACGCGACGACGCGAAGCGATTGAATTCTACGACCGTGCGCTGGCAATTCAGCCCGGCTTCGTTTCCGTTCATTTGAACAAGGCCAACTTGCTCCTTGTGGATGGTCACATCGAAACCGCTCTGCACCATTATGAGCAAGCGCTCCGGCACGCTCCCCATGATCCGGATATTCACAAAAACGTCGGCATTGCCCGGCTCATGCTCGGCGATTTCGCCGGTGGCTGGCCGGAATGGGAATGGCGCTACCAGGCGAATGAACCGGCGCTCCCAGCAATCGGGCGTCCGCTCTGGGATGGTTCCGCGCTCTACGGCAAAACCCTCCTGCTGATCCCAGAGCCTGGCCTGGGGGACGATGTGCAATTCATTCGCTACGCCGTCTGGCTCAAGCAACGCTACAAGTGCCGCATCCTCTTTGCCTGCCGGCCAAAGCTGCGCCAGCTCCTCTCCACTTGTGCGGGAATCGATGGTTGGCTGGAAGACATGCCCCTGCAGCAACTGCCGCCATTTGACTACTTCGCCCCATTCCTACGCCTACCGGCTGTTCTTGGCCATACCCTGCGTGATGCGCCGGGCGATGTGCCATATTTGACTGCCGACTCCGCGCTCACAGAGCAATGGAAACAGCGGCTCTCGGCCTACCGCGGCCGCAAGATTGGAATCCACTGGCGCGTCGGTCACGTGCAGCGCGGTCACCTCCGCATGATCCCGCTCAACGAGTTCGCGCCGCTTTCCAAAATTCCAGGCGTACAGCTCTTCAGCTTGCAAAAAGGCCCAGGATCGGAAGAAATTGCAAATCTACCCGCCATCGTCGATTTAGGCCGCAATCTCGACGAGAACACCGGCGCGTTTGTAGAGACAGCCGCCGTGCTGAAAAATCTTGACCTGCTCATTACTTGCGATACGGCAATTGCACATGTGGCCGGCGCGCTCGGAGTGCCCGTCTGGGTAGGGCTCAATAAACCTTGCGATTGGCGCTGGAGCCAGTCGGGCGATTCAACCGTCTGGTATCCCTCGATGCGGCTCTTTCGCCAGACAACCCCAGGCGATTGGACGCCTGTAATGAAAAACATCGAACAGGCACTCACCTCGCTTACATGAGCTGTGCTACGACGCCTTCTCGCTAAGACTTGCCAATAGCGCATGCAACTCCTGCCGCCGCGGCAACAGCTCGCTGCGTACAGCCCGTTGATTCAGCCAATACACATAGGCGAATGTCGGCGCGGTCACCACCATCACAAAGCCCGCCACGGCCCACCCACCCTCTTGCCACATGGCCCAAGCGATATGCCCCGCAAAGCCGGCAATTGCCAACGTCATCGGCAACAGATACCACCAAAAAACATTTCGCAGCAGCCAAATTTGATGGTCAACCTGCGCCAGCGCACTGGCCACGTGCGCGGCGAGAGACTGGCTGGCTTCGGCGTCGCGCGGAGCATGACGTCGCCGGTCGATCAGCATGAAACCGGCGACAAACAAGAGCGCCGGAATCATCGCGTACCACATCCAGGGCAGCTTGATCCAGCGCCCCATGACGATCCACACCGGAATGAGCACGAGCGCCACGGTAATCTCGCGCAAGTCCCGCAAGAAAATCATCGCGCGAAACGACTGCTCGTTGCGGCGCACTTCCGTCAACAACAGATTGGCGTCAATCGTTTGCCGAGGGCTTGCTCCTGCCGCTTGCCACGCTTGCTTCATTTCATCGCTTTCCATATCAGTCCCCCACAAGATCGGCCAAGACTTTCTTAGCCCGATTCAGTTTCACACCCACATTGCTCTCCGAAATGCCCAGCACCTCGGCAATTTGCCGATAGCTTAGATCGTCCAGATAGAGCAAAACCAGCGCGGTGTCTCCCTTCGGCAATTGCCGAATCGCGCCATACAGTCGCTCGATCACTTCCCGCTTCTCCACCTGCGCGGCACTATCACCTGCCGGCCCCGGAACATCAGGAATCTCAAAAATCGGCAACCGATCTGCCTGTCGCCGCCGTTGATTGCGTTGCCAACTAAGGGCCGTGTTCAGCGCCACCCGATAAGACCATGTAGAAGCACTCGCCCGCCCCTCGAACTGACTCAGCGACCGCCAAACCTGCAGAAAAATCTCCTGCATCAAATCCTGGCAGTCTTCCGCCGTCTGCGTGTAGGCGCGTGCGACCTTCACGACCAAACCCGCATGCTGGTCCAGCCAGGCCTTAAACAGCGACTCTCGTTCGTGATCTAACAACGCAAACTCACCCTCCGTCAGATATTGGTAGCGTCTCCCGCCGTCTTCTTACACGATTCGCAAACTTTTTTGACGTTGTCCCGAAAACAGCCCCACTCCTGTTCCAGCGATTCCCACTCGCCCATTATGATTTGTTTGGTCATTGATACTTGCTCCTTGGTCATTAGTTCTTTATGCCCCACACCGTCGTCATCTTCGGCGCTTCCGGCGATCTCACCAGCCGCAAGCTCATTCCCGCGCTCTATTCGCTATTTCAAAAAAAACGCCTACCCCAGGGAACGCGCATCATCGGCGTGGCGCGAACCAAATACACGTCCGAAGCCTGGCGCGAAGAACTAGCCACCACAACGCAAAAATTCGCCGGCAAGGATTTTAGCGCCCCGACTTGGCAGCAGTTCGCCGCCAATGTCTTCTATCAGCCGGGCGACATCGACCAGCCCGCCGATTTTCAATCCCTCGCCCAAAAGCTCACCGAGCTAGAAAGTAATCAGCCCACCACCCGCCTGTACTATCTGGCCACCGCGCCCAGCCTGTATGCGATGGCCATCACCAACCTCGGTGCGGCCGGCCTCGCCGATGAATCCCATGGCGTGCGGCGGGTCGTCATCGAAAAGCCTTTCGGCACCGACCTCAAGACGGCGCAAGCGTTAAACAAAGCCACCAATCAAGTCTTTTCCGAAAAACAGGTCTATCGCATCGACCATTATCTCGGCAAAGAGACGGTGCAGAACATTTTGGTGCTGCGCTTCGCCAACTCGATTTTCGAGCCGCTCTGGAATCGACGTTACATCGATCACGTGCAGATCACCGTGGCCGAGGAGGTCGATGTCGGCCGCCGCGCGGGCTACTACGACCACGCCGGCGTCCTCCGCGACATGTTTCAAAATCATCTGCTCCAACTCGCGATGATCACCGCGATGGAATCCCCCACGCGTTTCTCGGCAGAGTTCGTGCGCGACGAAAAGTTAAAAGTGCTCCGCGCGATCCGGCCGATGAGCGGCGCGGATTTCGCCACCGATACGATTCGCGGCCAATACGAAGGCTATCGTGAGGCCGAAGGCGTCGCCGAGGGTAGCCAAACCCCCACCTTCGCCGTCCTCAAGCTGCACATCGACAACTGGCGCTGGCAAGGCGTCCCGTTTTATCTGCGTTCCGGAAAAGCCATGAGTTGCCGCACCTCGCAAATCGTCATTCAATTCCGCCCGCCCCCCGTCATGATGTTCACGGAAGGTAAGCGCACGCAACACGATCCCAACAAGCTCGTGATGCAAATTCAGCCCGATGAAGGCATTCAGTTGCACTTTCAAACCAAAGTACCCGACGCCGGCATGACGCTCAGCACCGCCGATCTCGATTTCCGCTTCGCCCGCGAATTCACCGGCACCATGCCCGATTCGTACCAACGCCTCCTGCTCGACGCCATGAGCGGCGACGCCAGCCTCTTTGCTCGCAGCGACGAAGTCGAAACCGCCTGGTCGATCATCGACCCCGTCCACGCCGCCTGGCAAAGCCCCGCCGCCCCGCCGCTCCACACCTATCCCAAAGGCCAATGGGGCCCCGAAAGCGCCGACCAATGGATGTGGTCCCAAGGCCGCCAGTGGTTTGACGTCTGCCCCGTTCTGCACTAATCGCAATTCGCCAAAACTGCCTCAGCTATTCGACCCCAGCAAATCATCGGGCGGTGCCACACCCGCTTTGCCATAAAACTTGGTGAGATCAATTCCGCCGCGGGCTTCATCTTCCAGAAGTTTGATGCGAGCCTCCAGCCGCTGCACTTGCAAATTCAACAGCGGCAGCATATTGACCGTTTCATCCGGCCGCTTCGCCCGCGGCACAGTCGGATACCCCAGATGCCGCTGCAGGGCCGCGAACAAATACAGAGGATCCTTGCGGCGGTTAGCCCAGGCAATCTTGCCTTCCTTCTCGGTAAATAACAGCGGCTTTTCGGGCACCGGCGGCGGCTCACCGGGGCGGGTCAGATGAATGATGTTGTACTCGCTGCGGACATAAATCATGTCGGCGAAATCGACCATCCCGATTCGCAGCCGCAGTTCGTTAATCCACAGCTTCCAGTTTTCGTCATAAATCGGATCACCGGCGACGGCCCCCAGGCCCGGGTCGTATTTCAGGCGGTTGCGACACAGGCACTCGAAGTGAAACATGAACATCGCCTGCGGCACTGGCGATTTGCCCCGATATTCCGCCTCGTGCCGCAAAATCTCCACCGCAATTCGCAAGTCGAATCGCCCCCGCTCCGCCTCCGCTTCCTTCATGACATACGTCTGAAACGGCGTGAAATAGTGGGGCAGCCGCTCCATCGCCGTGCTCATCATGCCAATGTGCCGCAGCTCCGTCAGCAAAAAGTCGATCGCCAGCGGCAGCCGCGTGGTCGAAAGCACCTCCTGCTTCACCTGCGTCAACAGCTCCTGCATCGGCACATTTTCCGCCAACCGCTCACACAGCGTGCGAAACAAGTGCGCCTGCTCGATATATTCTTCGCGTGCCAGCATCCCTATCTGACCTCTGATCTCTGACTTCTGGCCTCTAAACCTGAACCCGTCGCATCGTCTATAATAACGACATGTCAGGCTTCTCCACGATCCAATCAGCAGTCGATTCCCTCGCTCGCGGCGAGGTCATCATCGTTGTCGATGCCGAAGACCGCGAAAACGAAGGCGATTTCGTCTGCGCGGCGGAAAAAGCCACCGCCGAGACAGTGAACTTCGTCCTCAGCGGCCGGGGACAGTTTTGCACGCCGCTCTTGCCCGATGTCGCCCGCAGGCTCCAGCTTGCTCCCGTCGTCGAAACCAACACGACCCCCACCGGCACCGGCTTTCTGACGCCCATCGACCATCGTACCAGCAAAACAGGCATCACCGCCGATGAGCGGGCTCGCACCGTCCGCGCCATTGCCGACCCGGCCACCGTGCCGGCCGATTTTGTCCGCCCCGGCCATGTCCATCCGCTCCTTGCCAAGGAAGGCGGCGTCCTCCGCCGTGCCGGACACACCGAAGCCACTGTCGATCTCTGCCGCATGGCCGGCCTCGCGCCCGTCGGGGTGCTCTGCGAGATTCTTGACGACACCGGCGAGCGGGCCAGTCGCCCTCAGCTTCAGGCAATCGCCGAAAAGCACAATTTGAAAATCATCTCGATCGAGCAGCTCATCGCCCACCGCCGTGTAAGCGAAAAGCTGGTCAGCCGTAGTGCGCAGGCTAAGCTGCCCACCGGCAAATTCGGTGAATTCACCATCATCGCTTACGAAGTCAAATTCGAATCGCAAACGCCGCTGGTGCTCGTTAAAGGCGATCTGGCCAGCGTCGAAGCCCCCCTCGTGCGGCTGCACTCCTCCTGCTTCACCGGCGACCTCTTGGATTCGCTGCGGTGCGACTGCGGCAGCCAGCTCCAAATGGCCCTGGAAACGATCGATCAGGCCGGCGTCGGCGTGCTCGTGTATCTGCCGCAGGAAGGCCGCGGCATCGGCCTCGTCGAAAAGATCAAAGCCTACGAGCTACAGGAGAAAGGGCTCGACACTGTCGAAGCCAACCAGGCCCTTGGCTACAAAGCCGACATGCGCGATTACGGCGTCGGCATCCAAATCCTCAAGGATCTCGGCCTCTCGCAAATCCGTCTGCTCACCAACAATCCCAAAAAGGTCGATGCCTTCATCTACGACGGCTTCGATCTCAAAGTCATCGACCAGGTTCCCATCGTCGCCCCCAGCAATCCCCACAACGCCCGCTACCTCAACACCAAACGCGACAAAATGGGCCACAAGCTCCCGTCGTGAGCTATGGGACCATCGAGCGCTGTAGGGAACGCCCTCCGTGGCGTTGCGTAACTTCGGCATGGCCCTACCCCGCCGGATTCTCAATCCACTCCCGGTAACAACCGTTGCACAGGTGAATCACCAACCGGCGATACACCTGATCCAGCGCTTCCTGGGGCGAAGTATCCTGCAGCGCCGCCACGATCGCTCGCCAATCCGCGCGATAATCGCGTTTCAGATCACCTTCGTCAAACGAAGGCGGCGTCGGATCAGCAACCGCCTCAATCGCCACAACATAGAATTCGCCCCGCCCCGCTTCCAGCGTCTTCAGGCAACGGGTGCAAAGGAGCGTGTCGTTGTCACTTGCCATTTGAAAGACAATGGTGCATTTAACAAATGACCAATGACAAGTGACTATTCGTCATCCACCAAATCCCGCTCACTAATCATCGTGAAGCCCTTGCTGTTCAGCGTCTCTTGGGCCATTTCCAAATTGTCCACCATCAGCGCCACCGCCGGCCTGCCATGTGGCCGGATCATCAGCGGATAGGCCTGCACGATGTTCACCTCGGCCTGCAACAGCGCCGTGCAGACGTTTAACAGCGGATTATCACCCTCAGGCAGTTCCAGGCCGATCAAGTCGCTTTCCACAATTGCCAGCCCGGCCCGCTCCAGCACTTCACGCCCCTGCTCGGGATGGCTCAGCAGAAAGCGAACGAACGCACATTCCGTGGCGTCGCTAATCGAGAGGGCCACAATCCGAACCTTGGAATTCTCGAAGCGACGTATCACTTCGAGCAACTGTCCGACGCGGTTTTCCAGAAATACCGTGAACTGGCGGATCGCCGGATAATCACGGCCCCGCATTGTGGCGAACCCCGTCCCTGCTCCTTCGCCGATGCTCATGCTGCAAGTGGCCTCATCCGCGTGTAACAAGGCTGGCCCCAGCGGGGCCACGCCACAGGTTGTTTATAGGCCACAGCCATCGCGCCGGTCAACGTCGCCGTAGGTTCGGCCTCCGGCCTGTCCTAACATTCAAATGCCGGATTTCCCACAAACAAACCTACTTTTTACCTTTTTTCGTCGATTTCTTCGGCGGGGCCTTCTTCGATGGCGTCGGCTTTTTCGCTGCCGACTTCACCGCCGATTTCGCCCCCCCCTTCTTTCCAGAAAACGCCTTTTCCCAGCCGTCGGAGTACTGCTTGTTCGGACCAACACGAAGAATCGTCACGGTTTCGCCCCTGAAAGGAATCGATCAACAAATCACAATCTGTGGAATCTAAATTACGAAATTTTGCACACACCGGTCAAGCGGCACAGCCCACCTAGCGGGCCATGCCCTCCACTCATCCCTCTCTCACCCGCGTCGGCAAAATCACCATCGGCACACCATCCCACTGCAACCGCCGCTGCAGCGAATACGCCGTCTGGTTGTGCAAGATCGCGCCGTACCACGTCTCGCGCTGAAAGACGAGCTGCCCCGCAAAGACCACCGACTTGGGAAAATCGCGATGCACCACGCGGCACAAATGTTCGAGCTCATCGACAACATCGGTGCCAATCGCCATGTAGCTCGTTGAAGGAAAATTCAGGCGTTGGGCCAGATCGACATATCTGCCCAGCGAATCCTCGATGTGTTTTTTTAGCCGGTCAACTTCGTCAATGCCTTTGAAATTCCCCGAATCGACCACGCCGACCGAGATAAAAATCATGTTCTTAAAGTGATTGGGCACAAAACGCACCGCGTTGAGCAGCGTATGCACGCCCAGCCCGCTATAGCCCCCCACCAGAATCACCGCCGTATGCGCGTTCGGGTCGGGAGGCGTCTCGTTCGGCTCACCTTGCACTTCGATCGTCCCGAGCGATTCATCCAGGTTCTTTAACCGAGTACGTACATAGTCGTAGTACCGGTGAATGATCAGCGCCAGCCCCGTGATAATTCCCGTGACGAATACAGTCTTCCAAGCCCCTTCCGCAAACTTAAACGTGATCGTCACTCCCAGAATCGACACGCACAGCACAGACCCAAATGCAAACAGGGCCACCCGCTTTTTCCAGACGGGATCATCTTGGTGCTGCCGCCAGTGCAAGGTCATGCCAATCATCGACAGCGAAAACGTCAAGAACACGTTGATCGAGTACATGACAATCAGCGACGAGACCCGGCCCGAATTGGCCCACAGTGCGGCCACGCTGGAGAGCCCAATCAGCAAAATGCCATTATGCGACGCCAACCGCTCGGAAAGGCTGCCAAACCAGTGCGGCACCCACGAGTCGTGCGCCATGTTGGCCAGGCATTTCGGCCCGCCGATGAAGCCCGCCTGAGCGGCGACGAGCAGCAGCGTCGCCTCGGAAAGCACGGTGATCCAGCGGAATATTTGGGCCAGAGGACCGGGCAATGCGCCAACCGCAAACCATTCGGTCAGCAAGTCGTTCATCGTCCGGCCGGTATGTTCTTTTTGTTCCAGCAGAGTGGTGTGGTGTTCTTTAAGATCCAATTCGAATAGCAGATACGCCACCATCAGGCCGCCCGCCGTGATCGCCAGCGACA
>JANNTN010000275.1:0-1103 GCA_031394445.1 Anatilimnocola sp.
GCGCGGCGACGACAAGCTCTGGTCCGTCGAAAACGGCGAAATTGTCGGCAAAACGACCGGCCTGAAGAAAAACGAGTTTTTGATGAGCGAATTATCCTCCGGCGACTTCCGCCTGGAGCTCGACATCAAATTGAAAGACGACAAAGGCAACACCGGCATCCAAATCCGCAGCGTCCCGATCGAAAACGGCCTGATGCGCGGCTACCAATGCGACGCCGGCCCCGGCTGGTGGGGCAAACTGTACGAAGAACACGGCCGCGCCCTCCTCGAATCGAAAGGGGGCGAGCAATTCGTCAAAAAGGGGGATTGGAATCGTTACGAAATCGTCGCGGTCGGCAGCCGGGTGCGAACGTGGATCAACGGCAACCTCTGCGTCGATCGCGACGACCCCGTCGCCGCCCGCACTGGCCTCATCGGCCTGCAACTCCACTCCGGCGGCGAAACCGAAGTCCGCTTCAAAAATCTCAAGCTCACCTTGATCCAACCACCAGTCCCCGCCCGTCCCTACCCAGCGTCTAAGGCTGCGGGTGAGGGCAAGTCAGCGAAGGTGACGTTTAAGAAGACCAAGCTCGACGGTGCCTTCCGCAGCGAAGGCGGTGGCATGGGCGATTTTAACAACGACGGCCTCCTCGACATCTCCGCGGGTTCCGTCTGGTACGAAGCGCCGAGCAAACCGGACGGCGAATGGAAAATGCATGTCCTCGGAGAGAAGGCCAACTCGTTCGACATCAAAACCTACGGCGACACCTTCATGAACTGGGCCGAGGATGTAGATCACGACGGCCGCCAAGACATCATCGTTGTCGATTTTCCCGGCAAGCAAACCTGGTGGTTTCAGAATCCGGGCCACGCGTCGAAAGAACCCTGGAAAAAGCACGCCATCGTTCCGGTGACCAACAACGAAAGCCCGCAATACGCCGATGTCGATGGAGACGGCCGCCGCGAACTGATTTTTGGCGATGCCTCAAAACGCCTCGCGCTGGCCCGGCCACAGGCCAACCCACTCGTCGAATGGAAAGCCACCCACGTCGCCGCCCCCGGCGACGTGAACATGGTCAACTTCTATCACGGCCTCGGCATCGGCGACATCAACAAAGACGGTA
>JANNTN010000277.1:0-7833 GCA_031394445.1 Anatilimnocola sp.
CACCGTCTTGCCACACTCGATCCGATCGCCGTGCTCCAGGTCGATATTTTGGACCCGTTTGCCCCGAACATGCACTCCATTCGCGCTGCCTAAATCCACCAGCCAGCACGCCGGCGGATTCACCTCGACGCAAAAGTGATACCGCGAAAAAAACGCATCCTTATCCATCCGCCACTGCACATCTGCCGCCCGCCCAACCACCAGCGACCCATATGACTCGAAGGTAAACTCTTCACCTTCATGAGGACCAGAGACAATTCGCAATTTGACGATCGCAGCCATCGATCCTCACTTTTGCCACCAGCCCGACAGAACACAACATCCGGCCCTGACGCCGCATCAAGAAAGTGTAATTGTGCGCTGGACGAAGTGCTCGGCGTAGATGGTAAGCACATGCGGCCGAGCCATGCCGGGCAAAGGTTGCGACTGTCCGTCAGCATTCGGCAATGTCAGCGCGTTTGGCTACAAAGTGGCTATACGCGAAGCCGCCAGCAGGCAACGCCAAACGACGCCTAATGCTTGTAAATCTTGTGTTGTGGGCGGCCTGAGAGAATCTGCTCTTTGCCCCAGTTCGTAACATCCTTGAACGCCTGGCTTTGAATAAAGTCCTTAAATGCCTGTTCCTCCGACCACTCGCTCGTAATCAGATAAGAAGCGTCGTCGGCCACATCTTTCCAAAGTGTTGACTGCGTGTGGCCCGGGGCGGCCGCCAGTGCCTGAATCACCGCCTGAAATTTCCCTTCGAAATCTGCCTGCTTGCCCGCGATGACATGGTAGTTCATTCCGACGGTGATCATGTTTCTGTCTCCTGCGCCCTGCATTAACTGTTTCAGGACAGACAGCTTAGCAGTTTGATCGCACCTGCGATGCGGGAGCTGGAAAGCTTTCGCTGCAAATCGACGAGAGCGTTCCTTAATCTATTTTATTTTGGCCAGCCAGCGATCGAGTTGGTTGGCAAAAGCTTGGCGGTCTTTGGGGCCAAAGTTCGAGGGGCCGCCGCTAATCTGGCCGCCACCGCGAAGTTGGTCGAGCATGTTCCGCATTGCCAATCGCTCGCCAATATTGCTGTCTGAATACAGCGTGCCACGTGGATCGATAGCCTCTGCCCCTTTGGCCACCACGTCAGCCGCCAGGGGAATGTCGGCTGTCACCACCAAGTCGCCCGGCACGGCCAGTTCGACGATTCGTCGATCGGCGACGTTGGTGCCGTCCCCTACTAGCAACGTCTCAATAAACTCCGACCGCGGAATGCGCAGCGACTGGTTGGCAACCAGAGTCAGCTTGATTTTTTTGCGTTCCGCCGCTCGAAAGAGCAGCTCCTTGATCTCACCAGGGCACGCATCGGCATCGACCCAAATCTGCATCATGCATTTCCTGACGGACGCCACATGTGCAGAACTTGGCCCAGCATTCGACGATCGAAATAACGGCTGGTTATGCCCATTCACGCTCTGATCAGCGGGCGGCTGCGGTGGAGTTGCTGCCTTAGCCCCCCCATGGCCCCTGTGGAGGCCATGGGAAGTGCAGCGGAGAGGGCGAGATTCGAACTCGCGGTACAGGTTTACCCCGTACACCGGTTTAGCAAACCGGCGCATTCGACCACTCTGCCACCTCTCCGTATTAACTGCAATCGAACAGCCCCTGGCCGGCTGCCCAACTATCTTTATCCGACAAAGTTACAGCCCTGATTCTAAGCCCCCGCCTCCCGGTCGCCTAGCGGCGTTTCCGCGGGCCGAATGATAGTGAAAAACCGCCGGCCTGCAAAGGCTTATGGCTTGGGCGTAGTGCTTGAATTGCAAGAATTGTCGTCTTTCGCTCCGCGAAAGAAACGCCCTTTCGCGGAGCGCGAGGCGACAAATCATGACCCCATCGGCTTGGTCGGCGTCGCCTCGCCAGCGGCGACCATACTACTTAATAGAGTTTCCAGCCCCCGGCAGGTTCGCTGATGAATCAGCCGGGCCATCCACGGCCCCAGAAATGCCCAAACCGCGGCGTTGATCAGCACCACGGCGATCACGGGCGTCACCCACACTCCAGCCCCAACCCGTTGCCCCAGCGTCACGCTAAAGACCGCAAAAAACAGCAATCCCAGGCCGACGTTCAGTGCGATGGGAAAGATCCGCACAAACCGCATCAACCGCTCCGCGCCCCCCAGTTCCGCCTCCAGGGCCAATTGTCCCCGCCGGGCACTCAGGTCCAGCCGCGACGCCCCCACCAGCGGGCTTTGCTTCGAGCTGTTCATCCCGGGGCCAGTCAGCCGGGCCGAATCTGCCGTCCGCTGGTCCAAGCGAAAGCCCAGCGAGGTGAGCGCGGTAATCGCCAAATCGAACGCCTTGTCTTGGTCACCGCGAAACGGGGCCGATGCTGCATATTCCATGGTCGCTTCTCTCTACTGCTCAAGCCCAAATTCACCTTCTGCGAAAATTGTAATCTCGCACCAGCCGCATTGGGAAAAATTCTCAACAACTTCTCTTGGCCAGTGGTTCGCTAATCGCACCCGCCTATTGGTATAAATGAGCCACTCCAGAGGAAAAAAATGCCCAACCGACCGACGATCGCCCAAGAGTATCGCCTGGCCAGCGAGCGTTACGCCGAAGTTGGCGTCGATACCGAGCGTGCGCTCCAGCAACTCAGCCAAATCAGCATCTCGCTCCACTGCTGGCAGGGGGACGACGTTCGCGGCTTCGAAAGCGACGCGGGCCTCACCGGCGGTGGCATTCAAGCGACCGGCAACTATCCCGGCCGCGCCCGCAATGTGGCTGAGCTGCGTGACGACATCGAAGTCGCCCTCCGCCTGATTCCCGGCAAACATCGTCTCAACCTCCACGCCATCTATGCCGAATACGGCGGCCGCCGCATTGAGCGCGACGAGCTGAAACCGAGCCACTTTGCCGGCTGGGCCCAGTGGGCCAAAGCACACGGCCTCGGTCTCGATTTCAACCCCACATTTTTTTCGCATCCGCAGGCCAACGCCGGCTTCACGCTCGCCAGCCGCGACGAGGGCATCCGGCGCTTTTGGATCGCCCACGGCATCGCTTGCCGAAAAATCGGCGAATCATTTGGCCGAGCGCTCGGCACCGCTTGTGTCACCAACGTCTGGATTCCCGACGGCTATAAGGACACGCCCGTCGATCGCCGCGGTCCGCGCGAGCTGCTGAAAAATTCGCTCGACGCGATCTTTGCAGAACCCATCGACGAGCAATTCAATCTCGACGCCGTCGAAAGCAAGCTTTTTGGCCTCGGCTCGGAAAGCTACGTCGTCGGCTCGCACGAGTTTTACCTCGGCTACGCCCTAACCAATCGCAAGCTCCTCTGCCTCGACTCCGGCCATTTTCATCCGACCGAAGGCATCGCCGACAAAATATCGTCGGTTCTCACCTGGCTGCCGCAGGTTTTGCTGCACGTCAGTCGCGGCGTCCGCTGGGACAGCGACCACGTCGTCATTCTCTCGGACGAACTACGAGTCATCGCCGAAGAAATCATCCGCGGCGACTTTCTCTCGCGCGTCCGCATCGGCCTCGATTTCTTCGACGCCAGCATCAACCGCATCGCCGCCTGGGTCATCGGCACCCGCGCCCTGCAAAAAGCCCTCCTCATCGCCCTCCTCGAACCCACCCCTCTCCTCCGACAACTCGAAGCCTCCGCCGACTACACCCGCCGCCTCGCCCTCCTCGAAGAATCCAAATCCCTCCCCTGGGGCCTCATCTGGGACCACTTCTGCAAAACCCACAACGTCCCCCCCGGCTCCGCCTGGCTCGACCAAATCGCCAGCTACGAACGCAACCACCAGTCGCACCGAGAAAGGTAGCTCGCCGACTCCCTTCTAAGGCTTGAGCCGCTAACCAATTGGCCATCCGTTCCCACACCCCCACTTCCGCGGAAATTTCCAAAAATCCCGCCCGCTTTTTCGCGCCAATCGCAATTTATCTATTGTGGCCTCTTCAACTTTGAACCTTGAACTTGGAACTTGGAACCGCTCTGTCCTAAACCCTAAACATTAGCGCAACATTCCCGTCCATCTCTCGCGCCACAAAACCAAATCCACCAATCACTTACGCCAAAATTAAGGCCCAAACCGCCTTCGCAAAAAATCCGCCCGCCAACCCGCAACCCTCAACTACACTCCTCCCCAGCCCGCTCAGTTTTCCAAATTGACCCCCTCAGCCGTTCCCCCCTACAATCAAATACTTGCCAGCAAACGACTTAAAGCCATATATGAACCTCAACCATAACCTCGGGTGGCACGGGCATCTTGCCCGTGCTTTCCTCTTGCTGTTCGCTTTGGCGTCCAGCGCCCTCGCCCAAGCCCCGCCCGGAGCCGAGCCCGACAACGAGCCCCCGAAGCTTGAACTCTTCAACAAACTGCTGGGCACTCCCAAGTCCAGCAGCCTCCTCGGTAGCAGCAGCGGCAAACAAGTCCAACTCTCCGGCTCCTTCACCGTCAACAAAGCCACTCGCCGCGGCACGCTCACCGTCACCGCCAAGATTGACCCCGAATGGCACATCTACTCGCTGACGCAACCCGCCGGCGGCCCCGGCAAATCCGACATCAAAGTCTCCAAGTCGCCCAACTATGCGCTCCTTGGCATCTTTCAACCCGATCGCGCTCCACACATCAAACCGCCCGCCGTCTTCAAGGTGAATTCCGAAGAACACGACGGCTCCGTCAACTGGATGGTCCCAATCGAGATTTTTGAAAACGTCGATCCCGAATCGCTCACCATCGAAGCCACTTACACCGGCCAGGTCTGCAAAGACGGACCGAGCGGCGTCTGCATTCCCATCTTCGGCGAAAAAATCTCCGCCAAATTCGCAGGCTACGAACAATCCAGCGGCCCACCCGGCGAATACCGCCCCGACCCTTCGCAGGCTCAAGTGACCTTCACCGGCCATCTCGAACCCGCCGCTGCCACCCGCGGCGGCAAAGCCAAACTCGTCATCACCGCCAAGCCCAATCCCGAGTGGCACATCTACGCGCATGCCGACAAAGACCCCGACGCCGTCGCCAAACCCACGCTGATTTACCTCGCCCCGCTTGCCGGCTGGAAGCAATCGCCCGCCACGGCCTCCGCTCCGCCAAAAACCAAAGCGCCAGCCGCCGCCGGCTTTCCCGAAGAAAAGTACTACGAAGAGCCCGTCACCTGGACCATCGACCTGACCGTTCCGGCAGACGCACCTCTGGGCGAAACGCCCCTCACCGGCTACCTCGGCTTCCAAACCTGCAACGACAAAAGTTGCCTGTTCCCTCAAGGCGCTCAGTTCCGTGCTTCGCTACCGATCAAAACAACTGCCGAACAGGGCCAAATCCCGCTCGAATTCACCGCACTCGACAAAGGCTACAAGCACGTCGCCGAACTCGCCGCCAAAGCCCCAGCACCTACCGGCGAACTGAACGTCAAAGCCCTCGTTCCCATGATCGGCTTCGGCCTCCTCGGCGGCCTCATCCTCAACCTCATGCCCTGCGTCCTGCCCGTCATCGGCCTGAAAATCCTGTCGTTTGTGCAGCACGGCGGCCACAGCCGCGGCACCATTTTCGCGCTCAATTTGTGGTTCGCGCTCGGCCTGCTCTCGGTCTTCCTCGTTCTCGCCACCGCCGCCGCCTTCGCCAATCTCGGTTGGGGCCAACAATTCACTTTCACCTGGTTCAAAGTCACGATGGTCATCATCGTGTTCGCCTTCGCGCTCAGTTTTCTCGGCGTGTGGGAAGTTCCCATTCCCGGCTTCGCCCAATCAAACACGTCGAGCAACCTGCAACATCAAGAAGGCCCCTCCGGCGCATTCTTCAAAGGCATTTTCACGACGCTGCTCGCCACCCCATGCAGCGGCCCCTTCCTCGGTCCCGTTTTCGCCTACACGCTCGCGCAGCCACCCATCGCCACCTACATCATCTTCGGTAGCGTCGGCCTCGGCATGGCCTCACCTTACTTAGTGATCGGCGCGTTCCCCGCGCTCGTCCGCTGGCTACCCAAGCCCGGCGAGTGGATGGAAACCGTCAAGCAACTCATGGGCTTCGTGCTCCTCGGCACCGTCGTCTATCTCTTCAGCACGCTCAACCACGAATACTTCATTCCCACGCTCGCCGCCGTCATCGGCGTCTGGCTCTGCTGCTGGATCATCGGCCGCGTGCCAATTTATGAAGACACCTCGAAGCAAGTCCGCCAATGGGCGCTCGGCCTCACCAGCGCCGCCATCATCGGCGTGCTCTCGTTCACCTTCCTCGGCCCCGAGCGCCATCTCTTCCCGTGGCAACCCTATTCGCGCGAGACCATCGCCAAGCTGCAAGGCGAAGGTAAAACCGTCATGGTCGATTTCACGGCCAAGTGGTGTCTGACTTGCCAGACCAACTTCCGCTTCGCCATCAACACGCAGCGGATCAAAGAAGTCGTCGAGAAAAACGGCATCGCCCCCGTCTTAGCCGACTGGACCGACTACAGCGACACCATCAAAGAGCAACTCGAAGAGCTCAACAGCAAGTCGATCCCGCTCCTCGCCATCTATCCGGCGAACAAACCTGGTGAGGTCATCGTTCTCCGCGACACCATCACTCAGAGCCAACTCCTCAAAGCCCTCGAAGAAGCCGGACCCTCCGCCGGCCAAACGCCCGAGAAGCACCAAATCTCCAGCCTCAAGCCAGATTTGACCGCCCAATAACAACTGCCAAAGGCCAACTGTCACTTCCGCGGAATACTGACCTTCATCGTGCAGCGTTTGCACCGAATCTTCTGGTTATTCAGCTTCGCCCCACACTTCGGGCACCGCCGAGCTTTCCGCTTCAAAACCAATTTCGTTCGTGGCCGGGATTTCATATCGCCTTCGCTTCCTTCTATATCAAAGGCCCCAGTCTAGGCCCAAACCCTCAAATCGACAATCGCCTCTCCCCCTTCTCTCCCTGTCCCCTTGCCCCCTTTATTCCGGTCCCACAAACCTTGCCGCCACCCCTCCCCCAGCTTCACAACCCACCTCCCTGTTGGCCGATGCTATCAGAAGCGATGGATTGTCCCGGCGCTGCCACTTGGTTGCAGCGCATTGCAAGGAGTGCAAGCGATGGCTCGACCGCTATTCAGCGTGGCCCTTTTGGCGTTCTTGGCCGCCCCCCTCGCCGTACAAGCGGGCGACGGCGCTGCCCTCTATCCCTCTGACTGCGGCCCATCCGGCTGCGGCACCAATGGCTCGAATGCAGGCGGCTTCAACTGTGCCTGGCATCGCTTCCATACAGACTTTTACCGCAACAACAGTTGGCCCGAGCCCTTCCTCACGGCCGACAAAATGGCCGTCCGCGCCTCCTACTGCATCCAGACCGACAACGGCTGGAAAATGCAGAACACCATCGGCACCTTCCTGTTTGACACAGAAACCCAGCGACTCAATCAAGCTGGCGAATTGCTCGTGAAATGGGTCATTACCCAGCCCCCGGCTCACCGCCGCGCGGTATTCGTCCTGAAGGGTGACACCGCCGAGGCCACCCGGGCCCGAGTCGAATCCGTCCAGGTCGCCGTCGCAAAATTCGGCAGCGGCTGCACTTACCCGGTTCTCCTCACCGACACCGAGCCCGCCGGCTGGCCCGCCTCCTACATCGACACCATCACCCAGCAATACAGCGCCACCATCCCTGCCCCCCGTCTGCCTGAACGCAGTGGTGGTGGTACAAGCGGTGGCGGCGGTGGCGGCGGTGGCGGTGCCTCCCAATAATACCCAGCCGATTCGCCCCTTGCTCGCTAGCTGCTTGCCACAACCAGCCAGCTAACCACGGCATTTCGTCTTTAGGCGGTTGCCATGCGAAGACGATGAACTAGATGAACAGTAGGTAGGCTGCGAAGGATTTGCGGCCGTTTG
>JANNTN010000278.1:0-3927 GCA_031394445.1 Anatilimnocola sp.
GATGACGCCACTGTTGGAATTGCGCAACGAGCTGGGAGATTTTTCGCAGGAGCGGACGCGGCGGGACTATCGCCGAATGCACGGCCGCGTGGACCTGTACGGCAACGACGAAGACAATTTGGCGATTATCCGCGGGCCCTACACCAAGGCGGCCCGGGAGCACTGGCTGCGGCGCGTGCTGGAAGCGCAGATGCAGATTCGGCGGCTGGGGCCGAATGAGTTTCGCCAGATTGAGCTGATTTCGCTGCCGGAATTGCAGGAGATTCGCAATTTGTGGCTGTATGACAAGCATGAGTTCGACGACAGCTTGCCGACGCTGTTTGAGGAAATTACCGGTGAGGCGTTTCCTAAGCCGGCGCTCGATGACAATCCATTGCGGGCCGACGATTGGCAGTTGCTGCAGCAGGTGTGCGGGGAAGACCCGGAGTTTTTTGAGTTGCAGGCGAGCCTGCTGGATATCGAGCGGGCGTTTCGCGGAATGTCTCGCCGGGCAGGGATTTATGAGAAGCTCGAAGATCGGCTGAAGGCCAATCAGTTTCAGGGGGAGGCGGAGGCGCTGGCGATTCGGCGCGACGAGGAGCGCCGCCGGCGCGATGCGGAGGCCAGTGAGGTGAAGTCGAGCGTCGTACAGGTCACCGCAATGCAGCAGTCGCTGTTTGCGGAAGACGATGCCGGGGAAATTGAATAGAAAATCAGAATGATTCTGAACCAAATCACATTGCGAAATTTTTGCTGTTATCGGGGCGAGCAGCTTTTTAACCTCGCTCCCGAGCGACGCGGCGGGAAGGCGAGGCCGATCGTGTTGTTTGGCGGCATCAATGGCGGCGGCAAGACGACGTTGCTCGACGCTGTGCAATTGGTGCTGTATGGCATTCGGGCGAAATGCTCGAAGCGAGGGGATAAGCCGTACGACGAGTTTTTGAGGGATTCGATTCATCTGGGAATCGATCCCGGCGAGGGCGCGGCGATTCAGCTCTCTTTTCGCTATGCGTCGGAGGGAAAGGAGTGCCTGTACGAGGTGACGCGGGCGTGGTCGGAAGTGCGCGGCAAGATTCGAGAGACTGTGCAGGTGTCTCGCGATGGTGATACCGACGGTTGGTTATCCGAGAACTGGGCCCAGGTGGTGGAGGAGCTGATTCCGTTTGGGATTGCGCAATTGTGCTTCTTCGATGCGGAGAAGATTCGCTTTCTGGCCGAAGATGACACCAGCACGGAGGCCCTGGGGAGTGCGATCAAGTCGCTCCTGGGATTGGACTTGGCAGAGCGGCTGGTGACAGATGCCGCGGTGCTGGAGGGCCGACTGGCTAAGCGGGCGAAGAAATCTGTTGATGGCGAAGAAGCGGCTCGGCTGGAAAGTGAACTGCAAGCCAAGCAAACAGAAATCGAGCACCTGTTGCAGGAAAAAGGCTCATTGGAAAATCCACGGTTGGCCGCGCAGGAAGAGATGCTCGACGCCGAGGAGCGGTTTGCAAAAATTGGGGGCCAGCACTGGGAGCAACGGGAATCTCGGCAGCAAAGCCTCGCGGAACTTGATCGTTCGCTTAAGGAAAACGAACAACGGCTGACTGGCCTGGCGGCCACGGAATTGCCGCTGGCGTTGATTGGCGACTTATTAAGCGATGCGGCGAAGCAGGCCGAACGCGAGTTACACGCTGCGGAAGCTAGTGTTGTTTCGCAGTTGCTGGGCAAACGCGATGAAGCACTGCTGAATCAACTGAAGCGAAAACGCGTGGATGCGAAGGTGGTTGAGATCGCGGAAGAGTTTTTAGCCAAGGATCGAGCCGCGCGAGCGGTAACCGATGATGTGACGGTTCGACTGAAATTGCCTGACAATGACCGACGACTGCTGGATCATGTGTTGCAGCGGGGATTGGCGGAAAAAGGCAATGAAGCCAAGAAATTGGTCGAGCGTGTCGAGCGGGAGCGGCGGAAACTGGAAGACCTGCAGCGGGCCTTGGCGGCAACGCCGGAAGATGATTCGGTTCGCGAGGTCGCCAAACAACTGAAAGACGCGGCAAAAGTGCTGGCGTCGCTCGAGCAGCAAGTCAGCCGGGTCGATAAGCAACTCGACACGCTTCGCAATGAACGAGCAGACTTGGAATATCGGCTGGGCAAGCTGCTGCGAAAAGTCGTCGATGAAGAGATTCGGGGTGAGGAAGATGCACGCCTGGCCGGACTGCTGATTCGGACGCAGACTACCATGCAGGAATTTCTACGCCGAGCCACGCTGAGCAAAATCGACCGGCTGTCAGCGCTTGTCACAGAGTCCTTTCGATTTCTGCTGCGGAAGAAATCGCTCGTGCAGCGGGTGTGCATTCATCCCGAGACGTTTGCGATTACCTTGTTTGACGACGTTGGGCAAGCCATTTCCAAGCAGCGGCTTTCGGAGGGAGAAAAACAGATTTTTGCCATTTCGGTTTTGTGGGGGTTGTCGAGGGCGGCCGGGCGTTCATTGCCGGCGATTATCGACACGCCAATGGCTCGGCTGGATACGAAACATCGCGATCAGCTCGTCGCACGCTACTTTCCGAACGCCAGCCACCAGGTTGTGATCCTTTCTACGGATACGGAAATCGAGAGAGAGTATTTCCACGATTTGCAACCGTACGTCGCGCGGGCGTATCACTTGAACTACGACGAAGAACAAAAAGTAACCGCGGCTACCGAAGGGTATTTTTGGGATGGCGAACTGGTTGAGCCACTGGAGGAGGCACCGGCATGAGCGTCAAACAAATTCGCGTTTCATCCCAAGCGAAAGATCAATTGATTCGTCTGAAGACGCGGACTGGAATTGATCAGTGGAATATTCTCTGCCGCTGGGCGTTTTGCTTGTCATTGCAGGAAGCGACGCCGCCGACGCCTATCGATATTCCGGCGGACAGCAATGTGGAGATGACCTGGCATGTGTTTGGCGGCGAGTGCCATGAGCTTTATCTCGCCGTCCTGAAGGAGCGCTGTGCGCGCGACGGCTTGGACATGTCATCCGAAACGCTTAATCACCAATTTCGGCTGCATTTGCATCGCGGAATCGGCTACCTCGCCACGCCGAACAAGATTCGCGGGATCAGCGATTTGGTGGGGCTAAGCGGCATCTGAGAATTAGCTCGCCCTGTGAAGAGATTAGATCCGGGGCAGTCGAACTTGGGCGCTCGTCATGCTATCAATCCACGATGAATAGTGACGCCAGTTTCGTTCCTGGCTGTCAGACTTGTCCGGTCCATTTTAGCCAGATCATGACCATGGCTGCCGTGTCGAGCTTGCAGTAGTTAAGTAATGCCTGCCTCTGCGCATCCCGGAAGCGAGTGTCTTGGCTCCTCGTGCCGTACATCATTTCTTGATACGTCCGCATGGCGGCCGTCCCCTCTCGGACGTCAATTTCGTCGAAGGGCATCTTCGGAAGGGTCTGATAAGGGTCAAGGTGGCCTCTATTCTCCTCTCTTTGGTAAGCTCGCGGCCGTCAACAGTTTTAGTTTGCGGGCCGGTCAGCGATGGCCGGCTCGCGGCGTTTTTCGACGGGTTGCTGCTCGGTGGCGCATGAATGGCGGTTTTCGCCACTCTCTCCGCGACTTACTCGATGAGTACCTCGCCCCATAGCCCGTCGGGCATGGTCGTGCAGATGCGGTCGCCACCACCAAAGGTGAAACGTTTCATCGGTCGATTCTCTTTGATCAATAACGGCGGCTGAGAGTCCATTCATAGCGACGACACCTATCTTGTCGTCGCGCGACTGCGGCGATCCGCTCACCGTTCCTATAGACGAACGGAAAGTCTTCTCGCCAACGGTTCAACTCGTCGCTGCCGAGATCATTCGCGTCGAACAGCGGCCTGATATTTCCCTTGAAGAACGCGGGAGTATTCGTGGCGTCAATCACCTCCAGCAACCGCTTGACGTGCTCGACGTCAGGCTGGAAGTCGGCCAGTTGCAGG
>JANNTN010000338.1:0-10567 GCA_031394445.1 Anatilimnocola sp.
CGTCGATCATCGCCGCCATCAACCGCCTCCGCGATCGCGGCTGGTCCATTTCCGACGAAGCAATTCGGCACAGCCTGGCCACCGCCCACATTCCCGCCCGCATCGAGCAAATCCAATCCTCCCCCACGATCATCCTCGACGTCGCCCACAACCTCGCCTCCATTGAGGCCCTTCTCACCGTCCTCCGTGACCAGTTCACCGCCCCCCGCCGCATCCTCATCTTCGCCAGCAGCAAAGACAAAGACTACGCCGGCATGTTGAAACTCCTCCTCCCCGCCTTCGACACCATCTTTCTCACGCAATACCTCAACAACCCCCGCGCCGTCGAAGCCGGCGACCTCCACACCATCGCCCAACAAATCCGCACTCAGGCGCAGCAAATCAAATCAGCCAGCGGCACCAACCAACCCGTTCTCCACGCCACCGCCCGCCCCACCGACGCCCTCCGCCTCGCCCGCGCCCTCGCCCATCCCCCCGACCTCATCACCATCGCCGGCTCCTTCTTCCTCGCCGCCGAACTCCGCCCCTTGTTGTAAATCCTCGCGGGGCATTCCGGCTCTTCACGGTGGGAAACGCATTCCCGAGGAGGCCGCTGCCGGACCACCTTTTAGCGACTGGTTATCCGGCAGACGCTTCGCCACCCATACTCGGCTCGTGGATGAAGATGTCATTGTCGCCGGCGAACGGGCGGAGCATCAAACCTTTGGCATGAAGCTTCGCGATCTTCGGCGAAAATCGACTGCGGTCAGAGCGCCCCTTCGTCTTCGTCAAATCGTTCCAGATCCACATCCCGCCAGTCGTATTCTTACGAATTGCCCGAATGATCGACCGCCAAACCTTTAGATGCCTCTCTTTCACAGCGACGGTTCCGAAGCACCCTTCTCGGAGTCCGGACTTCGTCAGCGTGGGCAGTTGTATGAAGAATCGTTCCCGATTCTTGTACTTCGGATCGAGATTCCCGCGATTCGTTGGAATTGGCACGATGTCGAACCACAGTTCATTAGCCCCTGTCTCATTCGCCTTTTCGACGAACTGTTCCCATCGCAGCAAGGGGATGAATTTTTCTTTTGGGAAGTAAACTTCGAGCACAAAGTATAACGGCATCTTTTCCGCGAACGGCGTGAGCCACTCGGCGATCTCTTCGAGCGTAGCGAATGCTTTAATCGTGATCTGCATGATGCCGCGACAGTGCTCAAATTGGATTGCTACTGACTGGACTGCAACGTGCGGTTGGCAAACATCGAAAAGTAACGGCCTAGCTTGCGAAAATCAATGAACTTGGCGGGGTGGCACTGTCTGAATTGGGTGCCACGGGCTCGCCCGTGCTCGATCGCGCAGGTGCGGCGGGGTGGCTGTGTTTTGCGAAGCATAACACGGCTGATGCGTGAGCACGCCAAACTCCTGGGTGCCTGTCGCGGGGTGGCCCAGGTTGCTTGCAACCTGCGGCCTGGAAGAGGCATCCACAGTGACCGAGAATCTCCTTTGCATTCTGCCTTGATTGGTTGGCCCCAAAGCGGCGCCGGGTGGCTGTCGGGTCGCGCAGCGAACCACGGCTAAAGCCACCATTCCAGCTTCCATCACCAAGCCCCGTCCTACTGCCATGGTCTTTGCCATGTTCAATCCCATCAGGTGGGCAAGCTAAGCCGCGAAGGCTCCTTCCGCGTTGCATCTCTTTCTAATTCGTGTCATTCGTAATACAAACGCTCCATTTCATTCCGCGTTGCGCAAATTTCCACCACCTTCGCTCCTTCTTCGCTACCTTTGCTGCCTTGTATGTTCTCAAAGCAGGGTAAACAAGGTTCAATGCACATGGTTTCGGGGCTGGCTGCGCAGCCAGCCCCGAAAAAACCGGTGGCAGATCGTTCGCTTCGTGTTTTTTTTTCCTGCTGTTGATTCCGACTTCGCCGGTCCGTGAAAATCAGTGTTTCATCCGTGGCTTATTTCCCTCTCCGTTTCCTCTGTTTCCTCCTGTTCAAACTCTTTGATTCTGGCTTCGCCGGGCTGCGTGATTCGTGGTTTTCTCTCATTTTTGGTTTGAAAAAATCTTCCATTTTCTCGCCCGGTTTTTTCTCCAAACTGGAATCTCTATATTGGTGCCCGGCTGTTCCCCCACCAGCCCCCGCGCATCATTCGTGGAACTAATGCCCAAACCCTCAACACAGCCCCGAAAGCCTAAACTTAAGAGCGCCAAGCCCGCTTCAAACCCTACACAACCCTAAACAAAGCATCCAAACCCTAAACATTAGCGCCAGACTATTTTCCATAACATCAATCCCTCCAGAGACTTATGACAAAAACTCTCTCCCAAAAACTCTTCACCCCTAAACTTCTCTCTCTATTAACTATACTAATATACAGTACTGCCCTGGCCCTTGCCGCCGCCGGCTTGGCTGCCGCCGATAAGCCCAACTTCGTCCTGATCTTTGCCGACGACCTCGGCATCAACGATCTCTCCTGCTACGGCCGCAAGGACCAAAGCACGCCGAACCTCGACCGCATGGCCACGGAAGGCATCCGCTTCACCAGCGGCTACTGCTCGCAGCCCATCTGCTCCCCCTCCCGCGCCGGCCTCATGACGGGCAAAACCCCCGGCCGTCTCCACCTCACCACCTTCCTCCCCGGCCGGGCCGACGCCAAATCGCAGAAGGTGCTCCACCCCAAGATCAATCTCCAACTCCCCCTCGAAGAAAAGACCATCGCCGAATACCTGAAAGATGCCGGCTACACCACCGCCGCCATCGGCAAGTGGCACCTCGGCAACGCCGGCTTTGGCCCCAAGGAGCAAGGCTTCGACGTCGCCTACGCCAGCCCCGCCAACACCACTCCCTCCGCCACCGAAGGGGGCAAAGGGGAATACTACCACACCGCCCAAGCCCTCAAGTTCATCGAAGACAGCATAGACAAACCCTTCTTCCTCTACGTCCCCTACAACACCCCGCACATCCCTCTCGCCGCCAAACCGGAACTCGTCGCCAAGAACAAGGATTCGTTCTTTCCGACCTACGCCGCCATGATGGAAACGATGGACGACTGCGTCGGCCTCATCCTCAAGAAGCTGAAAGACCTGAACCTCGACGAAAAAACGCTCGTCATCTTCACCTCCGACAACGGCGGTCTCAACGTCCTCGAATTTCCCGGCGGCCCCTCCACCTACAACGCTCCCTACCGCGGCGGCAAAGGCTTCGTCTATGAAGGCGGCCTCCGCGAGCCCACCATCATCCGCTGGCCCGGCAAAATTCGCCCCGCCGTTCTCGACACCCCCATCATCAACCTCGATTTCACTCCCACGCTTCTCTCGCTCGCCGGCGCTCCCGCTCCCACCGGCCTCGACGGCCAAAACATCAGCTCGCTGCTCCTCGAACATCGCGATCCCGGCCCGCGGCAATTCTTCTGGCACTTCCCCCACTACAACAACCAAGGCGGCCGCCCCGCCGGTGCCGTCCGCGACGGCCACTGGAAACTCGTCACCTACTACGACACCGCCGAATCACAACTTTTCAACCTCAATGCCGACATCGGCGAAGCCACCGACCTTGCCACGAAAGAACCTGCCCAACTTAGCCGCCTGAAAAAGCTCCACGACGACTGGCTCATCAAAATCGACGCCCAGCGCAACACCCCCAACCCCGATTTCGACCCCACCCTCTTCAAAAAGCTCTACGTCGATTTCGATCCCTCCCGCCCTATGCTTCGCGCCACCGCCGCCGAAATGGCCACAGACATGGCCGACTGGCGATCCCTCATGAACGAAGTCGTCGCCAACTCCCGCGCCGCCCAAAAAGCCAAAAAGGCCAAGAAATGATATGGCATTTGCCGAAACAAACGCGTTAAACTGCGGTTAAGTAGCTAACACTTTTTCACCCGTGGAACGAGGTGAGGCGGAGGTGAAAAGATGGCGGCTGAAATCAACGGCATTCCTCTAAGCAACCGCAAGGGTTTGTGGTTTGCCGAATTCTCGTCAAAATCCTACGGGACGCTCGAAGCGGTCCTCGACGGCTCAAAAGAAACGCCTGACCCCATGCAGGCCGAGGCGCTCCGTCGGTTCACCAAAAACATCGACGAGAACGTCAACAAGCTCCGCAGCCGCTTGTTTCTTTCGTTTCTCTTCCGCCCCATCCGACTCTCCCCAAACAAAAAAGGCAAAGTCGGCGTCCAGTTCCGCAACATCCTCACCGGCGACCAAAAAAAACTCGTCGTCGAGTAGTTAGGCTGAAGTCACGCTTTTCAACACAGGTCACAGGGGCGCGGAGGCATTGGGGGCGGATTGCGGGGGCGGATTTCAGAAAATGTTTGACCGGAGCATTTCCTACGAATATTTTGTTTTGAAGTCAGCCAATAAGCCACATACCGGGACAGGGCGGAAAGCTAGATTGTGGCTCGTGATGTATCGGCATTTCATCGTGGTGCTGGTTTGCGCGAATCTGGGTTTAGGTTCTGCGCGTGCCCAGCAAATTCAACTGAGGGCGATTGTCGGCGGCGGGCAAGCGGGAGAAATCTCGTCGCTGGCGCTTAGTCCCGACGGCAAGCTGTTGGCTGCGGCGAGCACGTCGAAGTCGCTGCGTGTGTATTCTGTCCCCGACGGCGGCCCGCTGGGTGTGTTCACAGACGATGAGGCTGCCATCGTGAAGGTGGCCTTCAGCCCCAACGGAACGACTCTCGCGTCGTTAAGCATGAATGGGTCGGTGAAGATTTGGGATGTCAATCGCCGACCATTGGGCGCTATCAGAACTTGGAAATTGTTCGGCGACGAGGCTCAGCTTCACATACCACACACAACGTCGTTAGCGTTTAGCACCGATGGAAAGCTTCTGGCTACCGTCATTTCCGGGGGCGTCAACTTGTTCGATGTTGTCAGTGGCAAGGAGGTCAAGTTCAAATCAACGATTCAGTGGCCGTCCGCCGTCATTTCTGACGGACCGTTATTATTCAGTCCCAATGGCAGACAAATGGCAATTGGCACCGTTCTGTTTGATCTAGCAGGGGATAAGAACCCGACACAGCTTCAGCGTTACCGCGACACCGTGACGTCGGTGGGATTTCGCGCGGATAGCAAAGTTATCGTTTCGCGGACCAGTGGTACGACCATCACGATGTGGGACGTGGGGGCGAATAAAGCAATCTCCACATTGGAGGGTAAATTCGAATCGTCAACGACTACGATCTGGAATGGTACGACCATCGGTTGGCAGAGCCCGGACTTCAGCGTTCAGCTATTCGATATTGCCAATGGCAAACGGCTGGCAACCTTGGCATGCGATCAACCATGTACGCACCGGGAACTGAGCCGCGACGGCAGAGCGCTGGTTACGGCGAGCGGCGACACGATCACGATCTGGGAGGTGTCGAGCGGCCGGAGCACAGCGAAGCTAGGACCGGCACGGTTTATCGCAATCAGTCCGGACCGATCAACGCTGGCGTTACAGATGGGCAGAACAAGGATGGGCTTGTGGGATGTTCATACCGGCAAGAATATCGCGACGCTGGCGGAGCACAAAGGAGATAGCTGCACGGCGGCGTTTAGTCCTGATGGCGAAGTGCTGGCAACCTGGCCCATTTCGGCCCGCCCCAGGATGGCAGGCGGTGGCAATGCCGACACTGACATTCGGCTGTGGGACACTCGCAGCGGCAAGGCCATCGCGAATCTTAGTGGAAACTCGCAGCCAATCATGGGGCTCACATTCAGCCCCGATAGCCAGATTCTCGTCGCGGGCTACGAGGACGGGGCGGTCATGCTCTATAGGCTGAGTGACGGTGTTCAGTTCAGGCTAAGGCAGGGTAGAAAGCGCCCAGAAAGCGAAGGTTTGTTCGGTTTTGGGAATCTCGGGATTTCGTTCTTTCATGTTCGATTCAGTCTTGATAGTAGGTTCACGTTGATTCTGGCAGGGGGCGAAATCTTTGAATGGAACACTACGACGGATGAAGAGACGGCAGTAACCGCTGAGCAAATAGACTCGGATGACTTCCGGGCGAAGTATTCCATTTTGAAGGATGGGTTTCGAAACAAGGACAATGGCAATTTTTTCCATTGGCCTCAAGTACAATACGTAACAGCGTCACGCGATCAGAAATATGTTGTTCACCGCGAACCTAGCCAACTCGAATTGCGAGAAGCGGCGACTAATCGAGTCATCGTCGTTCTGGCTCCGGTCTTCTCACACTTTACGAGGCTGCTTTTCAGCGAGGACTGCAAGACGCTGGTCGGCGCGACATATTCCCATACGGTTAAGGTGTACGATGTTGCCACTGGCAAATCGACGTGCGTGTTGCAGGGACAAGGAGCGGTAGAGTCCGCAATCTTGAGTGGCGACGGGAAAAGTTTGGTCGTAACTGCCGCGGGAAAAACAACGGTCTGGGACCTGGTACAGCAAAAAGCAGTCGAGAACACAATACCAACTTCGTCGGCAAAATTTAATCGCGATTGCACGTTGGCGGCGTGGCTGATGGAAGACGGTAAGAGCATCCAGGTTTGGGACGTGAAGCGGGGAGCAAATGTCGCTACTTTGCTTCCCGGGAGGTTGTGCTTTTCGCGATCTCGCCGGATGGGCGGACCATGGCGACTGAAAGCTATGACGAGAACGACGGTGTACGCGAAAGATGTGTAAAGTTGTGGGATGTGGCAACGAGCCAAAGCGTGGCCACTCTGCTACGCGGTTTAGACTCAGCATTCACGCAATTGGAGTTCAACCCTAACGGCAAGACCGTGGCTTACTCCGACGAGAAACGTGTCCGGATATGGGATGCGGCTACTGGCACCCACATATTCACCCTTTCCAACCCGCGGGGCCGGATCTCGAGTATCCAGTTCAACTTGCTAGGAACGAAGCTGGCGGCAGGTGACGGAGTTCGAATCCTGGCACAATGAGATCTGGCTAGCGGGAAGGATCTTCTGGGGAAGGATATTCGGGAGATTTATGGGAAACCGAGCGCGGATGGCCAGCATGCAATTTGGCATTACCAAAATGGCAGTGAATTGGTGAGGCTGAGCGATCGCAGCAAGTTGTCCTTTAAACAAGGATCGCAAATTGAATTGGCGGCCGACGGCAAAACCATTGCGATGGTGGACGCACGTGGGGCTGTCCATTTGGGAGATCTATCGACGCACAGTTTTACGACAGTGCTTCAAAAGGGCTCACCTAGCGACGGAAATGGACTATTTAGCAATGATGACAGAGTGCTTGTCCTCAATCTCGGACGCCGGCTCTTTGATAAGCACAACTTTGACACTTGGCCGTTCGGATTTCGGCCATCCCTGGCGAATCCTGTAATGCAA
The DNA here is from genome assembly GCA_031394445.1 of Anatilimnocola sp. Taxonomy (GTDB): domain Bacteria; phylum Planctomycetota; class Planctomycetia; order Pirellulales; family Pirellulaceae; genus CAYLLN01. The sequence goes on from JANNTN010000338.1 coordinate 7,271, forward strand.
ATCTGGCTCACCGAGAGCGGAAAAATGCTGGGTAAGATTCCCGACGAAGGGGAGGCCATCGCGCTGAGTTTGGACGGTCGGACCGTCGTTTCTCAAAGTGGTGACAGCGTCAAGATTTGGGATATTTGGGATCTGGTTACCGATCCAGCGAAAATGCGATAGTTCTTTTCCCAGGGCGCAGTCCTGGGTTGACGAATTGCGGCCCGTTGGGCCTGAGAGGTGGGGAGGTGCATTGCGCTGCTCTTATGCACCCTACGGCACTCGGCTGCGTAACATTTTTCGGTTGGCTGCGCTTAGTGGAGTAGGCGTTGCCGCCAATAGGACAGCGACGTGACGTGTCCTAAGCAAAAACGACTTTGGAACAGTGCATATATTCCGTAGGCTTATCAGGCTAATTCAGCGGTGCCGAATTTCCCTGGAGAAGTCAAAACCCTCACCCTAGCCCTCTCCCAAGAGGAGAGGGAACCGTCGTTCGCAGCGGACAATTACCCAAAACATTCCACGGTTCCACTTAGTTTGAAGAATAGTCGCGGGGTATCCGCTTTGCGGGTCGGCTCCGCGAAAGAAACGCTGCTTTCGCGGATCGAAAGGCGATAATTCCCAACGATAATTCCAATTCCCTACTCGAATCCGAGGCGAACCATGCCGGCTTGGCAACATGGAAAGAAATGGGACAACGCGGCTTATCTGGGCTATCGGCGGCATGTGGGCAAACGGGCTCCGGAGCTGAGAGGGCGCTCGGAAGATTGTGCCGATTTGTCGATGCTGCTGCTCATCGAATATGCCTCGCAGGAGGGCTTGCCGGTCAGCTTGCAAGACAACGACGGCAACCGCTATCGGTCCACGACGAACTATACGTCGTACGAGGTGGGGGGCGCGGCGGGCGTGCTCTTTGCTGTTACGGGGATGGGAGGTATCAAGAAAACCGTGAGCTGGCAAAACGCGGATCAGTTTTATCAGGCGGTGCGGCAGCGAATCGGCGCGAAAGCTCTGTATGGGCCGAACACAGTCGCGAACTATGGTCCGCCGGCACCTGGCGATTTGATGCTGACCGAGACGCACTGTGCGCTGGTCTATAAGGTCTATGCCCCTGGCGAACGCCATCCGCAGTCTAGCAACACCAATATTCCGAATTTCCCAGGACCGGCGACGGCCAAGGAGCAATTCAATGTCACCGAGTATTTTAAGGGGACCGTGGAGCCCCAATACGGCATGACATTTCACCGCGAGCCCGACAAAGAATACCACTTCGATTACCTGAACTCGCGCTCCAAGCACAAACGCAACGCCGAGCTGCTCTATTTTGCCAACGCGACACAAACCCGCGCCGACGGTTTCTTGTTCTGCACGTATGCGCCGTCGGTGCTGGAGTAGTGAAACGGCAGAAGTTAGCCGCGGATGAACGCGGACGACACGGATTTTTTGAACAGAAGCCAGCAAAGGTAGCAAAGAGAGAGGACTGTGACAGAAATATGCCATGCGTGCAGTGAATTGCGCTGCTTGTGGTACAGACTGAGCAGCTTCATCAGCAGTTAAGACGCGTCCCGCTCCCACGGGAACATGGGGCGGCGGCGGTTTTTGTAGTTGAGGTGTTCGATGTCGGCGGTGGTGCAGCCGGGAGTGTTGACGCGGATGAAGTGCTTGCAGACTTCTTTGTAGGCGGCGATGGGGGCGCTGACCCCTTTGGCGATGAGCAGGTGAAAATCTTGCGGCAAGATGCCGTGGGCGGTGAGTTGGCGGAGGCTGAAGGGGGGAGTGCGACGGCTGGTGAGCATGATGGTGAGCTGATCGTCGGTGCGGATGACGGCGGTGGGGCCTTGATCCATGTGGGTGAAGCCGCCGTGGCGGGGTTGCGGCTCCTCGAAGCGGCCGTCGAACAGGCCGACGACGGTGGCTTCGCAATCGAGGGGCTGTCCGTGGCGGTTGTCGGTTTTGCCGCCGACGCGAAAGCGGCACGTGCCCCATTCGCCGGCGGCCTGGGCTTGTGCCACGGCTTCGGGGTCGCAGATGCAGACGAATGACTTGATGATTTTTCGTTGGTGGATGGCCGCGGCCATGATTGTGCCGTCCCCCGGCGAACCCCCGCCGACGTTGTCACCCATGTCGAGCAAGCAGACGGGGCCTCGCAAGTCGGCTGCTTTTTCCAGGGCCTCATCGACGCTAATAAAATCACCGGCGAACGCCTCGCGATTGGTCCAAAGGTAGCCGGCCAGCTCGTCGGCCAGTTGCTGGGCCAGTTTTGGGTTGTTGTCGGTCACCGCGATGACGCTGCTCCCCATCTCGGGCACGTCGGCATAAGGGAAGCCGAGGATGATGCTGTTGAAGAGCAGCTTGTCGTTGTGATTCAACTGCTCATCGGCGAAATGATAGGCCGAGTGGCAGGGATCTTCGGCCGTGTGTTGCTTCTCGATGTTGATCGCCAGGGATGGAAAGGCGGCGGCCATCGTTGGGCGGCACTTGCCATGCACCGTGTCGATCATCAGGCGGGCGGCATCGATGCCGCGGGCCCGCTGGTCGAGGTGCGGATTGGTGCGATAGGCGATGAGAGCCGTGGCAGCGGCCACCATCGCGGGGGAGAGGTTGGCGTGCGGATCGAGCGTGCCGATGATCGGGATTTTCGGGCCGACTCGGCGGCGGAGTTCGCCCAGCCAATGGCCATCGACATCGGGATAGGTCTCGCTGACCGTGGCCCCGTGCGGCGCGACGAGAATTCCGTCGAGCGGACCGGCTTTTGCCAGCTCGGCGAACATGATTTCGAGCAGGCGCTCGATCGCAGCCGCTTCGATCACGCCAAATGGCACCGCGCGAGCCGCGAAGATCGGCACCGCCTCTTCGCCGGCCTCTTCAAGGGCGTGGAACATGCCGGCCACTTCGTGGTGCGTGCCGGCCAGGCGCTGGCGGACAGCTTCGCCGGTTACCAGCAGCTCCTGCTCGAAATGGGCCAGCGCCGTCGGCTGCCCGATGAACGTGTTCGATTCCTGCAACAGGGCGATGATGCCGATGCGCATGCGGGGGGCTGGGGTACGGGGAATCGGGGTTTTGGGCTGGAGACTCGGAAATATTGTATGTCGTCTGGAGGGGCGGCGTTACAGGGAGCCAGACCGATCACTTTTGACGGGAAAAAGGCGTCACTTGACGCGAATGGAGGGTAACATACATTAGAGCTTTCCCGTCGCGGTCGTGGCGGAATTGGCAGACGCACTAGCTTGAGGGGCTAGCGGGAGAAATCTCGTGCAGGTTCAAACCCTGTCGACCGCACTTGAATTATTACTAGTGCCCCAGTTCGCAATTGCTCTT
>JANNTN010000345.1:0-6313 GCA_031394445.1 Anatilimnocola sp.
CGAACTTGCCGCCCGCCCATACCGATGGCGCTGATCGGATACTCGTTCATGGCCCAGGCGCACACGTCGAGAAAATGCACGTGCTGCTCGACGTTGAAATCGCCCGACAGCCAGGTGAAGTAATACCAGTTGCGCATCTGCCAGGTCATGTCGCTCCAGTCAGGTTGCCGCTCTTTGACCCAGATCGAGCCGCGATAGTCGTTGGCTTGCAACATTTGAATGTCGCCGATCTGGCCATCGTGAATGCGTTTGATCGTTTCTTGGAACGGGTAGCTGTAGCGGATGCAAAGGCCTGACACGACGGAGAGGTTTTTGGCTTTGGCTTCTTCGCAGATTTTTAGAACTCGGCGCACACCGGGCGCATCGACGGCGACGGGCTTCTCAGCAAACACATGCTTGCCGGCATCGACGGCAGCTTGCAAATGCAGCGGGCGAAATTGCGGCGGGGTGCATAGCAGAACCACATCGCAGCAGTTGATCACGTTTTTATAGGCATCGAAGCCGACGAACTGCCGTTCCTTGGCGACGTCAATTTTTGGCGCGACTTCTTCGATCTTTTGTAGGCTGTTTAGGCCCAACTCCAAGCGGTCCTCAAACGCATCGGCCATTGCCCACAGCTTGACCTTTGAATCAGCCTTGAGCGCCTGCGATGCCGCACCGGAACCGCGACCGCCGCAACCGATAAGGCCGACTTTGAGGTCTTCGCTTCCGGCGGCATGGACATATCGCGGCGCGGCGAAGGCGGCGAGCGAGCCGGCCACGGCCAGGGACGACGTTTCGAGGAATTGGCGGCGGGACTTTGTGGGCTGGTTCATGGGGATGGTCTCGCAAAATTTGCTGGTTTGCAATTCGGCGCTTTCGTATAGTTGGGGCTTACGAGTTCTTCATGGTCTGGGCTGGCGAGCGGAATCACACGATGTTGAGTCGCCTCTATCCTGCGCTCGCGTTTTTCTTTGCGGCAGTGCTGTCCGCAACGGCCGCGATTCAATCAGCCGAACTCGACTTCGACCGTCAAGTCGCACCTATTCTGGCGGGCCGCTGCATCGAGTGCCATAGCGGAGCCGAACCTAAAGGCAAATTCGATCTATCGAGTGCGGCCAAGGCCTTTGCGGGGGGCGAGAGTGGCGCGGCAATCGTTCCGGGCAAAATAGATGACAGCACTCTTTGGCAGCGGATCGAGGCGAACGAGATGCCGCCCAAGCACCCGTTGCCGGCTGACGAACGAGCCATTTTGAAGGCCTGGATCACGGGTGGCGCGAAATGGGGAACCGATCCCATCGACCCGTTTCGGTACACGAGTGCGTCCCGCGCGGGATATGACTGGTGGTCTCTGCAGCCGCTTTCCACTGCTGACAAATCGAATCGTCCCAATTCCATCGACGGCTTCATTGCGGCGAAGTTGAAAGTTTCTGGACTTGCGCCCTCGCCACCGACGGATCGTCGCACGCTCATTCGCCGGCTGTATTTTGATCTCATCGGCTTGCCGCCGACGACGGAAGAATTGGCCAGCGATGAACCCTACGGGGCCATCGTCACGCGCTTGCTTCATTCGCCTCACTACGGCGAACGCTGGGCGCGGCATTGGCTAGATGTGGCCCATTTTGGTGAGAGCGATGGGTTTGAGTATGACCGGATGCGGCCGAATGCGTGGCGGTATCGCGACTGGGTCATTGAAGCTTTGAATCGCGACATGCCGTATGACGAATTCGCACGGCTGCAAATCGCTGGCGACGTGTTGCGTCCAAACGACGAAGCGGCGATCAGTGCCACGGGTTTTCTCGTCGGTGGCGTGCATGACAGTCTGCTGCCCAAAGGCGAAATTATGCAGATGATCATGCGGCAGGATGAGCTGGAGGATCTGGTTGGGTTGGTTGGCCAGACGTTCCTCGGCCTGACCGTCAATTGTGCCCGCTGCCACGACCACAAGTTCGATCCGATTCGGCAGGCCGATTACTATCGCCTCGCGGCGGCACTGGCCGGAGTGAAGCGGGGCAATCGCGATATAGCTGTTGCGGCACCGGCGGAGCTCGTGGCCCGGAACAATCAAGCCAACAAGGCGCTGAACGAAATCGAGGAAGTCGCGCGAGCAGCGGCATTGGCGAGACGAAAAACCGATGTCGACCGGCTACCGCCTCCGCCGCGGCCATTGGCCCAATGGGATTTTGAAGGGGACGGCCGCGATGCGCAGGGCAAATTGGACGGGACGATTGAAGGAGCCGCGAAGTTTGGCAAGGGAGTGTTGATCTTGGATGGCCGAACGGGATTTTTTACCTCGGTACCGTTGAGCCACGACTTACGCGAGAAAACTTTAGAAGCGTGGGTGCAGCTTGGTCATTTGCAACAGCGTTCCGGCGGTGTGATCGGCGTGGAAACGCTCGATGGCAAGGTTTTCGACACGATTGTGTTCGGTGAGAAGCAGGCCAAACGCTGGATCGCGGGGAGCAATAACTTTGCCCGGACGCAAGCCATTGACAAGGCATCGGATGAGAGTGAGGCGGCAAATCGCTTCGTGCATGTCGCGGTCGTTTATGAAGCGGACGGCACGGTGCGAATGTATCGCGATGGCCAACCTTATGGTGAGCCTTACAAGAGTAGCGGGCCAGTATTGTTCGAGGCGGGCAAAAGCCGCGTTGTGATGGCCTTGCGTCATTCGCCCGTTGGTGGCGGTAAGCTGCTCGATGGGATGGTAGAAACCGCACGGCTGTACGACAGGGCGCTCTCGCGCGAAGAGATTGAGGCGTCGTTTCGCACTGTGAGCAATCCAGTGAGCGAGGCGGAACTGATTGCCGAATTGAATGAGTCCGATCGTCAGCGCCATGCGAAGTTGAAAGCCGAAGTGGAATCGCTCGCCGCGCAACTTCGCGATTATCGGGAACGAAAAGTCTTTGCCGTGACGCCCCAGTCGCCGCCCGTCATGCGACTGCTTGCCCGAGGCAATGTGCAGCAACCGGGCGAAACGATCGCTGCCAGTGGAATCGCATCGTTATCGGCGAGCGAGCCAGATTTTGGCCTGGCGGCCGACGCAAACGACGCCGAGCGCCGAGTGAAACTGGCTGCGTGGATTGCCAGCGAGAGAAACCCACTGTTTGCCCGCACGATTGTGAATCGCGTGTGGCAATATCATTTTGGCCGCGGCCTGGTCGAAACGACGAGCGATTTGGGATTCAGTGGCGGGCCGGCTTCGCATCCCGAACTGCTCGATTACTTGGCGAGCGAACTGATTGCCCGCAAATGGAGCCTGAAGGAGTTGCATCGGCTGATTGTCACTTCGGCGACGTATCAGCAGGCTTCGTGGCCACGGGCCAATTGCCTGGCGGTTGATGCCGATAATCGGCTGCTGTGGCGATACAGTCCGAGGCGACTGGAGGCGGAAGGTGTGCGGGATGCGATGCTGGCGATCGCCGGCCAGCTTAACGTGCAGCGCGGTGGGCCGAGCTTCATGGATTTTCGGCCGTATGTCTATAAGACCACGCAGTATTACGATCCGATCGATCCGGTCGGGGCGGAGTTCAACCGGCGCTCGATCTATCGATTTTGGGCTCGCGGTGGCCGCAATCCGCTGCTCGACACATTCGATTGCCCCGATTCGGCGACAGCCGCACCCCGGCGCGGCAACACGACCACGCCGCTGCAGGCGCTCTCGCTCATGAACAATTCGTTCACGCTGCGAATGGCGGAACATTTTGCCGAGCGGCTGACGCGCGAACAGCCGGCTGGAGTTGAGAAGCAGGTTGAGCGGGCGTTTGAATTGACATGTGGACGACCGGCCACAGCCGCCGAGTTGCAGGAGTCTGTCGCATTCGTCAGCGAGCATGGTATGCCGGCGTTTTGTCGGGTGCTGTTCAATTCAAACGGCTTCTTGTATGTGAACTAATCGATGACCTCCCCTACTCCGCATTCCGCACTCTGCACTCCGCATTTGCCCTCGCGTCGCGATTTCTTCTCATTCGCCGCCAATGGCATCGGCGCGGCTGCATTCATGTCGCTGCTGGCTCGCGATGGCGTGGTTTCGGCCTCGGGAATTCCCGGCGAGGCGAAAGACCTGCCGCCGCATCATCCGCCCAAGGCGCGGCGTGTGATTCACATTTGCTTGTGCGGTGCGTTCAGCCAGCTCGATACATTCGACTACAAGCCCGAGCTGGCCAAGCGGCACGGTCAGCCGCTGGGTGGCGATGAGAAGCCGGACGTGTTTTTTGGGCAGGTTGGCTTGCTGCGGCAGAACGATTTTGCGTTTCAGCAGCGAGGGAAAAGCGGCTTGTGGGTGAGCGAGCTGTTTCCAAATATCGCCGAGGTCGCGGATGAGCTGACGGTCGTGCGGTCGATGGTGGCCGAGTCTTCGAGCCACACGCCGGCGACGATGCACGAGAATTCCGGATTCCGCTTGAACGGCTTTCCCACGCTGGGTTCCTGGCTTTCTTATGGTCTGGGCTGCGAAACCGAAGAGTTGCCGGCCTTTGTCGTATTGCCGGATGCTCGCGGCCTGCCGGCCAGCGGCACGAACAATTGGACGAATGGCTTTTTGCCGGCACAGCATCAAGGCGTGATGTTCAATACGATTGGGCAGGCGATTCGCGATCTGTCGCCGGCCCGGCCGATCGGTGCGAATGTCGAGGCCGCCAGCCGCAAGTTGCATCGCCGCCTGAATGAACTGCACGAGTCACAAGTCGGCGAAAACAGTGAGCTGGCCGCGCGGATGCGGGCGTATGAACTGGCGGCGAAGATGCAACTCGCCGTGCCGCGCGTGATCGATCTGAACGCGGAGACAGCCGCCACGCACAAACTGTACGGCCTCGATCAGGAGTTGACCGCTCCGTTTGGCCGCAACTGCCTGATCGCCCGCCGGCTGATCGAGCAGGGGGTACGGTTCGTGCAGCTATTTTCTGGTGGATCGTTCGGCAGCCCGCGCATCAACTGGGACGGCCACGAAGACGTAAAATCCAACCATACGCAGGAGGCTGCACTGATCGACCTGCCCGTGGCGGGATTGATGAAGGATTTGCGACAGCGCGGCTTGCTCGACGACACGCTCGTGCTCTTCACCACCGAATTTGGCCGCACGCCGTTCACGCAGTCAGCCGCGGACAAAGTCGGCACCGGCCGCGACCACAATCAGTACGGTTTTTCGATCTGGATGGCCGGCGCTGGATTAAAACCGGGCATTGCCTACGGCTCCACGGACGACGTCGGCTGGAAAGCCGTCGAAAACCGCGTCACTTGGCCCGACTTCCACGCCACCGTCCTCCACCTGCTCGGCATCGACCACACCCGCCTGACGTTTTATCACAACGGCATCCAGCGACGTCTGACGAACGTGCATGGAGAGTTGGTGCGGGGGATTTTGGCTTAAAGGCGGTGATCGGCGAGGGTATTGAAGAGGCAGAATCTGAATTGTCTTAACTGAAATGGGCAGGCTAGAATTGAGATAGGGCTTTGCCAGTTCTTTACGGGAATCACGAAGGATTCTCGCCGATTAAAAATGATTCAAACAGTTGCCACTCATATTGAGATTCGCCCGAATCGGGATGGGCAGCCGCGAGCGTTTATTGAAGGAACTCGCGTGCGGGTGCAGGATATTTATGCGCAGGCGGAAATTCATGGGCGAAGCGCGGAGGAGATTGTCGAGGGCTTGCCGCATTTGACGCTGGGGCAGGTGCATGCGGCTCTTTCTTATCTTCACGATCATCGCGAGGAGATTCTGCGCGAAATGCGAGAGGACAAGGCGTTTGTAAGTGAGTTGCGCGGCAAGGCGGGGCCGAGCTTGTTGGAAAAGCATCAGGCGAAGCTTGGTGGGAGCGCAGCCGTCCTGAATTCCTAGCCGCGCAGCGGCGATAGTCTTTAGCCGTGGGCGTGAGCCCACGGAACGATGCTGAATAAGTCATCCCCAGCCCCGTAGGGGCGGAACCTAGCGCCACAGATACCGCTCGTCATACTCGATGCGATTTTTGATGAGCAATTCAAGCACTTCCTCTTGGAACGACATCCGCTTGTGGCGGTTCTTTTGATTGCGGATGTAGCCCTTCACTCGTGGGATTTGGGATTCGCTCACGGTGAACGCGGCATATCCGTCTTGCCAGCCGAATTTGTAGATTTTGCTTTGCTTGGTCAGCCAAGCCGATGAGTTGGCTTTGATGTCGCGCACGACGTCGGAGATTGCGAATTTGGGCTTCAGTTTCACGAGTAGATGGATGTGGTCGGGCATTCCGTTAGCGGCGAGCAGGTCGCCTTCGAGGTTGCGAACGATGCCGCCGATGTATTTGTGAAGTTCGACCTCGATGTTCGCTGTGATGAGTTGGCGGCGTTCTTTGGTGCTGAA
>JANNTN010000355.1:0-13927 GCA_031394445.1 Anatilimnocola sp.
CAGTCCCAAGTTAATCAGCGCGGCACTGATGTTGCCGAATGCGGAAAATGCTTGCAGCAGCGCCAGTGAGTAGGTTCGCGCCCGCGAGGGCATCACCTCGGCCACCAGCGCCACCCCCACGGCAAACTCGCCGCCAACACCCAGCCCCGTCAAGAATCGATAAAACGCAAAGTCATAGACCGTGACGGAAAGCGCGCTGAGGCCGGTACATGCGGAGTACAGCAAAATCGTAATCAACATCGTCTTGGCCCGGCCAATCCGATCCCCCAACATGCCAAAGATGAGCCCACCCGTGGCCCATCCGGCAATAAACACGCTCGTCGCAATGTCGCCAAACGTGTTCGACCAAAACGTGAACGCCTTGGGATCGTCGGCTTTCATGTAAGACAGCAAATCGGCCATCGCTTGCGGCCGCGCCAGAATGAACAGTTGCTGATCGAGGCAGTCGAACAACCATCCCAAGGCCGCGACGATCAGCACAAACCAGTGATACCGATTCAGGAGCTGGTACCACGGCCGCTTATCTTTCGGATCATCAGGCGGTGCGGCCGGCGCTTCTTCAAAACCATGCATGGGAGAGCCTTGTATGAATAATTTTCAATAGGCCGCAGTCTAAGTGCGAGGATAGGCGCATCGCAAGTGTCGCCGCAGCACTTTGGCGAAACTCGGGCTATTGAGACTTCGGACAGAGGGGCCGCCGCCGGCAGATTTCCCAGACAGCCGCACGCAAGTTTTTCATGAAAAACTGCGGTTTCGCGCTGGATGATGCTTTTTGAATCGATGCCGCCAGGCGACAGGCTACTGAATCGGAAGGGCGCAGGTCGCTCCGTCGCTAGTGATGCTCGGGTGGGTAGTTTTGGGCTATTTGAACGCCTTCGCGAGGGCGGGCATCATCATCGTCCGTCAAAAAATCGATATCACCCGTGGTGATGTCGTACATTGCCCCGCGGATAGCAACCCGGCCTTCTTGCACAAGGCGATCGAGCGTTTCGCTTTGTAGCCGCATCAAATGAACGACGCGCTCTACATTGCGGCGGGCGACGGCGTCGATGAATGATGTCTTCTCGGTGGGTGATAGCTGCTCAAATTTCCTGTTGGTTTGCGAATCGGTCGAATGCCGAATCTCGCTCACGATGTGGTCGAGGTGCTGGCAGCCGGTAACTTCGGCAACGCTTCGCGTGTCATTTAACAGCTCTACGGCCGCCGTCACAGCCCCGCAGCGTGTGTGTCCCAGCACCAAAATTAGCTTGGCACCGGCGACGGCACAGCCGTATTCCACGCTCGCCAACACTTTACGACTGACGACATTTCCCGCAATCCGAACGCTGAAGATGTCCCCCATTCCCAGGTCGAAAATCAGCTCGGCAGGCGAGCGGGAGTCGATGCAACTGAGTATCACGGCTAAAGGATGTTGTCCTTTGGCCGTGGCGCTGGCTTGGCGGCCAAGATCGCGATTCAGGCGGCGGCCCGCGCGAAACCGGTCGTGCCCTTCCCGCAAGATCAAGAGTACTTGCTCGGGCGAGAGCGCCGACTGCAAGTCGCGTGTCGAGTAGTCCACGTATTGAATTTGATCCTGCAGGTGATACTTCGCGCGGAAGCCGAGCAAACTCACTTCCACCCCCCGGCTGGGAGCTTTTTTCTCCTTGAAATCGCGAATCAGATCGAGCACGTCGGGGTCGATGTAATCGGTATTTTGAGCATCCAGCAAGACATGCCCGCCGCGCTGCACTTCGTCCAGCGCTTTCGATATCGCCGCCCGATTCAGAAAGCTCACCTGGTTCGCCAACTCGATATGCAAGACGCTGCCGCCCAAGTGGCGCTCTTCGATGCGTCGCACCGGCCGGCGCATATTGCTATTCAAAATGAATGCCAGACTCACCGCGAGACCGATCCCAACGCCAGTCAACAAATCAGTGAAAACAATGGCCAGCAGCGTGGCCACAAAGGGGATGAATTGATAGCGCCCCTGCTCCCACATCTGTTTGATTAGCGCCGGTGAAACCAGCTTGACCCCCGTGACGAGCAGAATCGCAGCCAGGCACGAGAGGGGAATCAGATTCAGCCAGGCCGGCAGCAAGACGACACACGTCAGCAGCAGTACGCCATGCACAATTGCGGCCAGCTTTGTTCGGCTACCCGCGTTAATGTTTACGGAGCTGCGAACAATCACGGACGTGACCGGCAGCCCGCCAATCAGCCCGGTGACGACATTGCCGATGCCCTGCGCTACCAATTCGCGGTTGGTGGGCGAATCACGCTGCTGAGGATCGAGCTTATCGACAGCCTCTAAATTCAACAGCGTTTCCAGCGAAGCCACCGCGGCAATCGTAGCGCCAGCCGTATAGACCGCCGGGTTCAACCATTGTGAAAAGTCGGGATATTGCAAAAACCCGACGAACCCGGTCAAGCTCTCCGCCACCGGCACTTGCACCAGATGACTCTCCTCGATCGACCAGACTCCGCCAAATCGCCGAAATAACAGGCTGATGCCGACTCCGACTAGCACGACAACCAGCGGCGCGGGAATCGCCGACTTTTTTAGCACTTTCCACCGGTCCCACACGATGAGCAGCAAAATGGACATCAGGCCAATGGCAGCCGCGCCGGGGTGCAGGTCGTCAATGATTTGGAGGAGTTCGGAGAAAGTGTTTTCATGGTCCGGCTGCTGAAACGACATTTCCCCTTCCGGATCGCTGTCGTGTCCAAAAACGTGTGGTATTTGTTTCAGAATCAGAATGGTTCCAATTGCGGCGAGCAGCCCTTTTATCACGCTGGAGGGAAAGAAGGCGGCAATGAACCCGGCCCGCGACAGCCCCAGGCCGATCTGGATCATCCCCGCGAGAACCACCGCCAGCAGAAAGGTTGGAAAGGATCCGAGAGACACGATTTCGGCCGCGACGATTGCGGTCAAACCGGCAGCCGGGCCGCTCACACTCGTGTGTGAGCCGCTGAGCAGACCCACCAAAATGCCGCCGACGATACCCGCCAGCACGCCTGAGAAGAGCGGAGCCCCCGATGCCAGCGCTACTCCCAGGCACAAGGGCAGCGCCACCAGGAACACGACCAAACCGGCGGCCAGATCGCGTGGCAGCGTAGCTGATAATTGGCCGTCCGCAAACGATAAGGGTTTGTGCATGCTTGATTAGAACCCAAATCCTCTTACACCGGGGGCGGATTCCGCTCGGCAAATCCGGCTTGATGCCAATAGGGGTAGGCCCGCGTTACGGTGCTCGCCTCGTCCAGCTTCGCAACTTGCTCTGGCGTTAGCGACCAACCCACCGCACCCAGATTCTGGCGGAGTTGGTCTTCGTTGCGTGCGCCGATGATCACCGTGGCCACCGTCGGTCGCTGCAGCAGCCAGTTGAGCGCCACTTGCGGCACGGTCTTGCCCGTCTCACGAGCCACATCGTCCAGCGCATCGACCACGCGAAACAAATAGTCGTCAGGAACTTGCGGTCCCATCTCTTTCACGAGCTGGCTTCGCAACCGGCTCTGCCCCGGCAACGGCTGTCCACGACGAATCTTCCCCGTCAGCCGACCCCAGCCGAGCGGGCTCCACACAACGGCGCTCACCCCCTGGTCCAACCCCAGCGGCATCAGTTCCCACTCATAATCCCGCCCGATCAGCGAGTAATACGCCTGATGCGCGACATAGCGCGACAGTCCGTGCTGTTCGGAGACGGCGAGCGACTTCATCAAGTGCCAGCCCGAGAAATTCGAGCAACCGATGTAGCGGATTTTTCCCGAGCGAACGAGTTGGTCGAGAGTGCTGAGGACTTCTTCCACAGGCGTCACCGCGTCGAAGCCATGCAACTGAAACAAATCGATGTAGTCGGTTTCCAGCCGTCGCAAACTGCCCTCGACCGAGCGAATCAGGTGATAACGCGACGAACCCACGTCATTCGGACCCTTTCCAGCCCGAAACGTAGCTTTCGTCGAGAGGATAACTTGATCCCGCCGTCCCTTGATCGCCTGCCCCAGAACCTCTTCAGCCTTGCCGCTAGAGTAGATGTCAGCCGAGTCGAACATCGTGACGCCGGCTTCCAGGCAAATATCGACCAGCCGCGTCGCCTCTGCTACTTCCGTCTTTCCCCAAGCCTGAAAAAACTCCCCACTGCCCCCAAAGGTGCCCGTGCCCAAGCTGAGTACGGGAACTTTGAATCCCGACCGTCCGAGTTGCCTGTATTCCATGATGCTTCCTACTTGTTAATCGCTTACAAACTCACATCTCGCGCTCATCCTCATTCCGCCTTACCAGCCAGCTCCACTTCTCTTGTCGAACCAAACCCGACATTCGCTTCGACATTGCAACGCAATTCATCGCCAGCAAACTTCAACCGAATCGTGGTGATGAAGGGCGTTTCGTAGAGGCAGATTTTGGCCGTGAACGTGTCGTCGGCGGTCCACGCCCCGCTCACTGCCGCTGGCCGCGCCGCCGGCGAGCCCAACGCCACTCTTCCCGGCAACCATTCCCCCCGTCCACAGGCGATGCGGTGCTCGGTTCCGTCGATGCGCAAAACCAACGCGGGTGGAGCGTCGATTTTGTCATCGACGGAAAATGCGATCGCTTCCAGCTTGCGTTCGTTGTACGGAAAAACAAACTTCTTCTGCGGTGCTTTAGTCGGAGAGCCAGCACTAACCGGCACTCGTAACGACAAACCTTTCAGTGCTTGCTGAAGCCCCTTCTGCGCGGCTTCGTCAGCCGGGAGCGACGACAACTTGAGTGCCGGCAGAAGTTTGTCCCAGACGATGTCCAGAACAGACTGCATGTTCTTCACACCGCTGGTAATGGCAATGACCGCGTCTTGCTCGGGCAACACGATGCAATATTGCCCGAAAGCTCCGTCCCCTCGATACGCGCCGTGGCGGCAGCGCCAAAATTGATAGCCGTAGCCCTGGTCCCAGTCGCTGTTTGGATTGCTTCCGTTGGAGGTCTGCCGGGCCGTTGCCGCCTCGATCCACGTCGCCGGAACCAGTTGCTTGCCCCGCCACTTCCCTTTCTGCAAATACAACTGGCCAAAGCGGGCGATATCTTCGGTGCGAACGCTCAATCCGTACCCGCCCGTGTTGATGCCTTGCGGACTCTCTTCCCACGTATGGTTTGCAATTCCCAGCGGCTCGAACAGTCGCGGCTGCAGATAATCGAGCAGCTTCTGGCCTGTCGCCTGCTGGACGATGGCCGACAGCATATACGTGGCCGACGTGTTGTACAGAAAATGCGTGCCCGGCTTGAACGGCACGTCATGAGAGAGGAACACTTTGGTCCAAACCTGTTGCGCCGGCCGCGGCGGCTGGGTCTGATGGCCGGTGGACATGCGGAGCAAATCGCTCACCCGCATCGCCTTCAGGTTATTGCTCGGCTCAGTCGGAGCATCGTCGGGAAAAAACTTGAGCACCGGATCGTCCAGCCGCAGCTTGCCTTCCGCGATGGCGAGCCCGACGGCGGTGGAAGTGAAGCTCTTGCTTAACGAAAACAGAGAGTGGGGGGACTCGGCCTTATAAGGCGCCCACCAACACTCGGCCACCACATGCCCATGCCGCACGAGCATGAAGCTGTGCAGCGAGTCCAAGTTCTTGTCGGCTGCCTCAATGAAGGACTGGATGCCCGCCGACGACACGCCTTGCGCTTCCGGGCTACTACGAGGCAACTCCATCGCCAATCCGATGGAGCAACACATTGCGATCATTACCAGCGAAAAGGAATATTTCATGCTCGCTACCTGCTAAGTAGTCCGGAGGAATGTTTTAGGCTGCTGTGCGTCGGAGTTCTTGGGTGAGGTCGTCGTGATTGTACATGAATCCCATCGCGTCGCGGTTGCCGGTAAAGCGGCGGATGCCGTGGCGAAAGCCGGCCACGAGATCGTCCAGGCTGTCGTACAGGACATTCGCCAACACGGTGCGTTTCAAGTGTCCCCACAAGCGTTCGATCAGGTTCAGACTGGGACTATACGGTGGCAGCCAATAGATGGTGATCTGGTCGCGATGCTCGGCCAGCCACTGCTCCACGGCGTGGGTCTTGTGAAAGCGTCCGTTGTCGCAGGCCAGGATGATGCGCCGCCCGACATATTGCTTCAGCAGCGCGATCAGGAACACGAGGAACGCCCCGCCGCACTTGGTGGCCGCCAGCCTGCGAGCCATGCGAGCGCCTCCGCGTGCGAGTGAATCCCCACGAATGCACTCGCTTGACACGCACTGACCCAACTCCCAAAACGGTTCTACTTAAATTATTGGTGGCTGAATCTGCCGCACGGCTTCGTACGCGGCGGCGGCGGCGGTGGCAGAAAGGTTGAGGCTGCGGACTTCAGGGCGCATGGGAATGCGGACGGCTTGCGCGGCGTATCTCTGCAAAATTTCGGGCGGCAGGCCGGATGATTCGCTGCCGAAAACCAGCACGTCCCCTTTTTTGAAGGCGATGCTGGTGTAAAAGCGTGTCGCCGTTTTGGTGAAGAACCAGGCGCGGTTGGCGGCGAGGGGCGCGGCCAGACGAGCGGCTAAGACATCCCACGATGCAACCGCTTCCCATTCCAGCAGCGGCCAATAGTCGAGGCCGGCGCGGCGGAGTTGCTTTTCGTCGATCTGAAAGCCCAGCGGCTCAATCAGCCACAGCTTGGCCCCGATCGCCACGCAGGTGCGGCCGATATTGCCCGTGTTTGGCGGGATCTCCGGTTGGTAGAGGACGATGTGGAGGAGCGGTTCGTATTTCATGCCGAGCCAAGCTACCCCGAAGCGTTCGGGAAGAAAATGGCGTCGCAAAAGTCTTGACAAACGGCGCTGCATACTGTTACATATGTGTAGTCACTTGAGGAACAGCCGTGTTTTTGCATATCGAGCGCGGATCATCGACGCCCATCTCGCGGCAAATTGCCGAGCAGATTGCCGCGCTCTGCGCGGCCGGGTCACTGAAAGTGGGCGATCAGCTTCCCTCCGTGCGGCAGTTGGCCCGCGAATTGACCGTCAATCAGAACACGGTACTCCGCGTGTACGAGCGGCTCTCGGCGGATGGCTTGCTCGACATGCGACACGGCGAAGGAACATTTGTCGCCGGCAATGCTTCTCGCCGGCGGTACGAGAAGCAGCGGCGGCAGTTTTTGGATGAGCTGGGGCTGATCGTGCGCCGCGGCTTGATGTTGGGGATTTCTCCAGAAGAAGTACGGCAACTCTGCGACGAGGCGCTGGAAGCAAACGCAGCACTGGGGCCTGCCGAGTCGGCGGCACCCGTTGCGACGGGAGGTTAAAGCATGTCGGACTCTGTGATTCACGTTCAGAATGTTCATAAGACTTTTGCGAAACGGCCCGTGCTGAGCGGGCTGAGTCTAGCAGTCGAGCGGGGGCAAATGTTTGCCCTCCTGGGCCGCAATGGCGCGGGGAAGACCACGCTGATCCGCCTCTTGCTGGGCCTGATTCAGCGCGATAGCGGCTCGGTGGCCGTGCTCGGCCGCGATCCGCAATACGAAGCGCTAAAGGTGCGCGAAACGGTCGGTTTTTTGGCCGAAGACCAGCAGATGTTCGGCTGGATGACCGTTCCCGAAATTTTGGGCTTCATGGCTCCGTTCTATCGCCGCTGGGACCGCGACCTGGCCCAACGCTACGTGCGGCAGTTTGACCTGCCGACGACAACACGCATCAAGCACCTTTCCAAGGGGCAAAACGTGCGACTGGGGCTGATTCTGGCGCTGGCTCACCGGCCCGAACTGGTCATTCTTGACGACCCGGCCTTGGGGCTCGATCCGATCATGCGCAAGGAATTCAATCGCGACTTGATCGCGCACCTGCAAGGGGAAGGGGCGACGGTGCTGTATAGCTCGCACCTGCTATACGAAGTCGAGCCCATCGCCGATGCCGTCGCGATCTTGAAAGACGGCGTGATCGTCAAGCATGCTGCGACCGAGTCGCTGCGACACGACGTGAAACAGATCGTTCTCTCGGCTGAGGACTATGCCGAACATTTGAGTGCTTTCAAAGCGCTCGATGTGCGCCGCGAGCGGGGCGAAGTCGCCGTGACGGTTCAAAACGCTCCCGCCGCAATCGAACGACTGACGATCGATGGCACTCGCTTTCGCGTGATCGATCTCAATCTGGACGACATTTTCGCGGCATATGTCGCGGGACGAACCGAATCTCCCGGTGAGCCGCTGCGCGAATCTCGGTTGACGGTTCCCGTTTGAGCCAACCTGCTGGAGCTGATTAATGTCATCAATGCTGGGCGCTCTGTGCTGGAAAGAATCTCGCGAGCTGCGGTGGAACGTACTGGCGATGGTGGCGATTGGAATCGCGCCCCCTCTGTATGCGTTTGTTCGCGAACGGGAAACCGCTTTCTTTTGGGTAGTACTCATGTTGGCGGTGTATTCCCTGGTGGGAGGCATCTGTTTTGGCATGTGGGGGGCTGCGGGGGAGCGGGCGAATCGTTCCGCCGGCTTTATGCAAGCATTGCCGGTTTCGCCGGCAGTGGTTGGAGTAATCAAGCTGCTGGTCATTGTTGTCGCGGCTTCGATCCCGATTCTCGCAATCAGTCTAGTTGGATTTTTTGTGCGGCCCGTCGCAACAGTCGATTCGAATCAAGTGCGGGACGTTTGGGTCATGGCCGCTATCTGCCTGACGGTCGTCGTACATATCGCGCTGACGACAGCGACGTTTGGCTTGGGGCAGCGCACTGAGCTTCTGGCAGCCGGGGTTGGCATTTTGGTTTTAGCAATCTGGGGTGTTTGCTCGGCTATCGGTGCTGTTGTGTTCCAAGAATCGCGCTGGGAAGGAGCGGGGCTGCTCGTATTTTTGGGGCCGCCGTTTTATCTGTTTTTCAGCCCGGCCGATCCTGAGTTGCCGGGTTGGTCGCCACTGTTCTGGATGCCGCTCACAGCGATAGCGATGCTAAGTCTCGCGGCGACTTTTATCGTACGCTACGGTGCGGCGATTCGGCCGGTGCAATCCCGGGAGAGCCGGCGAGAAGGCACCTGGATCTCCGGTCAGTTCGCGTCGCCGCTGGCATCGCTGGTTGTCAAACAGCTTTGTGAAACGACACCTCTGGTGCTGCTGGTGTTGGGAATCGCGGTTTTGCTCAGCGTCGGCTTTGGGACCGTGGGACATGTTCTCAGTCCGAGCAACACGACCTGGGTTGTGGATGTCGGACGACTCTTCGTGATCTTTATTTTTCTGGGCGGATTTTTGCTATCGCTGCTTTTGGGTGTGGTGGCTTTTGCTGGCGATCTGGAGCCGAAGGTCAATACGTTTTGGCGTTCTCGACCGATCTCGCCGACGCTCTGGTTTTGGAGTAAGTACCTCATTGCGCTCGGTTCGCTAATTGTGGCGATTGGGCTGCCGGCTGTCATTTGCTTTTGGTTGATTGAGTATTTTGGCACCCGGGCAAGCATTCCCAGTTCAGAGTTGCTGGTCGTTTTCTTTATTGTTCTCGGCTGGTTCGGCATTTTCTCGGCTGGCGTTGTTTCGACGTGCATCATCCGCCGGCCACTGCATGCGGGACTGTTGGCTTTTGCGCTGGCCGCCGCTGGATTGGGGGTGGCGCAGTGGTTGGACCCAGGGTGGTTCGGAGCGGAGCCGCTGCAACGTCCGCTGTTAGTTGTTGGGATTTGGTTTTCGGCTTCGATTGTCGCGACGCTGTCTGCCTGGTGGGTTGCTGTTCGCGACGTAATGGCATTTCAATGAAGTATTAGTCTGGTTTGAAGCGGCGGCCTTGCTTGACCTGGCTGCGGGATTTTTTTTCGTTGAGGCGGCGGACTTTGGAGCCGCGAGTGGGCTTGGTGGGGCGGCGTTTTTTTGGCGGATGCAACACGGCCAGGATCATTTGCCGCAGCTTGTCGAGGCCGGATTGGATGTTCTTGGGCTGGTCGCGGTATTCCTCGCTGTGAATGACGATCTCGCCGGTGGTCGTGATGCGACTGGAGTAGGCTGTTTTAAAGCGTTCGCGGACGGCAGGGGGCAGGCTGGGGCTCTTTAGCACGTCGAAGTGGAGAATGGCCTTGCTCGATACTTTGTTGACGTTCTGCCCGCCGGGACCGCTGCTGCGGGCGAAGGAGAATCGCAACTCGGCGTCGGGGATTTTCACATTGGGCGAGATTTCAAGGTCCATGCGAGCAATCAGCAATCGGGCTAACGAAATCGAATCGTCAATACATCGTACACCGCTCATGGACATTTCGCGGCTGGCGGTAAGTACTTTATATTGGCATTTCGCGTCGTTTACATTTGCGAACTCAAAGACACAATTGACATGAATTCTCACACAGACGCACGGAAGCACAGAGCAGCAAGGTTCAATAATCTCTCTGCGCCTCTGTACCTCTGTGTGAGCTTTTCGCTGTTTCTCGCAGGGTGTGGCCAGGCGGTTTCGGCGGTGGTTGAGCCTGAGGCGCAGCCAACTGCTGCGAAGACGGCAGCAAAAGAAGCGACTGGCACTGTGGGGGATCGAAAACAGGGTGAAGATTGGCCGATTTTTTTGGGGCCGAATCAAGATAGTAAGTCGCCAGAAACTGGCATTATTACGAAGTGGAGTGAGAGTGGGCTGAAGCTGGTGTGGGAGGTAAAGCTGGGGACGAGTTATGGGGCTCCGACAATCGCGGCCGGGAAATTGTTTCAGTTCGATCGGTTCGGCGACAAGTCGCGGCTGTACTGTCTGGATGCCGTCACGGGCAAGGAGCAGTGGCAGCACGAGTTTCCGACCGAATATGAGGATCTGTATCAGTACAACAACGGTCCGCGCTGCTCGCCGGTGATCGACGGCGACCGCGTGTATGCGTTTGGCGTGGACGGGGTGCTGGCTTGCTGCCGCGTGGAAGACGGCAAGCCGCTGTGGCAGAAAAATCTCCACCAAGAGTTCGGCGTCATCCAGAATTTTTTTGGCGTAGGCAGCACGTCGGTGGTCGAAGGAGACTTATTGATCGTAATGGTCGGCGGGAGCCCGCCCGAGTCGCATCGTATCGCGCCCGGCCAACTCGACCGGGTCGAAGCGAACGGCAGCGGCATTGTGGCGTTCGACAAACGCACGGGCGAAGTGAAGTACAAGATTGGCGACGAGCTGGCGAGCTATGCGTCGCTCAAGCTGGCGACCATTGGCGACCGGCGGTGGTGCTTTGCTTTTTGCCGTGGTGGGCTGCTCGCGTTTGAGCCGGCGACCGGCAAGATTGACTTTCATTATCCGTGGCGCGACAAGCAACTCGAAAGCGTGAACGCCAGCATGCCCGTGGTGGCTGGCGACGAAGTGCTGGTAAGCGAGTGCTACGGCGTAGGAAGCTCGCTCCTCAAAGTTTCGCCCGGCAAATACGAAGTGGTGTGGAAAGATGATCCACGCAAGCGCGACAAGAGCATGATGACGCACTGGAACACGCCTGTTTTTATGGATGGCCACCTCTACGGCTGCTCAGGACGACACGCCGAGACGGCGACGCTGCGGTGCATCGAATGGAAAACCGGCAAGGTGCTGTGGGATCAGCCGCGAATGGCCCGCACGTCGCTATTGGCAATCGACGGCCACTTTCTCTGCATGGGGGAGTACGGCCAACTCTGGCTGCTGAAGCTGACGCCGGAAAAGGCCGACCTGGTGGCCGCCGTCGATTATGCCGATCCGGCAATTGGCAAGAAATTGCTCGGCCGAGAGGAGCCGGTGCTGACCTATCCATGCTGGGCCGCGCCGATAGTTTCGCACGGGCTTTTGTATTTGCGGGGGAAGGATCGGTTGATTTGTTTGGAGCTGATTGGGGAGAAGTAGAGCATCAGGAATTGCCGAAAATTAAGTAAGCACCGGCTTCGGTTTCTTGGAGGGCGTTTAAGGCGCAGGGGAGTACAATAAGGCATATGTCCACAGCGACGACTTTATCTGCTGCGTCAACATTCGTGCGCGTCCCGCAACCCAAGCGGTGGACGGTGGCGGAGTTTCATGCAATTTGCGGTGAACCGGCCTTAGAAAACAAGAAGCTGATATTGGTCGAAGGGGAAATACTCGAAATGCCGAACCCGAATCCTCCGCACGACACGAGCTTGATGCTAACCCAAGCAATCTTGCAAATCGTGTTCGGGGTGGGGTTCTGCGTTCGCGGTCAAATGGCTCTGGTGCTCGGGTTGTCAACCGATCCCATGCCTGATCTGGCGGTGGTGAGGGGATCGCCGCGAGATTACAGCGCCGTACATCCAAGAACCGCAGTCTTGGTCGTCGAAATCGCCGATTCGTCGCTCGCCTATGACACCGGCGACAAAGCCAATCTCTACGCCGCCGGCGGCATTAATGAATACTGGGTCGTCGATCTCGTGAACCGCCAACTACACGTTTTCCGAGATCCCACCATTGACGCGGCTAAGCCGTTTGGCGCGTATTATCGTTCGCACCAATCACTCGACGCGGCGGCCACTGTTAGCGCTCTGGCGGCTCCGACGAATTCCATTGCTGTCAACAGCTTGCTACCCTAGGACGATCCAGGCTTATTCGCGTCCCGCTTCATACGCCATGCAGTCGAACGATTCGATGGCTTCGATGAGAAGATCGCGGGCGGTGGGGGGCAGGTCGTGGTATTCGGCGCGGAGGTATTGCCAGGCCCAGGTGATTTCGCAGGTGCCGGCTTCGGCACGGCAGATGAGCAGGCCCGATTTTTCCTCGTGCTGAGGAAATTCGGCCTTGAGCCGGTCGATGATTTCGCGAACGGGCAGGTCGATCAGGCCTTCGACTTCTTCGCCCCAAACCAGCTCGCGGGCGATCTCTGGGGGGGAGAGTTTGACGTTGGGTCCGGGCTTCCAGAAGAGAAGTTGCGCTTTGTCCATGCGTTGCTTTCCGTTCCGCGAGGTATATTTGCGGTCAATTCGATGGTTGTAGGGAGGTTTGCGTGAGTGAGCTTATTATCAGCGTTTCGGGCTTGCGGGGAATCGTAGGCGAAAGCCTGACTTCGCAGGTGGCGGGGCGGTATGTGGCGGCGTTCGAGAAGATACTTGGGCCGGGTCCAGTCGTCGTGAGCGGGGATGGCCGCGCGAACGCGCCGCAGGTTCGGGCGGGAGTGGTTGCGGCCTTGGGCATGGCGGGACGGCAAATTTTGGACGCGGGGATTTCCTCGACGCCGACGCTGGGGGTGCTGGTGTGCGAGCATCGGGCGGCTGGGGGCGTGCAGATTTCGGCCAGCCACAATCCTCCAGAGTACAACGGTCTGAAGCTGTTTGGACCGGATGGGCGGGTTATTCCCGCGGAGCTGGGACGGAAGGTGTTGGCCGAGTATCAGGCGACGCAGTTTGGTGGCGGCTTTGGCACGGGAGGGATGCATACGCTGGAAGATACCGTCACGAGGCATATGGCGACGGTGTTGAGCACGGTCGATGGAGTGGCGATTGCGAAGCGTCGCTATCGAATTCTGCTCGATAGTAATTGCGGTTCGGGGAGCGTGCTGGGGGTACGGCTGCTGTTGAGCCTGGGCTGCGATGTGCTAAGCGTGGGGGATGAGCCGAACGGTCTGTTTTTGCATAAGCCGGAGCCGACAGCGGAGAATCTGGCGGGGATTGGCCGGCAAGTGGTGGAAGCAAAAGCCGACATTGGCTTTTGCCAAGATCCCGATGCCGACCGGCTGGCGATCATCGACGAGACGGGGCGATACATCGGGGAGGAATACACGCTGGCGCTGTGCGTCGATCAAGTGCTGCGGCGGCGAAAAGGCCCAGTTGTGACGAATTGTGCCACCAGCCGGATGACGCAGGACTTGGCGGAGAAATACGGCGTGCCGTTTTATCGGTCGGCGGTGGGTGAGGCGAATGTGGTCGATAAGATGCTGGCGGTGCAGGCCGTTTTTGGCGGCGAAGGAAACGGCGGGCCGATCGATCCGCGTGTCGGCCTGGTACGCGATAGCTTTGTCGGCATGGCGCTGGTGCTGGCAGCGATGGCCGAACGAGACAAGAAGGCAAGCGAACTGACGGCCGAGTTGCCGCGGTATGAAATTGTGAAACGAAC
>JANNTN010000374.1:0-2727 GCA_031394445.1 Anatilimnocola sp.
ACCGGGCCGGTGCCGGAGTTGATTTCGACGAAGGTGTCTTCGCCATCCTGAGTAACGGCAGCATCTTCGCGGCGGACCAGGAGATGCCACTCGGTGATGCTGGGGCCGGACACGGTGCCGATGACGTCGGTGGGGCCGAAGACGACGCCGGAGTCAGTCGGGGAGGCGATGGAGACGTCGGGGTAGTTCAGTTCGTCGGCACCGTTGAAGAAGCGGACGGAGTTGGAGCCGGTGGCGGTGTTGCCGGAGGTGTCGGTGGCGGTGGCAGTGAGGTTTTGGATGCTGGAGGCGGTGCCGGGGTAGGGGATGACGGCGATGCCATTTTGGTCGAGCGGGATTTGCTGGTTCCCCATCTTGAGCGAGAGGGAGGCGATGGCGACATCGTCGCTGGCGGCGACGCGGACGGTGAGGGAATGGGCGAAATAGACCAGGTTGGTGGCGGGGACGACGGTGACCTTGGGGGGCGTGGTGTCGGGGATGACTTGAATCGTGAATTGCTGGTTGAGGTTGCCGCCGCGGCCATCGCTGACGGCGACGGTGACGGGGACGGTGAGCGGGCCTTGCTGGGTGGTGCGCGGAGGAGTGAGCCAGGTGATGCGACCGAAGGCATCGATGGTCATGCCGCTGGGGGATTGGGTCAGCGTGTAGCTGAGTGTGTCGAAATCTTGATCGGTGGCGGCGACGGTGTAGCGGAAGGTTGCGCCGCCGGAGATGGGTTTGGTGGGAGCGGTGGAGTTGATTATGGGAGCGCGATTAACGGGAAGAACCGTAAGCAGGAAGGATTGCAAAGCGGCGGCATTGGCGGGGTCGAGGGCGGCGACGGTGACTTGGATGGTGCCGATGTCGGCGGCGGTGGGGGTCCAGGTGAGGCAGCCGGTATTGGGGTTGAGCGATAAGCCGGCGGGGAGGGGGGTGGTGCGGAGCTCGTAATGGAGCGAGAGGTTTTCGGGATCGGTGGCGGCGATGTCGTAGATGTATTGCTGGCCGACGGTGGCTGTGGCGGGGGCGGTGGAGGAGATAACCGGCGGGCGATTGACGCCGGTGGCGGTGACGACGATGTCAAAACCTTGGCTGGCCGAGCCGCCGGCGTCGTTATCGACCTGGACGATGATGCTGCGGGCACCGATTTGCTGTGCCGTGGGCGTCCAGGTGATTACACCGGTCGCCGGGTTGATGGTCATGTCGCTGGGGATGGAGGTGAGGCCATTTTGAACGACAAAGAGGCTGAAAGTGAGCGGGCGACCGAAGGGATCGGCGGCGATGACGTTGTAGGTGTAGAGGACGTTGACTGCGGCTTCGGTGGGGGGGATGGAGGTGATGGCGGGGGGTGCGCTCGCCGAGCGGACGGCGAGCGTGAAGGATTGGATTGCT
The DNA here is from genome assembly GCA_031394445.1 of Anatilimnocola sp. Taxonomy (GTDB): domain Bacteria; phylum Planctomycetota; class Planctomycetia; order Pirellulales; family Pirellulaceae; genus CAYLLN01. The sequence goes on from JANNTN010000374.1 coordinate 1,372, forward strand.
TCTGCGCCGTAGGGATCGAGGGCGCGGAGAGTCACGGCAAAATCGCCGCGGAGGCCGGTGGAGGTTTGCCAGCGAAGTGTGCCGCGGACGGGATCGAGCGACATGCCGGCGGGGCCTTGATCGAGGACATAGGCGATGGCATCGCCGTCGGGATCGATGGCGGTGGCGTGGTAGGCGAAGAGCGAGCCGGCTTCGACGGCTTGAGGCGGAATGGAAGTGAAGAGGGGGGCGGCGTTGTCGAGTTGGCTGATGACTTCGATGTCGAACGATTGGGTTTTGAGGCCGCCGCGCCCGTCGCTGACTTGGACGATGACGGGAAACAAACCGAGAGCGGCGGGGGTCCAGCGGATGACACCGGAGGCGTCGATGGTCATGCCGTTGGGGGCGGTGGGGAGCGAGTAGGTGAGAGGATCGCCGTCGAAATCGTTGGCGACGACCTGGTAGCGGTAGGCACGCTGTAAGCCGGCGAGCAGGCGGGGCGAGGAAGTGATGTTGGGTATGTTGTTGGTGGCGCTGGCGGCGACGGCGATGTCGAAGGCTTGCGTATCGGAGAGGCCGGTGGGATCGGTGACGGTGAACTCGACGTGAGCCGGGCCGGCCTGGCCGCCGGTGGGGAGCCAGGTGATGAGGCCGGTTTCGGAGTTGAGCGACATGCCGGTGGGGAATTGATTCGGGACGAGGGCGAAGACGAGCGGGCCGCCTTCGGCATCCTGGGCGTGGACGGCGTATTGATATGCGGTGTTGGCGACGGCCTTCGTGCCGGGCAGGGAGGTGATGATAGGCGCGGTGGGGCCTGCGGCGACTTGAATCGAAAAATCTTGGATAGCGACGAGGCCGCGGTCGTCTGTGACGCGGATGATGACACGATTGGGGCCGGATTGATCGCTGGTGGGAACCCAAGCGAGGCCGCCGGATTCGGAATTGATGGCGAGGCCGGCGGGAGCGACGAGGACATCGAACGTAAGAGGCCGGCCGTCGAGATTGCGGACCTTGGATTGGTAGAAGTAGAGTTCGTTCGCCTCGGCGGTGGCGATGGGTGTGCTGGTGAAGGCGGGGCCGCGCGGGGCGGCGGGCGCGCCGAGGGTCGTTTCGCCAAAATTTACGCTGGCGGTGGGATCGAATCCGTGGAACTGGACGGCGTCGATCTGTTCGTGGGTTTGGGTGTTGCGCGTGCCATCGACATAGACCTTGACGCCCTTGACGAGGTAATCGGTGATGGGGAAGTCTATGTGAAAATTCTTGATCTGGTTGGTCGTGGTGGGATCGGCACCCGAAAAGACGGTGTGCAGGACGTCGTTGGTGTCTAAGAGGTCGATCTGCGAGACGAAGCCGTTGCCGTAGGACTCAGTGACGGTG
>JANNTN010000399.1:0-4263 GCA_031394445.1 Anatilimnocola sp.
ACGAGGCATGCTTCCGGACGGTCAGACGTGTGTCGTCGTTTCCCCAATTGTGTTGTCCACTAGGATCGCGTCGAGTTGCTCCTTGAGTTGCAGGCGCGCCCGATGCAAACGGCTGCGAACCGTTCCCACGGGAAGCTGCAAAATGCTGGCGATCTCGTCGTAATCACAGTCGTCCACTTCTCGCAAAACGAGAATTTGGCGGTGCTCGTCGCTGAGGCGGCTCAGAGCCCGCTGTACTTGCACGGCCCGCTCCTCGCGGAGCAGCCGTTCGTCGGCCCGTTCGCCGTCATCCAACGGTTCCAGGCCAACAGTGTCTTTTCTTGTATCGACGGAAGTTTGCTCCCGTCTCTTCCTCCGGCGGCTAATCGCGGCGTTTACCGCAATGCGATAAAGCCACGTGTAAAAGGCGCTGCCACCGGCGAAAGACCTCAATTTGACGTAAGCCTGGACAAACGCCTCTTGGGCGATGTCCTCGGCGTCGTCAACTGAGCCACAAACGTGGGTGAGCGACGTACAGAGCCGGGCCTGATACTTGCTGACGAGCACGCCGAATGCGGCGGTTTCGCCCTGGCAAGCAGCCCGGATCAACTCTCCGTCGTCCAGTTCCACTTTTGTTCCGTTTAGACGCACCCCAGTTGGAGGAAGTTCCCAATAACCGACAGAACGATCACCCGTGAAGAGCATAAGATGAGCCAGGGGAATGACTTGCGGCCTTCTCTGTTACTTAAAAAAATGCAGCCAGGGTTCCGGTCCCGATCGCATTTCAACCCACGAGCCGGGCAAAAACGTTCCGCAATACCCCATAGATTAAACGCTTTGCCCCGCAGCGTGGTCGCATTATATCCGTCACCAGTTATCTAATCTCGCAAATTGCGCATTTCAGGTACTCGGTTTCTAGACAGGTGGCCGAGATGGGGTGGTCGGGGGCCGGGCCCCGGGTTTGAAGAATGCGCATGTCGCGGCTGCTCTTTTGGGCGACGCCCGACAGCATGAGGAGAAAATCCTCGCGGCTGACACCCCCGGTGCAACTGCAGGAAATGAGGATTCCGCCCGGTTCCAGCAGGCTAACGGCAATGCGATTGAGGCGGTGATAGGCCATGAGGGCCTGGTTGGCGCCGCCGCGGCCTCTCGCGAATTTTGGGGGGTCCAAGATCACCGCGCCGAATTTTTCGCCGCGCTCGGCTAGTTGGTCGAGGAACTTGAAGCCGTCGGCGCATTCGTATTGGACACTTTGTATGCCATTCAATTCGGCGTTGCGCTGCCCATGGGCGATGGCCGTTTTGCTGCCATCGACGGCCAGCACAGAGGAGGCGTTGCCGAGCTTGGCCGCGGTGAGCGCGAAGCCGCCGGTGTAGCAGAACATGTCGAGCACGCGGCGACCGGAAAGATAGTGAGCGGCGGCGAGCCGATTCTCGCGCTGGTCGAGATAGAGGCCGGTTTTTTGGCCGACGCGGAGATCGACTTCGAAGGCAAGACCGTTTTCGCGAATGGTAATGGGACCGTCGGGAAGCTCGCCCCAGATGTGGCCATCGGTGAATGGTGCGGTGGCGGACGGTTGAGTACTTTTCTGCGGCGTCTCTGTTTCTAGTTGTTGAGAGTTATTGTTCATCCCTTCCAGCTTCGCCATCGCCTTGTCGAACTTGAGGATGATGCCGCGCGGTTGGACCAGGTCTTGGAGAATGGGGACGATTGATTCGAGTCGCTGTGCGATGCCAAGAGCGGTGGGTTGGACGACGAGATAGTCGCCATAGCGATCGACGACGAGGCCACTTACACCGTCGGCTTCGCTGAAGACGAGGCGGGTGGCGGATTCCGATTTGTCTGCGCCTTGGGCGGGCTCGTAGCCGATTTGCTGACGGAGGGCGATGGCGGCTTCGAGGCGGCGGCGAAAGAAGGCTTCGTCGATTGGCTCATCGACGGACCAGGAACAAAGGCGAACGGCGATGCGGCTCTTGCTGTTGTAGAGGCCGTAAGCGATGAACCTTTTCTTGTCGTTTAACAGCTCCACCACTTGGCCATCGATATCGAGCTGGTGCTCGCCGTGGATGCCGATCGGTTCCACGCGGTCGATGGCGGACGCGAGAACCCACGGATGGCGACCGTAGAACGGCAGCGCCTTACGGGGCTTAAGGATGACACGGGCGACAGCGGTGGAAGCAATAGTTGGTGAGGCGTTCATTGGCCTCATTGTAGAGGGAACGCGGGATTCAACGAGCGGGGCTCATCATGCGGTTGGCGAGGTTAGGTTTAAAAGACAGCCACGGCGATTCAGTTTTCTAACAAAGCGTGGATCGAGCTAGGGCGCGATGAGTTCGACCGTTGGGAAATAGGTTCGATACCGTCTGGGGTCTCTGGTGAGCAGTCGAAAGCCGGCGACGGCGGCGTGGGCACCGATAAAGAAATCTGGTAGCGGGGACGTTCGCACTCCGCCGCGGCGGCGATACTGTAAGAACGCCTTTCCCGCTAAGAAGGCGGCTTCGTAAGGTAGTTGCTCGCGGCGGAATTCCGAGCTGGGAATTACAATTTCGAGTTCTTCAATCGTTTCGTAGCGGATTGATACTTCACCATAGATCAGGGCATTTACTACCAAGGCCGACTCGTCAGCCGCACTTGCGAGCGCGGTGGACGACCAGTCAAACCAAACCGGATCCGCGGTTGCGATATCGAGCAAGACATTGCTATCCACGAGTGTTGTTTTCATAGCTAGGAACGCCCTCATCCGGGCTTTCGCGTCAACGCCAAGATTTGATCCGTCGTCATCTTGACGGTCCCCGTTTCCTTGAGCCGCGAGACGATGGCGGCACCGCGGCCGCCCGAGGCTTTAGCCGGTACCTTAACCAGACGTGCCGAGTTTCCTTGCAATTGAAACTCAACTTCCGATTGTGGCAGAATGCCGAGCTTCTCGCGGACCTCGATTGGAATCGTTACTTGGCCTTTGGACGTGACGCGCATGGTATTACTCCTACTGGTAATACTACGTCATGCCGTTCCTGACCGCAAGATTGCGGGCAATTGTAAAACAGAACCGGCTGCCAACTCCTGGTGTGCTTTCGATCGCCGCTAGAGTTGGTCCGCTGGAGGGAACGCAAAGTTCCAGATCCAATTGCCGATCATCCCTCCAGCAGCGGTGGCAAGTACAAACGGCAAGACTCCAACGTTCGGGATCTGCCCGTTTTGGGAAATCACGCAAACGATCGCGATTGCGGCACCGAAAAAGATCAATGCGCCGAGAACTCCACCTGTATTCAAATTAAAGTTCTTTACCCAAAACATAAGCAGTTAATTTCAAGGCTTATCTCTAACAAAATCAATTGACTGTCCATCATCCCGGCTCAACATTCGCCTAAATGTCTCCACATTCAAAGTTGGAGAAAATCGATGAATGTACCCATCCACAAAAACGACTAAGAAACCATCTCGATTTTGTTGGGCTAGGCCACGAAAAGGGTCTCGCTCATTAGGTATCCACTCTTCGGGCTTGGTCCATAGGACCGCGGCTTCGTCATTTGATTCAACAAGCATGGCTGTATCGGACCTTCCATCAGCGATACTTGTAGTTTGAATTCCGTTTCCAGGGCGGCCGCGCGAAGCAGTTGGTGTCGGCGCACTAAGAACTCCGTGCGGCCCTCCCACTCCCAGATAGTTGGTCATTCCTGGGCCTGCCTGACTGCCCTTCACTCTAAATAATTCCGGCATCTTTGCTATGAGTTCCTTGTTATGCCGACTGTCCCAAGGTTCATCCTGTTTAAACTCCTTGTATAGTGCGAATTCGTCAATGAACGGGAGAATCGCAACTTGAGGTGCTTGGGTTTTTGTGGACAGTCCAACCCCTTATTTTGCAAGGAAGAGGAAGGACGATCCAATGGCACAGGCAAAGCCGCAGCGAAAGGTCCGTACGCGGCGTTCGTACTCGGAGGAGTTTAAGCAGGAGGCGGTGCAATTGCTTCTGGATGGGCATTCAGCGCCGTCGGTGGCAGAGCGGCTGGGGCTCTCCGGGGCCAATGTCCTGTATAGCTGGAAGAAAGCGATCCTGCATCGCGCGGGGCCGGCTGGCCGCACCTTGGGGGACCGGGTCGCCCAACTCGAAGATGAACTTCGACGGGTGGAGCGGGAGCGTGACATCTTAAAAAAAGTTGCGCCAAGCAAAGCTTGGGGAAGGAGGACGGAACGTGTGATTCGGACCTAAAACCTTCCGTAGGAACCCAGTGGTGAGAATCCACCCGGCAAAGCCTAGCCAGCAGCCGGAAGCGAGTCTTGCGTGGG
>JANNTN010000488.1:0-3458 GCA_031394445.1 Anatilimnocola sp.
CCGAGGAGAAGAAGGCGGTTGTCGGCTATCTCTGCTATGGCAGAAATCCGCTGACGGTTAGCAGCTTTGAAATCCATTGGCTGGCCGTTGAACCTGGCCAACAGCGCCGCGGCATCGGTCACTTGCTGCTGTCGGAGGCCGAGCAGCAAATCGCGGCTGCTGGCGGCACGCGTATTTTCCTGCACACCTCGCAGCGGGCTGAGTTTCAGGCGACTCGCGAATTTTACGAGCATCGCGGCTATCAACTTGTCGCCGTGCTCGACGACTTTTATGCCCCAGGCGACAGCCAGGCGACCTATCAAAAAGTGATTGGCCCAACTCCACAAACATCCGGTTAAGCTCCACTCATGTTTCGTCCCTGGGTCGCGGTTCTTACGTCCTTCCACAACACGCCGATTTTCGGCCGCATTTGGGCCACGGTCGCGGCTATGGCGGTTTATGCGGCGGTCGTGGTTGTGATCGAGCGATCCACCAATGTTTATGTCACGCTGGTCGGTGCCTCGTTTCACGGCTTTTTGGGCTTGGTGCTGGGCACGCTGCTCGTCTTTCGCACGAACACGTCCTACGACCGTTGGTGGGAGGGCCGCAAGCTGTGGGGGCAGTTGGTGAACGACAGCCGCAATTTGGCGATCAAGGTTGAGACTTGCGTGCGGGCGAGCCTGGAGGACAAGCAGCGGCTGGGACGATGGCTGATCGATTTTGCCTTGGCGCTGAAAGGGCATTTGCGGGGCAGCGTGCAACTGGGCGATTTGCCCGGGTTTGCTGACTACAATCCGCACCACGTTCCGGCGCACGTTCCGGCGTATGTTTCCGCTTGCATCTACGAGCAGTTCGAAACCTGGCGACAGAACGACCAACTCGGCGGATTTGAGTTGCTGTTTCTCGATGAACACGCTTCGTCGCTGATGAACATTTGCGGCGCGTGCGAGCGCATTCAGAAAACACCTATCTCCATCTCTTATCGCTGGTTCATTCGCCAGTCGATCGCGATTTATCTGCTTACGTTGCCCCTGAGCCTCGTCCAAACTTTCGGCTGGTGGACAGTGGTCGCGGTGACGATGCTGGCTTACTTCATGATCGGGATCGAAATGATCGCCGAAAACATTGAAGACCCGTTCGGTCACGATGAAGACGACATCCGGCTGGAAGAAATCTGCCTCACGATCGAGCGGAGCGTCAACGATATTTTGGCGAACGATTTGCCGAAGCTGCCGATGGCGTCGCGTCATCCGGCTTTCACGACCAAGGATGAGCAGCCACAATAAACGAGAGACGCTTTTGTTTCCTCGTTTGCCAGGCCTGCCATGCTTTGCAATTTTCGAGTTCCCGCGATGCTGCTCCCGTTGCTTGGAGCAGTCGCGTTCGCCGCATTAGGCCAAGGTCGTCTGTTGGCTCAGCCGGCGAAATTGGGCCAGGCAGAGATTCTTCAATTGCTGGCGGAAGAAAATCCGCAATCGCACCGGCAAGCGGCAGACGCAATTTATGCCAAGCCACCCGAGGAGCGCGAAGCCCTCCTCGTGGTTGCTGACGCCGTGAAGGGGGTGTTGAGTTCATCGCGTGATGCTGCCTCGCAGCGAGTATTGCGACTGGCATTAGGCAAGCTGGCCGCCGCTGGCGTCGAAGATGCCGCCGAATGGGGTTTTGAGTCCATGTCGGTCACGCACGACAAGAAAACGCCGCCCGAAGTGTTTGCGGCTCATGCTCAGGCGTTGGAAATGGTTCCCGGAGCGGCGAGGGAGCTGATGATTGGCAATCTCGATGTCGCGTTGAATTTTCCCGATGCCGATCCGAAAGAACGGCAGCGGCTGAAGGAGTTTGTCACGCTCACGGCCGAGGCTCTGAAGACCCGCGAGCTGGCCGTTTTTTTGGACGCGCTGTTAACCGGTGAAGAAGACCTGTTCGTCAAAATCGAAGCCCCGCTCGAAGCCCGCTTAATTGCCTGTTACCAAAACGTGAAGGCCGATCCGCCGATCAAGGCAGATGCCGTCGTGACCTGGCTCGAAAAGCATCCCGGTGGCCCGCCCGAAGTCGAGATCGCCGCCCTGGAAACGATTTCAATGGTTGGCACCACCGATCCCGACGCCGCCACCAAGCTCGCCGCTCGCCTCCTGCAAAAACCCGCCAACACCCTCACCATCGCCCGCCGCCTCATCGCCGGCCGTGTGAGCAAAAACCTCAAGCCTCAAATCGAAGCCGAGCTCCGTCGCCTCGACAATGACGAAGCCAAATCACTCCTCACCGACCTTTCCAACCTCCCCAACTAACTCCTACTCTCTACTGCCTATTCGCTACTCCCTACTCTCTCCACCCCCGCCTTATACAAATACGGATTGAGCGATGGGTCGTTGTACATTTTGAGTTGGCGATAGGTCTTGTGCTTTTTGCGGCCGGAAAAGAGATCGTCGGCGAGATGCTGGGCGGAGCGGGAGAGGTCTTCTTGTTGGGCCAGGGCGATGGCGAGCTTGCGGGCGACCCCTTCACGGTGCTCGGGGGTGGCGTCAATGCGGTCGCGTTGCTCGATCAGGTGATAGATGCGGAGCGCGAGGATCGAGAGCCGATCGATCGAGCTGCCCATGGTTTCGGTGTTTTGTGGCGCGGTGGCGGCGGCACTCACGCCGCGCCGACCGAGCTCCTCGGTGATCCAATCGTCGAGCTTTTCGATCCAGTCGTTCCGCTGCTGGTTCAGCTTGTCGATGGCCCGCTTCACCTGGGCAATTTCCGTGTCCGTCGCGGTGGGGGAGCGGGCCTTATCTTCCTCGTGCCACAGCTTGAAGTTGTAACTGAGCTGTTCGCACACGACCTTTAAGAAGCCCTCATGCCGATTATCGACAGGCTCCAGATGCCACCGCTCAATGCACTCCCGATGCAACCCGCCAATTTCCTCAAGTGAAATCATTACAGCTTTCCCTTTCTGCGACTCCGTGCCTCTGTGCCTCTGTGTGAGATTATTTCTGTAGGAGGCCGGCCTGATTCTAAGCCAAAAACCGCATGTTAAGCCACGCCAAAACCGGTTATGCTGACATGTGGGGTAGGCTTCCAGCCTGCCGTTATCAACTCTGATTCGCGAAGGCCGGGCCATCTTGTCCGCATCCGCCAAAGCTCGTTTTTCTCCTGGTACCAAAACGAACTCGCCGCGCGGTGCGCAAGCCGTGCCTTGGACCTATATCCTGCTGGCCGCATTCTGTTTGGTGGCGATCCTGGCCCTGGCCCTTAACAACAACGGCGGTTCAGAATCGGAGTCCGAGCAACGGCCGGTGGCGTCGAAGCTCAAGCAGGCCAACATTCCGTTCGGCGGCGACCGAGCCTATCAGTATCTCAAGGAAATCTGTGCGATCGGCCCGCGCGTCAGCGCCACCGAAGGGATGGCCCGGCAGCAGGCGTATCTCAAGAGCCATTTTGAAAAACTCGGCGGCCGCGTGTCGTTGCAAGAATTCCCCGCTCGGCATCCGCTGACCGGG
>JANNTN010000623.1:0-6261 GCA_031394445.1 Anatilimnocola sp.
AGCCGGCCGCAGCCAGTTGGCGGAGGACAATTTCCAAAATCGGCATGTCGTCCACGGGGACCAGCGGCTTGGGAAAACTGATGGTATAGGGTGCCAGTCGCTGGCCACGCCCACCGGCAAGAATCACGGCATGCATTTCTATATTTCCTGGTACATCGCTTGGTCGGGGACGGGCGAGATGGGCTGGAGTTGTTTGGCTTGTTGGTTAGTTGTGCAGGACCGTATTTGATGGACCCGCGTTCGCAGGTTCGCCGGTCCCGCCCTAAACGGATGTCAATTCATAGTCGTTGCATCACGCACTGCTCGATAGAGCTGATTGCGACGGTCACGCAAGCGGGAGACTTCGTATTCCGCAGCCTTGACGGCATTGCGGTTGGCCATAACAGCCATGCGCTGCGGGTTGCGTATCACCTCGGCGATTTTGTTGGCCAGGGCCGCAACATCGTTCGGCGGTACACGGTCCTCATCGGGCAACAACTCGGGGATGCCGCCGACATTCGTGCCAATACATGGCAGCCGACGGGCCATCGCCTCGATCATCGATCGCGGCAATCCCTCCTGGCGCGAGGCTAAAACGAACAAATCGGCGGAATCAAGCTGTTTTCGAACCTCTTCGCCGGCGGGTAAAGTACCAACGAACTCGATGGCTCCATCTTGCTTCAAACCTAAGTCTGTTGCTAGTGCTTGGAGCGATTTCAAGTGTTGGCCGTCACCAACCACGACCAAGCTAAGCGGAATCTGCTGCCTTTGGCATTCCGCAACGGCACGAATAAGCACATCAACCCCTTTATACATCTGGTCGAGCGCTCCCACGGTAATCAGCCGGGCTCGGTGACCAGGCTCGAAAGCTCGCGGCTCCCTCCGGAAATCCTCGGCTGACAGTTCAATGCTGGAGTAATGTGTCGTGACGCGGCCAGGGTGAGGCGGATAGCGTTTCTGGAGGGCAGACTGAGTGACGTAGGACGACGCGCAAGCGCTGTCGCATTGCCGGCGCAGCACGGCGGCAAAGTGTCGCCGCAGCCAGGGGCGTAGCGGGTGACGGGTAGCCCCCGACGAGAACATATCCCACGGGTCGGCGACTACTTCTACTCCATACGGCCGCTGCTGACGCCGTAGATGTTTTTCAATCCACAGGCCGATGGGCGAATGGACGCGGAGGATCGCCGCCTGATTGGGCTGGATAGCTGCGCGAACGGCTCGCTGTACGGCAGATCGCTGCCACAAATATCCCGCCAGGCCGTGATAGTAAGGCAATGCGTGAAACTCAACACGGGGGCCATCCACGCGGGTCCAGCCGTTGGGAACCGAGTCCACTGGCTGAACGCGGGCGACGATTCGCACGTTGTCGAAAACTTCCAGATAGCGTTGCCAGAACGGGTAAGGAAATTGTGTTTGCGTCCAGACAGCGCCATCTGGCGTGCGACGGAAACGGTGTTCGACATTGACCAGCACTTGCATCGCTCAGTTCCCCGGCGACAAGCTGGACGTCAATTCGCAAGCAGAACCGCACCGAGACGATTGCTGTACAAAACGCTGATGATACTCGGCCAACGTGAGGCCGACGAAACGGCCGCTCGCCAGCGAAAACAAGGATTCCAGCCGGGCGTAAAGCTGCTCGATCGCTGCTTCCGTGGGAAACGAAGGGCTGCCGCCCGGCATCAACTCGGACGAGTGAATCGTGAACTGGATATAGTCGCGCCCTTCCGTTGTTACTCGATCGAGAAGTCGCGGAAGTTGAGCTACATTCCTACGGAAGGGGCGAAACCAAGCATGTTTTGGTACGAGGCGGTCAACAATTCGCCGCGCTAATCGCGAAGGGCGCGCCAGGTTGCGCAGCGCCCGAGCCCAGACGCTTTGAACGCCGGAAAAAATGCTCATGGGAACCTCCAAAAGCGGCGAATTGCCCACTTTCTGGAAATTTTCCAAGTCGCACCAATAAGCATCCGTCGGAAAGCCGCGGTAATCAATTTCGCAGGAAGTGCCATCGACATACTTGTATTGCCAATGGATATCCGGCGTCACCGAGCAATCGACGAGATACCCTTGCTGAACAAGAACTCGTGCATAAGCGGCGTTCATCCCCCAGCGGCCCGCCCGGTGGCTGAGCATCTTGGTACAGAACGTGTCTTCGAGCATATCGGTGAGGCGGGCGACTTTGTCGCGCATCAGGTCAGGCGGTGACTCGATCAAACATGCCTGACGGCGCGGATTGTCCACTTCCACTGACGACAAGGGCGGATTGTTCCAAGCGTGCAGGTGCATCCCAATTTCTGCGGCATCGCGCCGCAAGACGTCTTCTGCAAATTCGCAATACTGGGGAGATAGCACCATCTCCCAATTGGTCAAATAGGAGGGGCGCAATTGGAACCGCTCGCACAATTGCTGAAAACGGGGCAAATAAGCGGCGTTAAACGTCGCACTTTCTGTTGGCAGGGACCAGAGGTTGTCTCCTTCCGTATCGATTGCGATCAGGAATGCCGGCTGGCTCGGCAAGGAGGTCGCAGATGGAATTGGGTCGTGCGTAGCCATGGCGATGAATCTTAATTACAGACTTCTGAACCTTATTGTTTACGCACGATCGGTTGTGAGGGTGCGAGACGATACGGCCAGCCGCAACACAATCGCCAAGCAGAACAAATAAAAACCCAAATAGTGCCCGAGGGCCGGCACCGGATAGAAAGTCTCTTGCGTCATACACGTCAGCAAGATGGCCACCGAACTCCAAAAGAACGGGCGTCCCGGCGGTTCCAGTTGCCAAAGCTGCTGCCCGATGATCAGGCAAATCGCCACGCCAACCGCGAGGCCGATGATACCGACTTCGACGATAACATTTAACGGCAACATGTGCGCGTTTTTTCCGCTGACCGCCGCACTGCCGAAGCCCGCACCAACAATCCAGCGGTAAGGCTCTTCATTCAAATACTCGAGCCGGCTCTTCCAAATCTGGGTTCGTCCGGACAGGTTCTCGGATTTATAGCCCTTAAACGTGGTCACCTGCCTGGCAAGCAGTTTTTCATTGGCCGTTTGCACTCGATGGGCGGTTTGACTTAAAACTTCGCCGGGCAAGGCGACGAAAGTTGTCGCCGAGGCGGCCAGAACCACCAAGAACCAAATCAGCGGCAACAGATAGCCGCGACTCGTCCACAAAAAGACGCAAACACCCACCATGACAAGCATCGCCCCCAAGCTGGCCCGACTGCCCGAGAGGAGCACTGCTACCAGCGAAGCGACCAATAGCAAGCCACTCACCAGTGACAGTCGTTGATCGGTCAAGCTGAAGTAGAAGGCGAATGCCAGCATCACTTGAGCCGCCGTATAGGCGTGGTTGTAGCCCACCGTGCCCAAGCCGTCCCCTTCCGAGCCGAAATCTGGCCAGGGGCCAGCGACGCTCTTATCGCTCGGCAAATGGCCGATGATGATTTCGTTCGGCAGAATTTTCAGATAGTTGGCGACGACGGATACACACAGAAAAAACAGCACCAAGGCGGTGGCCCGCGCCAGCCAGAGCTTCGTCCGCGGCGATATCGGAACGAGCGAGGCCGCGCAAAAAACCAGCACGAACTGAACCATTCGCACGATCTGGTAGGCACCCCATTGAAACGCTTGATCGTATTTCGGAAAGATGTACGAGAGTCGTGGCAGAAAAATCGTCGAGATGAGCACGGACATGGCAGCGAGCCATAAGAACACCAGGAGTCCAACCAGAATCTCCCGATGGGGAGCTGGAAGACGGAAGCCCTCCAAAAACTTGAGCGCAACCCCCAGAGCCATCATGCCGATGGCGAAGTCGGTAAATCGCGGCCATAAGGTCCATGATGGTCCCACGGCCGCGATGGGAATCAGGTACGCTTGGCTGATCAGATAGAAGAAAATCGAGACGATCAGCCATCGATCGAGCGCAGCGGCACCCTCGGCCCGGGGTTGGACCGGGCTAAACGCGAACTCCGAGTTCAATGTCAGGTCAGTTGGCCGCATAAATATCTTGCAAGGCTTTGACAGAATCTCGCATGCCAAAGCCGCTCGTTTCGACTTCCGCCAAAGGGTCATAATCCGCCGGCAAGTTGGTTGCCGCCGCGCCGAGTACGGCCTTCGCCCATTGTTCGGCTGTCTGATCCAGACTAATTCGTGTAATCAGCGGCGTCACCACATCAACTTCCGTCGAGATACGGTCGGAAAGCACGCACGGAACGCCTGCCGCCTGTGCCTCGACCACCGCTAGCGGCAGCCCTTCCCATAAAGACGGAAACAGGAAGACGTCGAACACGTCGCGGAGGGGAATTCGGGAGTCCGGGTAGTAACCGGTGAAAATGACTTGGTGTTCCAGACCCAGGCCTTGGACTTGTTCTTGAATAGCTGGCCTGAGTGGCCCGTCTCCCACGAGCAACAGCCGAACCTTGGGATTTTGCCGCAGAGCTTGAGCAGCGATCTCGATCAGAAAGCGGTGATTTTTGGGCTCACGAAAGCCGCCGACATGGCCCAGCACGATTGCATCCGGGGGGATGCCAAATTGGGCGCGCACGTCTTCGGTCGGCCGCTCATGAAAAATCTGCGTATCGACTCCACAATGCAGCACCTTCCAGCGCAGATCCTGGCCCCACTGGGGAAATAGCGACTTTCCGGCCACTTCACTGACGGCTAGTCCCAGCGTGGCGGAACGCTTGAGCCAGCGCTTCATTGCCCAGAGATAAATCTTGCGGGCAGCACCGGCTTGCGCTTGCTTGCGTGAGGTATCGCTGTGACTATGCGCGATCCGTATGGGAACTCCGGCCGCCTGCGCGACGCGCAGCACAAATCCACCGTAATGATCGAGGTGGGCATGCACGACATCGTATTTTTCGCGACGAATCGTCCGATGCAACGCCGGAGCGTACACCCAAGGCGATTTGGGGGCCGGGCAAAAATGGATCTTTGCTCCGAGCTCTCGAACGGCATCATCGTAAAAGCAGGGCTTTTCGGTGCTGGTCACGAAGTCGATCTGGAAGCGATCTCGATCGATCGAGCGCAGCACATTCACGAGCCAGGTTTCAATTCCGCCTGGCACCAACCCATGAATTACTTGCAAGACCCGAACGCGTTTCGCGGAGTGAACCATTACAGCAACCCCCGCGATTTCAGCCGGAGGGCCCAGACGATGATTCCGATACAGCCCACGAATTGCACAAGCGCTCCAACCCCTGAAGCCAAGGCCCCGCCGATTAACCCATACTGTGGAACCAGCCACCACGCTGCCAGCGCCGTGGAACCGGTAACCGCCAACAGCAACGGAACCTGCGAACGAAAACGTCGCATTGCTGTCATCGCTTCGCCGAGCGGTGAATTAACGAATTGGATTGCCGCTACGGCCGCCAACACCACCAAGAGCCAACCCTGGCCGGCATACTCCTTCGTATAAAGCACTGAGAGCACCCAATCGCCGATGAGCCACGCCACTACTACGCCAAGCACTCCACCCAAGGCGGCCAACAAAGATAATTTGAGCATCAGCATTACGCATCGGCGTGTTTCGCCGGTTGCGAATAGTTTCGCCAGACGTGGTGTCACCGCCTGGCCAACAGCCAGCAGGACCATATGGCCGGCCACCATGAGATACGCCAGCGCCGCGAAGATACCCAGCGCGTCTTCACCCAATTGGTTTTCAATAAAGTAACGCGGCATGTTGAGATACAGGGCGACCAGCATCATCACGATGCCCATGGGAAGCGCGAGTAGCATCAACCGCCACAGCACCGGCAAATCCCAAATCGGCGCGAGTTCGGCCCAACTCAGTCGCTTGGTCGCCTGTCCGTTGGCTTCGCACTTGGCCGATGTTGCCCCGATCCAAACCGGCGCGAGGGCCAGCGCAAGGCCATGCCCGGCTGTCCAGCCTAGAGATGCCCAAACGAGATTGCCGGTGATCCCTGCCATGGCCCCTAAACCGACTAGCGAGCCGACACCCGCGATGGTCCGGCCGTAGGCGACACGATCCAACCGTTCGCTCCGTTGCACCAGTCCACAGACCGTGTCGTTGATGGCGTCAAATGCTTTCCCCAGCCCGATTGCGAGAATCACACCTGCTAAAGTCCACGAATAGCCCGACCATGCGATCACCGGCAGCAGTGCCAAAAGGCCCACTACGGAGCCGGCGATTCGTAGCGCAAGATAATGACCAAAGTGATAAGAGTCCGTTGCATCGGTCGCTTGGATGCCCCGCAATTGCAGGCTCGTCAGCATGAAGATCGGCCCAGTGATTGCCAGCGCCAGCGCGAAGCGGCCCACGGTGGC
>JANNTN010000510.1:0-40385 GCA_031394445.1 Anatilimnocola sp.
CTGCAAGGCTCATGGTGGGCCGTCGCGAGCAAGCTCGCTGGCCACACCCTACGGGACTATGGCAGCGCAAACTACGGACAAGAAACGGCCAACGCCTCGGGTGTGAGGGGATCACAACCGAGGCGTTAGTAAGACGAGAAGATGTGAGGCGGGGCACCGGTCTCTTCAGCCGGCGCGAGTTGGTAGGCTACCAGCGGTAGTCGGCACCAAGGCTGATGCCTTGGACCCAGAAGTCGGTCCGCTGGAATTTCGATTGTGGCGAGCCACCACCGATGATCGGGCCAGGAACCTGCGTCAGGTTCAGGCTGGTATCAATCTGGTCGCCGGCGAGCACAACACTGCTCCAGTACATGAAGCTGTAACCGCCGATGAGCCGGAGGTTCGGGTTCACGTCGTAGAGCATATTGAGATTGAGTTCCGGCACGTAGGCAAAACGGTTGTTTTGCTGGCTGCCGATGTTGGTGGGCTGGGCCAGCAAGCCGCCGGCGCTGGGTGTGGTCGTGCCGCCAGGCGGGGTCGTGCCGGTGCTGCCGTTCACGATGACCGACTGACGCATATTGCCCATCGCCACCTTGAACATGCCTTCGAGGGTGACGAGGCCGCGGTACGAGCGGGCAATACCACCCATCGAAGCACCGTGGAACTCGTTCTGCGTGCGGAAGGAATCGGAGACAGTGACAACGGTGCCTGGGGCGACACCGTTGTTCGACGCAAATGGATCGACCAGCGAGCTGGAGCTGCTGATGGCCAAGGAGTCGTCCATGCGGCTGAATTGGTAGCCGGCCAAGAGATCGATCGTGCCGTATCCATCGTCCGACAGGGTGCGGCTGAGCCAGGCGTCGCCACCGATCAGGTCGTTCTTAGAAAGCACGCGGATGCTGCCGGGAGCGGCGACATCTGGGTGGGCCACGAGGAAGGCATCGTTCTGGACGAGAACGACATTGTAGAACGGCCGGGCGATGATATCGCGAACGTCCGTGCTGGTGGCGAAGGTCTCGGAGCCGTCTTCGATGCCCCAGAACCGCAAAGTGCCTTCGGTGATGCCATCGCTAAACAGATGGCTGAAGGTCAAGCGGGCACCGCTGCGGATGTTGGTGCCGATGGGGTCGTTGCCGTACAGGACCGTGGTGTCGGGAAGTCCCAACACACCGGAGTCGGACGCGTCGGTCCCCGTGGGGCTGGTGGTGACCAGGGCCGGCGTGTTGCGGCCACGGGTGAACCAGCCGAGTAGCTCGAAGCGGAAGGTGCTGGTGTAGCAATCGCAGCCGCAACTGTCGCTGAGGCAGGAATTGCAGCCGCTGTTGCAGCAATTGTTGCTGCCACAGGCACCACCGCAGGCGGCACCGGGAGCGAAGTAGTTGGTTTGCAACAACTCGCCCGCGGATTTGGTTCTTTCGGTGACATACACCGCTTGTTGGTCATGCACCACGGTCTGTGGCGTGCCAACAGCGGCAGAGACAACGGCGGGTTCTGTCGCGTTGCTTGCGGCAGAACCATCGTCGTCGTCAGAAATTCGATAGCGGCTTTGTCCGGCGGCGTAGTAATTCCAGTCGCCGCTGGTTTTGCCGGGATCGGCGGCCTGGGCGGCAAAAGCCAACCCTCCGACCGCCAGGAACATCAATGTGGTAATCGTGCGACGCATCGTCCGCCCCCTGTAATTTAATCCGCTCGTCTGATTTCTGCTCGTCTGGCCGGCTGTTCTGCGAGTTCCCGTGCTTAGGGCCGCACGGCGTATGCCGGTTCTTCGACGTGTATCGTCTGTGTCACTTTTGCGCAATGAGGTGGGGCAATACAGTTCGGATAAGGCAAGGTGGGTAAGCCCTGCGGCTGCCTTGTTCGGCAGAGTTTTTCTGCCCGCCAAAACAGAAAAAACCGTTGCTATCAGCAGAGTGCCGGCATGAGCTATTGTTATTCGCCCCTTTGAGTTACGAACGGGAGACATGTCGATGGTTGGATTCGTGCTGGCACTGGGTATTGCCAACCTGCTACTGGGCTACCTGGCGGCGGCGGCGCTGACCGAGCCGCCGCTGTGGAGCGGTTGGAGCTTGCGCCTGCCCCGTCGCGCGGCACCCATCGCGGCAGAACTGCCAGCGGTTCCGGTGGCTCCCGTGAGTCGTGCTGAAACGCCGGTTGCGGTGCCGAGCTTGGCCGAGGTGGGCGTGGGTGGCCGGCCAATGGTGGCAGGATTGGACGAACTTCCGGCGGGCTGGCTCGTGCAGCTTTCGAATCAAGGGATTGTGGCTCACACCTTTGTGGAAGCGGCCGCGCATGTGTTGCGGCTGGATGTGAATCGCTATCGCGATCAATTGCTGGTGGCCGAGGCGCGGGCTCGGGCTTTGGTGGTGCCGCCAGACGCCGTAGCGGTAACCCGCCTGGCCGATGAATTGCGATTGGTCAATCAAAATTGGTTAGACAAGCAGACGGCAGCGGCCGACATGCTGGGCGATCGCAACGGGCGGCTGGGGGATCATGAGCAGGTGGCGACGGCGCTGGAGCAGGCGCTGCTGGACCAGGCGGCGCAAATTCGGGCTGCGTGCGAGCAGCTTACGGATTTCAGCTCCGGCCAAGAGACGGCAAATCAGAGTAAACAACTCGTCGAGATGGTTTCGAGCTTGCTGTTGCATGTGCATGTGCTTCGCGATCGCATTACGGATATGTTGGCGACGCTGATTCGCGCCGGGGCGACGTTGGAGGTGCTGCCTCCAGCCGTGCAAAAGGACGGGACGACGGAATTGCCGAATCGAATTGGCCTGGAGAATGTGCTCGGCGGGTGGTGGAACGACGATCCGCAGCGGACGAGAATGCTGAGCGCGATTGTAGTGGATGTCGATCGGTTTGGCCGCGTCAACCAACGGCTGGGGACACAGTTTGGCGACCGGGCATTGGCCGCACTGGGCAAGCTGGTTCAGGAAACTATCGTTAAGGATCAAGGGTTCGAACGGCTGATACGAATTGCTGGCGATAAGTTCTTGGTGCTGCAAGGGGATACAGGTCCGCATCAAGCGTTGAGCACGGCGGAAAGGCTGCGGCAAGCGGTCGAGGCCACGACGTTTGAAGGGGAGGGGCAGGAGTTTGACCTGACGATCAGTTGCGGCGTGATTGAAGTGGCTCATACGGAATCGATCGTGGAACTGCTGCGGCGGGCTCAGGAAGCGATGCGGTTCGCGAAAAAGGCGGGTAGGAATCGCTGTGCATTGGATAAGGGGGAAGGGCCGGCGATGCTCGATCCGCCGCAGTTTCCCGTAAAGGCGCGGACGATGGTGCTGGCCGATTAGGGCCGTTTGCCACGACTGGTAGTGGGATTTGCTCAAGTAGCTCGGCTGCTGGAGATTGGCCTTTCGGACAAAGGCTTGACCGCGGGGGAGCGGTTGTCCACATTGGATGGTTGGCCTGCCGAGATTTTCCCTCCTTTAGCCTCTGCCTGACGTGGGTTGGTGTGATTCACCGACACGTCCCCTTATCGGGCGCAAGTAATGCCTGCGCTGGTTGCTGATGAATACTCTGCGTTCATGCTTGATTTTATGTGCGGCGGGGCTGGTCGCCTGGCCGGGCGGGCGTTTTCGAGCGGAGGAGGCGAAGCTCGAGTTCAATCGCGACATTCGGCCGATTTTGTCGGGCAAGTGCTTTGCCTGTCATGGTTTTGATGCCAAAAAACGTGAGGCGGAGTTGCGGCTGGACACGATGGAAGGGGCCACGGCGGAGCATGACGGCGTGCGGGCGATAGTGCCTGGAGACATTGCCAAGAGCGAGCTGTGGAGCCGCATTAATAGCGAGGACGCGGACACGGTGATGCCGCCGCCGGCTTCGAAAAAGGAGCTGACGGCGGCTGAGAAAGCGCTGCTGAAGCGGTGGGTTGAGGAAGGGGCGGCGTATCAGAAGCACTGGGCGTTTGAGCCGGTGGCGCGGCCGGGTAAGGATTCAGGGTTCGGGGTTCAAGGTTCAGGGAGTGAAGTCGGTGGTGAGAAAAGTGCCATTGATGCGTTGTTGGATAAAAGGATTCAGCGGGCGGGGCTAAAGCCGCAGGGGGAGGCAGATGGGGCGACGCAGATGCGGCGCGTGGCGTTTGCGCTGACGGGGCTGCCGCCGACGATTGAGGAGCTGGAGAAGTTTGGCAATCGGTACGAGGCGTACGTCGATCACTTACTGGTGTCGCCGCGGTATGGGGAAGAGATGGCGCGGCATTGGCTGGATGTGGCGCGGTATGCCGATACGCACGGCTTGCACCTCGATAACGAGCGGCAGATGTGGCCGTATCGCGATTGGGTGGTGCAGGCATTGAACGACAATTTGCCGTTCGATCAGTTCACGGTGTGGCAGGTGGCGGGGGATTTGTTGCCGAACCCGACGACGGAGCAGTTGGTGGCGACGGGGTTCAATCGTTGCAACGTGACGACGAGCGAGGGGGGCTCGATCGAGGCGGAGTTTGTATATCGCTACGCCGTGGAGCGGGCGAGCACGGTGGCGCAGGCATGGCTGGGGTTAACGGCGGGTTGTGCTGTGTGCCACGATCATAAATACGATCCGATTTCGGCCAAGGAGTTTTATTCGCTGTATGCGTTCTTTCATAGCAACGCGGACCCGGCGATGGACGGCAACAGCAATGTGACGGCTCCGTTCATGAAATTGCCCAGCGCTCATCAAAAAGCGGCCTCGGCAGCGGCGGGCAAAGTGGAACACGAGGCGCGGGCGTGGCTGGAGACCTTGGCGGTGGATGCGGGGTATGTCGATCCGGCGGATGCGAAAGATGCACCGGCACGCGTGAGCGTTCGCGAAGTGCTGTTCGATGAGGCTTTTCTGCTGGGTGCTGCGACGCGAAGCTCGTCGCGAAATGCGATTGCGATGGTTGTCGATCCGCCGTTCAAGGCGGCGTCGGGCCGGCGCGCGATTCGGCAGTCGTTTGGAGCGGCGCTGACGGACACGATCGAGCCGAAATTGCGGCCGGTTGTGGCCCCGCACGAGGGGGCGATTGAAGCATGGGTGCGAGTGGAAGCGGCGGATGTGCCGAACTCAGTTTCGATTGGTCTGCCGGCGGCCGGTCGAGGGGGAATGGGAAAGTCGGTGAGTTGGAAGCAAGTGGACGGGCGATTGGTACGCGATGGTGATGACAAGAACGTCGTGTTGCCCGGGCAGTGGATGCGGTTGGTAGTGCCGCTGGCCGATTTGGGATTGAAGCCCGGCGGCGCAGTGACGGGAATTTCGCTCGCGCAAAACGGGGGTGTTTGTTATTGGGATAATGTCGCGATTGTCGGCGAAGCGGAGCCGGCGAGCGATCCGCTGCATTCGCTGACGGCGTGGCGGAAGGCCGTGGGAACAACCGTGCCGCCAGAGTTGCCGGCTGAGCTGAATGAGCTGCTGAAAGGCGGGCCAAGCAAGAAGCTGACGGATGAAGAGTTGGCGAAGCTGCGGCAATTCTTTGTGGCGCTGGTCGCGCGACCGTTAAATGGTGAAATCGCGTCGGCCCGCTCGGCTTGGGAAGCGGCACGGGCGGGGCGGATCATTGCGGATGAGTCCGCGCCGGGGACTTTTGTGTTTCGCGACCGAGAGCAGCCGCGAGAATCGTTCATCATGATGCGTGGGCAATACGATAAGCCGGGCGACAAGGTGGAGCCGGGGGTGCCGGCGGTGTTGCCGCCGATCAAACGCGATTCATCAAGTAGCCGGCTGACGCGGCTCGATCTGGCGCAGTGGTTGGTCGATGCGGAGAACCCGCTGACGGCGCGCGTGGCCGCGAATCGGATGTGGCAGCAGATATTTGGCACGGGATTGGTGAAGACGAGCTATGACTTTGGTTCGCAGGGGGAATCGCCGAGCCATCCGGAGCTGTTGGATTGGCTGGCGGCCGATTTTCGCGACAACGGCTGGGACACGAAGCGGTTCGTCAAGCAATTGGTGATGACGCAGGCTTTTCGTCGGTCGGCGGCGGTGGCCGCCGATGTTTTGGTGAAAGACCCGGAAAACCGGCTGTATGCTCGTGGCCCGCGGCTGCGGCTGGATGCCGAGCAGATTCGCGATAATGGATTGTTTGTCAGCGGGCTCATCAATTTGAAAATGGGAGGGCCGGGCGTCAGGACGTATCAGCCGCCGAATATTTGGGAACCGGTGGGATATAGCGACAGCAATACGCGGTTTTATTTACAGGACCACGGCGAATCGTTGTATCGGCGGAGTCTGTATGCGTTTTTGAAGCGGACCGCGCCGCCACCGTTCATGTCGAACTTTGACGGGCCGAATCGGGAGCAGGTTTGCACCATTCGAGAGCGGAGCAATACGCCGCTGCAAGCTTTGCAACTGATGAACGATACGCAGCATTTCGAGGCTTCGCGGGCGTTGGCGGAGCGAGTGCTGGAAAAAGGGGGCGATTCGGATGAGAGCCGGATTCGGTGGTTATATCGGACAGTTTTAAGTCGGGAGCCAGCGGCGAGTGAAGCTGAATTGGTGACGAAGGCGTTGGAGAAGCAACGGGCCGTGTATCGCGCGGACTTGGCCGCGGCGGAGAAGGCGATACGCGTGGGTGAATCGTCGCCGAAGGGAATTGCGGCCGCGGATGAGACGGCGGCGTGGACGATGATTGCGAATTTGGTGTTGAATTTGGATGAGACGGTTTGTCGGAACTAAGTCGGAAGAGTTTAGCCGCGGATTTCGCGGATAACACGGATCAGAGGGAATTATGAATCCGCTATTAGAGCAGCAGGCTGTTTTGACGCGCCGCCAGTTTTTTGGCTCGACGGGGCTGCGGATGGGGGGCGTGGCGTTGTCGATGCTGGCGGGCCAGCGGGCGATGGCCATTGAGCGGCCGGCGGCGCCGCGGATGCATTTGGGGCTGCCGGAGTTGCCGCATTTTGCCGCGAAGGCCAAGGCGATTATCTATCTGCACATGAACGGCGGGCCGGCGCAGCAAGATCTGTGGGACTATAAGCCCAAGATGGCGGAGTTTTACGATAAAGACCTGCCGGACACGATTCGCAACAATCAGCGGATCACGACGATGACCAGCGGGCAGGCACGGTTTCCGGTCGCGCCGTCGCTGTTCAAGTTTGAGCAGCATGGCAAGTGTGGGCGGTGGGTGAGCGAGCTATTGCCGCACACGGCGAAGTTCGTCGATGATTTGGCGCTGGTGAAAACGGTGCATACGAACGCGATCAATCACGACCCGGCTTGCACGTTTGTGATGACGGGGAGCGAAGTGCCGGGGAAGCCAAGTTTAGGATCTTGGTTGGCGTATGGACTGGGCAGCCAAAGCAATGATTTACCGGCGTTTGTGGTGTTGACGCCGATTTGGAGCAGCGGGGCGGCGGCGCAGGCACTCTTTACGCGGATGTGGTCGAGCGGATTTTTGCCAGGCAAATACACGGGAGTGGCGCTGCGGCACGTGGGGGATCCGGTGCTGTATGTGCAGAATCCACCGGGTGTTTCGAGCGCTAGCCGGCGGGCGATGCTGGATGCGCTGGGGGAGCTAAACCAGAAGCAATTTGAAAAGCTGCACGACCCGGAAACGCAAACGCGCATTTCCCAGTACGAGATGGCGTTTCGCATGCAGTCGAGCGTGCCGGAACTGACGGACATCTCGAAAGAGACGCAGCAGACACTCGAAATGTACGGTCCCGAAGTGACGAAGCCGGGAACCTTTGCCGCCAGCGCGCTATTGGCTCGCCGTCTGGTCGAACGGGGAGTGCGCGTGGTTCAGCTCTTGCATCGAGGCTGGGACCAGCACAATAACCTGCCGCGGGATATTCGCTCGCAGTGTTACGACACGGATCAAGCGACGGCGGGGTTGATTGCCGATCTCAAGCAACGGGGCCTCTTGGAGAGCACGCTGATCGTGTGGGGCGGGGAGTTTGGCCGCACGGTCTATTCGCAAGGCAAGCTGACGAACGACAACTACGGCCGCGACCACCACCCGCGGAATTTTTGCATGTGGCTGGCCGGCGCGGGCGTGAAGCCGGGCATTGTGCATGGCGAGACGGACGATTTCAGCTACAACGTCGTGGATAAGCCCGTCCACATCAACGACTTCAACGCGACAATTTTGCATTGCCTGGGGATCGATCACGAGCGTTTTACCGTTAAGTTTCAAGGGCTCGACCAGCGGCTGAGTGGTGTGGAAGGGCCCAAGCTCGTTCCGGAATTGCTGGCTTGATTCGAAATCGATTGGTGGTCGGTGTGTGCTGGCGGAACTGCGATTGCCCCTAGCCGAATTGGGCCGGATCGGCGAAGATCGAAGGCGGTTAGTGCCCCTTTTCTTTGTTGTTTGCACACATGCCAGCTATTTCGATCGCGATACACGGGGCGGCGGGCCGGATGGGCCGCCGGCTGATTGCCTTGGGGTCGGTTGATCCCGGTTTGAAGATCGTCGCGGGGGTCGATTCGCCGACGCATCCCGACCTGGGCAAAGACTGCGGCACGCTGGCGGGGGTGAATCCGCTTAACCTGCCGCTGACGGAGCATTTTGGCCACGTTCAGCCGGAAGCGGTGATCGATTTTTCCGTCCCGGCCGCGGCGGAGACGATCACGGCGGTATGCGTGAAGCGGCAGATTCCGCTGGTGATGGCGACGACGGGGCTGAATGACGATCAAAAAAAGCAGTTGCGCGAAGCGGCGGCGACGATTCCGGTGGTGTGGTCGCCGAGCATGAGCATGACGGTCAACCTGGCGATGAAGCTTGTCGAGCAAGCGGGCAAAACGCTGCGCGGCACCGCCGGGGGCGTCGATGTCGAGATTATCGAGCGACATCACCGCATGAAGGAAGATTCGCCGAGCGGCACGGCGCTGAAGTTTGGCGACATCGTGGCTGGGGCGATGGGGCAAACGGTGCATCGCCACGGCCGGGAGGGGCAGGTTGGCAAGCGGCCGGCGAACGAGATCGGTTATCATGCCGTTCGCACCGGCGACAACCCCGGCGAGCACACCATCATTTTTGGGCTCCTGGGCGAGACGCTGGAAGTTGTCGTGAAGGCGTCAAACCGCGATTGCTATGCGACGGGGGCGCTGGCCGCCGCCAAATTCATTGCCGGCAAGCCGCCGGGCCTTTATTCCATGTACGACGTGTTAGGTTTGTGACATGCCATATCCTGCCGTACTCGAAACTTTTGCCTCCTTGCAGCCGGGCGACCGCGTCGAAGTGACGCACGAGATCAAGATCGGCTTCCGCAATTGGAACACCAAGACCAGCGGCACCGTCGTTTCCAAAGATCGCCGTCGCCACTCGCTGCACTTCAACCGCAACTTCGACGACAAAGTTTATAGCGACGTTCTGATTCTGAAACGTGATGATGGCGAGCTAACGACGATCACGATCGATGAGTTTTCGGAGTTGAGGAAGGTATAATTAAGCGTCTGCACTTTGCGGCCTTTGCTTTCTTAGCGCCTGTGCGTTGAAGACAGGGCCGTTTCCGCTCCGGTCCTGGTCTCCATGTCCGTAACGTCTCTTCACACCAACCACCCGCGCCGGTTTGAGGAAAACCGGTTTGTCTATCCGGTGCTGAGCCGGAGGAGCGAGGGGATTTCGGTGGGGGTGAATTTGAATCCGGATAAGGTGTGCAATTTCGATTGCATTTATTGCCAGGTGGATCGGACGACGCGGAGCGAGACGAAATTTGTCGAGATGCCGCAATTGCTGGAAGAACTGGAAGGGACGCTGCGATTGGCGGCCAGCGGCGAGCTGTTCGAGTTGCCGAAGTTCCAAGACACGCCGCAAAAACTGCGAAGGCTGAACGACATTGCTTTTTCGGGCGATGGGGAGCCGACGACGTATCGCAACTTCGATGAGATCATTGGGGCGTGCGCGGATTTGAAGCGGCGGCTGGGCTTGGATGCCGTGAAAATGGTGCTGATCACCAATGCCAGCATGTTTCACCGGCCGCATGTGCAGCGGGGCCTGGGGATTTTTGACGGGAACAACGGTGAGATTTGGGCCAAGCTGGAAGCGGGCACCGAGGAGTATTTTCAGCTCGTCGATCGCACCACGATTCCGTTTCAGCAGATTCTCGACAACATCACCGCCGCCGCCCGCATTCGGCCGCTGGTGATTCAAGCTCTGTTCATGCGGGTGCATGGCCAACCGCCGAGCGACGCGGAGTTGATCGCGTTTTGTGAGCGATTGAACGAAATCGCTGCTGCCGGCGGTAAGCTGAAGCTGATTCAGGTTTATACGGTTGCCCGCCAGCCGGCGGAGAGTTTTGTCGCGCCGCTGGCGGATGAAGAAGTGGACCGCATTGTCAGTTTGGTCGAGCGGCGGACGCAGCTAGCCGCTAAAGCCTTTTATGGAGCCAGTTCGTGAACGATGTATAATCTCGATCGATCAGCAACAACTCCGCCATCCGCTGGTTGATGCTCGTTATTCTGGCGTGGGGGCTGCTGCTGGCGCTGGGTACCTATCTATTCGGCGGTAATAAGCCGCTGATACGTGCGTTGATTGTGGCGGGCTGCACGCTGGGATTTTTGGGGCTGTGGAGCGTGGCGCTGGCGGTGCGCAAGCGAGCGTAGCCTGGAAATGGTGGGCATAGCCCGCCCTATTTTTTGCAATTCAGCTTGTCATCGGGAATGCGCAGGTCTTCGACGATGCGGCCGTGGAGGATGGTTTCTTCGACGATGCGGGGCACGTCGGAGAGTTGCACCCCGCCATACCATAAGGCTTGGGGATAGATGACGACGGTGGGGCCAAGCTCGCATTGATCGAGGCAGCCAGCGGAGTTTGCCCGGACGAGCGTCTTCAGGCCGTGCCGCTTCACCTCTTTTTTGAAGGCGTCTTTCAGGGCTTCCGAGCCGTCGGGGTCACAGCAGCCGCGACTGTGCCCCGGCTCACGGCGATTGGTGCAAATGAAGATGTGATGGGTGAACTGCGGCATGCCGAATCGCTGATTAAAGGTATCGACTATTGATCGCGTTTCTTCTTGCCGGACTCGGTCGTTCCCGATCCTTCGCTGCTACGGCCGGAACTGCGCGATGGCTGTGGTGGCGTGCTGCTTTTGGTTTCCGGCTGCGGATTGACGTTCCTTGACCTGGATTGCTCGGTGCTCGGTCCGCCGCGATCACGACTACCACTGGGGGGATTTGAGGGCTCGCGCGAACCGGGAGGAGGAGACGTTCGGGAACGCTCGGTCGTGGGTGGCGGATTGCGGTTGGAGGATGCGGGCGGCGAATTGCGATTGGGAGAGTTGGTTCGCGGCGTTTCGGTGGCCCTGTTAGGTGATACCGTGGTTGGACCTTCAGCACCGCGGCGCGGTACATCGGCGTTCGATCGGCCGGGCGACTCGTTGCCACGGTTGGTTGGTTGCCCGCCTGCCGTGGGCAGTTCCACGCGAGAACGGCCGGAAGTTGGCGGTTGATTGGACGGCGGATTGGACGGTTGACGATCGCTGGGAACGGCGTCCTTTCCGGTTTCGCGCCCGGGGGTTCTGGGATTCGAGCGGGGCTCTTCCACGCGAGTGGTCGTTTTGGGCTGGTCGCCAGTTTTGGCACCAAAAGTGGGGCGTGGCGTTGCACCTGCTTCGGGAACACGATTGGTTGGCAATTTGCCCGCGTCGGGCAGTCTGGCCGGGTTTGCCGGGGTTCTGGTTTCCGTCTGCGGATTGGTTGGCAGGTTCGTCGCCGTGTTGGGCCGGCCTCCGGAGGTGGGAAGACGGTTACCATTTGGCAACGGTGGCGGTGTGGTGCGCTCGCGGGTTCCACCGGGCTGGGTTGCTATTGGGGAGCGTGTCACCACGTCTTCAGTTTTGGGTCGTTCGACCTTTGGCAACGAGAGTTTTCCAGTGGAGCGACCCTTCGAGGCTTCGCCCGCAGTGGGGAGATGCGGTTGATCGCCACCGCCGCGTTTTTCGTCTTTGTCTCCCTTGTCGCTTTTGGCGATGTCGCCTTTCTCAGCGCGATCGCCCTTCTCAACACGCTCGCCTTTTTCTGTTCGATCTCCTTTTTCCGGTCGGCCGTTATCTACACGGTCACCCTTGTCGGGTCGTTCGCCCTTCTCGGATCGGTCTCCTTTTTCCGAGCGATCGGCTGGATTGCCACGTTCGACGATCAAATCGGGCTTGGAACGATCACGTCCGGGTAAATCGGAAGCACCGCGGCCGGGGCGGGGCGGGGTGCTGACGCGCGCTTGTTCGTGTTCGAGCTTGCGACGCTCACCATTCAACTCACGAATCTGCTTAGCATGTTTGGTTTGTGTTTCGAGGGTGCGGTCGTCCAATTTTGAGATGCGCACCGGAGAATCGCCGCGTCGTGAGACTTCTGAGATGGGGCGGGCGACGAGTTGAGCATCGGCATTGACGGCACGTCCCGCGGGGCTGGCGAGCCAAGTTTTTTGCTCGCGGAATGTCTGCGGCGGACGATGTTCGGGATGGCGGTCGTAGTAATTGTGCCAGCCCTGCACGCGGCCGAGATAATCGACGCCTTGTTGGCGATAATGCACCCGCGCGTAGCTGTAGAACGGGTCGTAGTGATGATGGTGGTGGTGTGCGGCCGGATTCGACCAAGAAACGAATCCTCGGTTGGCGAATTGCGGGCCGTAGAAATTTCCGAAGTAGTAGCAGCCGTGAGTGGGCCGCACCCACAAGTGAATGAAAAGGTTGTTGGTGGGGATCACGATCGACGGGCGGTAGAAATAGCCGGGCTGGGTATAAACAGCGGTGCGAAAATGCACGGGGGCGAAGATTTGCCCGCGGCTGCTCATGCGGTAGTCCCAATAGCCGGGGATATAGACGAAGCCGGCGGGGGTCCAAACCCAGCGGGACGGCGTCCAAACCCAATCGGGTTGGTAGGGAGCCCAATAGCCGGCTTGCCAGGCAAATCCGGTATTGGCGCTAGCGTAATTCCACGAGCCGGGAATCCAGAAATAGTTGGCGGCGGGGGCCGGGCTACTGGGGCCGGCTTCGAGCGTGACGGGCGGTTTTTCGTAATAGACGACGTCTTCGACTTCGTCGCGAATCCAAAACCCTTTGACGCGCTGCCAGTCGCCGGCGACATCATCCCAATAGCCGGGCACCCAGCGCATGTCGGGCGGGGGCTGACGCCAGACGCCGGTGACCCAGAGGAAGCGGTCTGCGTCGTCGTCCCAGTCCCAGTAGCCGGGAATCCATTGAAAATCGCCGTCGGGCTTGTAGGCCGCGGGCTGCTCGGGCACTTCGGCGGGAGGGGCCTGATTGACCAACGGACTGGGTTCGGGGTCGGGCAGCGAGGGATCAGCAAAGGCCTCATGAATGGGGCCTTGTGTCAGGGTTTCGACGCCGTCTTGCTCTGCCGGCAACTCATCGGGTAGGGCATTAATGGGCAAGGCATTTACGGGCGGACCGGGAGGAGTTAGTTCTGGCTGAGCCAACGCCAGGACCGGAACCAAGAAGCCCAGCAGCAGGAGAGTCAGGAAACGGACCATAATCACCACCGTCGTAAAGAGCAGGTCGAATCAAGCAGCCTAACCACTCCATGCAATTGGCACGCCCGATCGTGGAGGGCAATTCTATGCGGAGCGGGCTTTATTCCAAAGTGCTTTCGCAGCCATTACTTGCGCTAGCAGGCACAAAGGGGCCAATTGGGCGGCAAATCCTAGCGTGGGGGCTCTTTGCGCCGTCGAAGTGATGTCAGGATGTGCCCTGAGAGACACATTGAACGCTGAAAACTCAGCGAAAGGAGTTGTATCTGGCGGAACATGTCGTTAAGACATGGGTTCAATTCGCCAGGGCCCCATTTCTGTCGGCGGCAGTATTCACTCGAACTTTTCTGTCAAGCATCGCCGGTCGGCGACGCAGCATCTAATCAGTGAGCGAAGGAGTTCACCATGCGGTTCAAGCTTGGTTATGGCGTGACGGCAATCGTCATGTCCTGTGTGGCGGTTTCGACGTTTGCCCAGCAGCCGGGACAACCCGGGCAGCGGGGCGAGCGTGGCAGGGGCGGCCCGCCGGGTGGTGGCGGCACGTTTTTTGGCGGCGGAGGCGGCGGATTCACGAGCCGCTTGTCACTACTGCGAATCATGGAAGTGCGGAAGGAACTGGAACTGGCCGACGAGCAAGTCGGGGAGATCGAAAAGCTGGACGAAGAATTGCGGGCGAAATATCCGACTGGGCGCGGACCTGGCGGGCCGGGTGGCCCTCCTGGTGGACCTGGTGGCCCTCCCGGTGGCGAGCGTGGCCGCCGCGGTGGCAACAACAACGAAGGCGCGCTTCGCTCTGTGCCCACGCAGTTGTACTTCGTGCAGCAGAATCAGCCGCCGGCTCAGCCGGGACAACCCGGACAGCCGGGGGGCCGTGGTGAGCGGGGCCGCGGTGGTGGTGGCTTCCCGCAGATGACACCCGAGCAACAGGCCGAAATGGAAAAAATGCGTGCTGAGCGGGACCGAGAGGCGGCTACCAAGTTGGCTGATATTCTGCTGCCCCACCAAGTGAAGCGATTGAATGAGATCTTCGTTCAGCAGGCCGGAACCGCGGCTCTTCTGGATGAAGAAGTGGGCAAGCAGCTTGGCGTGAGCCCAGCCCAACGGGCGAAGCTCGTTGAGGTTCGTCAGCAGAACCTGGATTCAATGGCGGCCGCGATGCGCGAAATGTTCCAAGCAGGCGGCGGTGGTGGTGGTGGTGGCGATCGAGACGCTATCCGAACCAAGATGGAGGAGATGCGGAAGGGTAACGATGCCAAAGTGCTGGCTGTCCTTTCAGCCGATCAGCAGAAGAAGTTTGAGGAAATGAAGGGCAAGCCGTTTGCCATGCCGGAAATGGGCCGTGGCGGACCGGGCGGGCCCGGAGGCCGTGGACCGGGCGGTGGTCGTCCCCCTGGAAACAACAACTAACGACACAATCGACAGGAATGCGAAGAATATCCGAAGCCGGGGCCAGATTTGGCTCCGGCTTTTTTATTGTCTCTGCGCGACCCTAGGGTAATTATCGCACCACGAACGGCAGTTTGACGAACTCGGGGCCGGGGGTTTTATCGACGCGGTCGAAGATATCGATCTCGAAGGGGCGAGCGACATTGTTGCCGGCGCTATCTTCGAGGGCGGTGTCGATCACCAGCGAGTAGTTACCGGCTGGCAGTGGTTTAGCGGGGAGGAATGCCCAGCGGCGCTCGTCATCAGCCAGGGTGATTTCACCGTCGATTTCCTGGCCTTTGGAATCGGTCACGGTAATCATTCGCTGAAGCAGGGCACGATCGAGTGAGCGGGGGAAGGTGATGGTGAGCGGTTTTGTGGTACTGCCGGCTGGGGGAGGGTCGATCTTCCACTCTTTCACGCTGACGGCCGTTTCGACCGCGGGACCAGCGGTGAACTTCTTTTCAAAATTGGTGGTTAGAGGCTGATTATTGGCGTCGCGCCAGGTCTTTTCGATGACGAGGCGGTATTCCTGTCCGGCTTCAAGCACGGGGCCGAACTGCAGCCGTGGCGACAGGCCTTTTTTCACGCGGCCCGGATCGAAGAGGAGCGTGATGCGCGTTCCCGTGCCGTCCCAGAGCTCTTCGCCGATTTCCAAGAACGCTCGCTTCACGACTTCGCCGTTGGCCTTGTAGAGGGTCACGTGCTCATAGGCGTTGCCAGCGGCCATGGGGGCGGAGAAGTGAACGTAGAAACGGAGTTGGTTCTCCGGCAGCACACCCGCCGAGGGATAGATGGCGGTGACTCGCGTGGGTTCAGCCGGCGGCAGAGCCGGGATGATAATGTTCTTTGTGTATAGAGCCGGCGATTCCTGTCGGCTTCGTTGTGGGGGGGAAAACGCCGCTTGATAGCTCATGCCAGGCCGGAATGCAAACTGTGGTTTGAACTGTACCACATCACCCGCCACCTTATATTGGCCAGCCAATTTCGGAAGCTGCGGTTCCCCTTTTGAATTCAAAACGTGGATCTGAAATCGTTGTGTCAGATACTCAACGGTCTCTTCACTCAATGTCGCCTCTTTGGCGAGTTGTGCAAAATCAACAACCGGCCAACCCACAACCTCTACAGCGATGGGCTTCTGCTCGGCGTCCTCAACGACGCGAATTTCTAGCCGGGATTGCGCGATGGCGGTAGTTGCCGCAATCCAACAAGCGACGACGACGATTGAGGCGAGACGCACCATGCCACTCGAGTCCCAGGCTGGGTACTGAGTACTAAGTACGCAGTACGACAAGATGAATTCGGATAGGTCACAAGAAACGACGGGAGGGCGAAATTAATCGCCCTCCCAAATTCAATTTAGTTGTCAATCAGCCGCTGAGGCTACTTACGGCAGCGAGACCGTGGACAGCGTGCCCTTGGCGAGAATGAGGGCGTTGGAGTTGCCGACCTTGTCGAGTTGCTCGACGCCTTCCAGGCCGGCGACCGTCTCGTAGGAAAGACCGGCTTTGCCGCCGTCTTTCACGGCTTCGGTCAGGGCGGGCTGCTTCTCGATCGAATCGGTGCTGATCTTCATCACGCCACGAGCCGAGTTCGACAGGAGCAGGAATTGCTTGCCGTCCTTCTCATAGACAATCATGTCGAGCGGGTTGTTGCGATTGCCCAGCTCGGCAACCGTCTTGCCGCGAACCTTTTGCCCGGCCTTCAGATCGGCAACCGGGAAAGTGACGAGCGGCGTGCAGGTGTAGGCCGCCAAAATTTGCGGCTGGCCACCGACGTTGAACGGCACAAACGTGCGGACGGGGGAGCGAGTTTCGACAGCCGCGTTGTGGGCGGTGTGAACGATCTCGACGCTGGCACCGGTGTCACTGGCCTTGAAGGGGAACTCAATCGAACGCAGCTTGCTGGCGAACTCTTCGTTCGACAGGCCGGCGATGACCAGCTTGCCATCGACGAAAGCCAGGTCGGTGATCGCACCGTTGCGGAGGGGTTGCCCCTTCTTGTCGGTTTGGCCAGCGGCTGGCACGTTGGTCAGCGAGACCTTCGCATGGGCGACCTTGTCGAGCGAAAGAGCCGTTACATTGCCCTTGCCATCGACGCGAACGATGGCCGGCTCAGCCGTCGGTCCCTTGCCACGCGAGACGCTGGCATAGGCGATGTTCGTGCCCGGCTCGACGACTACGTCCTCAATCTTGATGTCTTCAGCTTTCGTGCCGAGGAGGGCCGCGATCTTGGTGTCAGCCCCTTCCAACTTAAAATTCGCACCGATCGGATTGGTGGGCGCTGTGCCGACATCGATCGCAAAAATCTGCGCCCCTTGCGGATCGCCGACAAATAGCACACCCTTGGGGCCAAACGCTAATGCCCCGACCGACTTCAAATCCGGCTTGCCGGGTTGATCCAAGCCCGCCGGCGCGGCCAAAGCCACCGCCGACATCGCCGCTAATAGCGGCAACGAAATCCAGCGAAACATGCACGACATAATGATTCTCCCTGCGTGTGAACGGAACCGCGCGTGAACGAAAACCAAAGCCAATGAAGCCGCCCGAAGCAACGGATGTTTCGAGCGGCGAAATTTCACTTCCCCCAGTCGCGAAGCGTACCGCGCCGCCAGGGCAAAAGCATCACCCCCAGCGGCAGAATTAACTTTTATAGCAAGCGTGCTGCGCGTGATTTGCCACCCATGAACCACGACCGACTCGAAACCATTTTGCGTACATTGCCCCGGCTGACCATCGGCCTGGTGGGCGATCTGTTCCTCGACCGCTACCTACACCTGATTCCCGGCAGCCGGGAAATGTCGATTGAGACGGGCCTGGAGGCCTATCAAATCGAGCGGGTTCGCAATTCGCCGGGGGCTCTCGGTACGGTGATGAACAACTTTGCGGCCCTGGGGGTTGGGCTGCTGGTGCCGGTGACCGTGATTGGCGACGACGGCCACGGCTACGACCTGCTACGCGAGCTACGCAAATTGCCGGTTGAGCTGACGAATGTGCTGTGCCTGTCGGATCGCCTGACGCCGACCTATACCAAGCCGATGAGGCAAGATGTCGCCGGCCCGCCAGTGGAATTGAACCGATTGGACGTGCGGACGCGCTCGCCGCTATCTCCGGCTGCTACGGAGGAAATTTGCCTCCGCGTGGAAAAGGTTTTCCGCACGTCCGATGGCTTGATCGTTCTCGATCAACTCGTCGATGAGGATTGTGGCGTGGTGAATAGCATCGTGCGGCAGCAAATCGAGCGGCTGGCGGCGGAAACACCGGGCAAGCTGATTTTTGTCGATAGCCGCCGCTTTTTGGGGCAATTCGCCGCTGGCACTCTCAAAGGAAATCGGTCCGAGGTGCTCAATGCGGCGGGCCTGGCCGCGGGTTCGGATGTTGCCACGGGCCTGGCGGAACTGGCGCGGCGGACGGGCCGCGCGGCCTATTGCACGGCGGGAGAGTCGGGCACTTTTGTCGCATCGCCCGGCCAAGAGCCGCGATTGGTGCCGGCTTATCCCGTGAGTGGGCCGATCGACATCGTTGGGGCGGGGGACGCGACCACATGCGGCATCGTTGCCGCACTGTTATCGGGCGCAAATGAAGATGAGGCTGCCGCGTTTGGCAACCTCATCGCGTCGGTCACGATTAAGCAGCTTGGAACGACCGGAACCGCCACGCCGGCACAAGTGCGGGAGCGGTTTGCGGAAGTCAGCCGGTAATTGAGCGGCCTCCGCGACGTTTCGGTTGGGATCTAGTACTCAGTACTCGGTACTAAGTACCATGTTCTTCTGGAACACAGTCCCACCTTCTCGGAGCCCGCCTCATGAGTCTGCCTCGCCTGGTCGCTGCATTGTGCCTGCTAGCGCTTATCGGCCATCAATTTGTCGGCCATCTACCTGCCCAAGAAAAAACAGATCAATACGCCCTCAACACGCCGCCCCAAGGCTACAAAGCCCTCTTCAACGGCAAAGACCTCACCGGCTGGAAAGGCCTGCCGCTCAAGGCCAACGCCAACGAGAAGAAAAAGGCCAGCCGCCCGCACATCCCCATGACGATGCCCGAGCGCCTGAAGGCGACGCCCGACGAGCTAGCCGCCGCCCAAAAGCTCGCCGACGAATCGGCCTTCACGCATTGGAAGGTGGAGGACGGTGTCATCATCTTCGACGGCAAGGGCGAAAACCTCTGCACCGACAAGGAATACGGCAATTTCGAGCTGTACGTCGATTGGAAGATTCGCGAAATCGGCGACAGCGGCATTTACGTTCGCGGCTCACCCCAAATTCAAATGTGGGATCCGTTCACCGCGCCCAAAGTCGCGATGGGCGAGCATTGGGGCTCCGGCGGCATCTTCAACAACCAGTACAACTCCAAAGACCCGCTCGTGATGGCCGACAATCCAATCGGCGCGTGGAACACGTTCTGGATCAAGATGGTCGGCGACAAGATCACGGTGAAGCTCAACGGCAAAACCGTCGTCGATTTCGTGACGATGGAAAACTATTGGGAGCGCGATAAGCCGCTGTATCCCAAAGGCACCATCGAGTTGCAGAACCACGGCAACACGCTCTGGTTCCGCAACATTTACCTCAAAGAGCTGCCCGACAACCTCGGCCCCCGCGCCGGTGCTCAGTAACACGGGCGAAGTTGGTTTCACGGCCCCTCACCAAAACTCCCAAGGAATCTTCGCATGGCAACTTTTTATTCGACGCTTCTTTTGGCCGGCCTGTTTGCGATGGTGGCCGGCACGGCTCTTGGCGAAGATTCCGCCGCCGGCCCGCTCGGCTTCAAGGTGAAATCGATCTCCGGCCAAGAGATTGACTTGGCCGATTACAAAGGCAAGGTCGTGCTGGTCGTAAATGTCGCCAGCAAATGCGGGCTCACGGGGCAGTACGAAGGCCTCGAAGCCATGTACGAGAAGCATCAGGAGCAGGGCCTCGTTGTCCTGGGCTTTCCCTGCAATCAATTTTTGTGGCAAGAGCCGGGCAACGACGCCCAAATCGCTGAGTTCTGCTCAAAAACCTACCAGGTGAAGTTTCCAATGTTTTCCAAGATCGAGGTGAATGGCAAGGATGCAGCGCCGCTGTATCAATACCTGACCTCGCTCGATACCAAGCCTACAGGTAAGGGTAAGATTTCTTGGAACTTTGAAAAGTTCTTGATTGGCCGCAACGGTCAGGTCGTCGCCCGCTTCTCGCCCAGGACCGAGCCGACTTCCAAGGAAATCGTCGCGGCGATTGAGTCGGAATTGGCCAAAAAATAGTACTGAGCCAAAAAAGCGGAGCCAAAGCAGTCGCGACCTTGAGCAGCGAGCGGGGTTACACCCAGGATGATCTTGCGCATCGTGCCAACCCTGCTCGCGTTTCTTTCCCTGACTCTGCTCCAAGGGGACCAGCAGCCTGCGCAGCAACAAGAGCAACTGGCCAAGCTGCAAGCGCTGGTCGGCTCCTGGCGTGGCGTGGCGCAGCCCATCCGCGGCAGTGCCAAAGATAGTTGGATCGAAAACGCCGACTGGGCCTGGGATTTCTCACAGGCCATTCCCGCGCTCGTCGGAACTTTGCCCCAGGGCAAATACTTCCGCCGCCTGCGCCTCACCGCCGGCGAAAACGGCGAATTCACGCTGGTTGGCGCAGCGGCCAGTAACGCCGCGGAAGCCACTTACATCGGCCGCCTCGACGACCAAAAGCAACTCGTCCTCACCGGCCAGCCGCCCGACGGCTTTCCCCGCCGATTGACCTTTCGCTTCGTCGCCAGCGGCGACCGCCTGCTGCTCTTGCTGGAAAAATCGGGCGCGACCGCCGACGCGTTCCTGCGACTCGCCGAAATTGGCTACACCCGCTCCGGCAGCGGCTTCGGCAACGCCACTACCCAGCGCGAATGCATTGTCACGGGCGGCCTCGGCACCATCGAAGTATCGCACAACGGCAAAACCTACTACGTCTGCTGCACCGGCTGCCGCGACTACTTCAACGCCAACCCCGACCAGGTTCTGGCCGACTACGCCGCGAAGAAGAAGGCCAAGTAAGCGTCACCCAAACATCTGATCGAGCGCCGCCAGCGCCACCTTCCACGGCGGCCTCGCTTCCATGTAGGTCTGCCACCACTCGCTGACGAGCGCGGCCGCATCCAAGCCCGGTGGCGACGTCAACTGCCAGGCGGCGATGGCCTGCCCAATCAGCTCC
Source organism: Anatilimnocola sp. (assembly GCA_031394445.1). Lineage (GTDB taxonomy): Bacteria > Planctomycetota > Planctomycetia > Pirellulales > Pirellulaceae > CAYLLN01. Next base: position 20,946 of record JANNTN010000510.1, read on the forward strand.
GGTGAAAAACGCACCAGCTCCACCGACTCAGCCGCTAACATCGCTGGAACCAGCATCGCAAAGCGGGCAATATGCGGCAGCCGGTCGGCATTAATATTCTCGCTGAAGACCGGCAGATCGAGCTGTAGCTGCCCGATCAGCCAGGCCAGCCGCGCCGCCTCGGGCAACTCGGCATGTGGATTTGCCAGTACCGCCTCAATCCGGGCCGAGTTGTAGGGCAAATGCGCTTCGCCATAGCCCCCCAGCGCCGGATGCACCAGCAGCACTTCGCACTCCTCGACAATACACGCCTCATCGGTCAATTGCCCAATCCGCAGCATCATGCCCGGTCCGCGTGCTTCCCATTGCTCGCGTAGCGGCCGCTCGCGCAGCGTCAAATCGGCCTCCATATTCGGCAGTGCCGCCTTCACCGCCGCTTCCACCGCGGCAACCTTCGCCGCGATCGTTGTCACGACCATCTCGAATCGGATCGACCGCCCTTCCGTCTTCACTACCGCGGCTTCCACCAGTTGCCGCCGCGACTCAAACTTCGCGCCCAGCGGAACCAAATGCCGCCAAAACCGCTCCGCGGGAAGCTGAGTTCCCTCAATCGCCATCGCGAGCTCGCTGGCCGCCTCGGCGACAGGCCCCTCCAGCCGCGGGTCGGCCAGCGGCTGCTTGCCCAACGCCCCCCAAGAAATATGAAGATTGCTGACATTCGCACTTGATCGCCACTGCACGCTGACACTCATGAAAGTTCTCACCACCAAGCGACACGCCCGAAACGTGCGGCTATGATACCCGGCACACGATCCCTCTTGCTGGACCACCTATGTTTCTTCCGCTGGGCACGCTGAAACACGACCTCGATACACCGGCGCTGCTGCTCGATCTCGATCTATTTGAGGCCAACGTCGCCGAGGCCGCCAGCCTGTGCCGCCAGCACGGCGTGCAGTGGCGGCCGCACGCCAAATGCCACAAATCTCCCGACATCGGCCGCCGGCTGATCGAAGCGGGTGCCATCGGGCTGACGTGCGCCAAACTGGGCGAGGCCGAAATCTTCGCCGCCGCCGGCATTCATGATTTGCTGATCGCCAATTTCGTCGTCGGCCCCCGCAAGGTCGAGCGCCTGGTCGAAGTCCGCCGCCTCGCCGATCCGATCGTCACGTTCGACCATATCGATCAGGCCCGCCCCATTAGCGACGCCATGCACGCCGCCGGGCTTAAAGTGCGGGCTATTTTAGAAGTCGATATCGGCCTGGACCGTGCCGGTGTCGCTCCCGGCAAGCCCGCCGTCGAGCTAGCCAAGAAAGTCGCGGCCCTCCCGGGAATCGAGTTCGTGGGCATCATGGGCTACGAAGGGCATCTACTCCTGGTCGAAGACCAAGGCGAAAAAGCCGCCCGCATTTGTGCTTCGCTCAACCAACTGATCGAAACCGTCGAGCAGATCGAAGCCGCCGGCATTCGCTGCCCCATCGTGTCGTGTGGCGGCACCGGCTCAATGCCTTTCTCCGTCGCGCATCCCGGTATCACCGAGCTGCAGGCCGGCGGCGTGATCTTCATGGACGCCTTCTATCGCACCATGTGTCGCCTGGAAAGCTTTCGCTTCGCCTTGACGATCCTCACCACCGTCGTCGGCCGCCCCGCTCCCGACCGGGCCATCATTGATGCCGGCCGCAAAACAATGAACATGGAAATTGCGATGCCGCTCGTCAAGGGCCGCGAGGACATCACCGTCGATCGCCTCTCCGCCGAGCACGGCATGCTCAAGCTCGGCCCCACCGCCCAAGACTTGAAGATCGGCGATCGCCTCGAGCTCATCCCCGGTTACGCCGACCTCACCACCACGCTCCACAACCAATTCTTCGTGCTCCAGCACGATCAGCTCATCGACATCTGGCCCCTCACCGCCCGCGGCCGGCTGGCTTGATCGACGTCAGGCTTCAGCGAGCGCCAACTCGTTCGCGCGGTGGATTCTGAACAGGACCAGCGGCAGGCAAAGAAATCGCCGGCTGAAAAAGATTCCGAATCAGCGACGGAACCGCGTCCTTGGCCCCCGGGCCAATCAGCCCCAGCGTGCGGGCAGCCGACCGGCGTACATCGGGATTCGCGTCATCCAGCAACGGAATCAAAGCGGGCACAGCGCTAGCCGCCTCGCTTCCCATTCGCCCCAACACTTCCACTGCTCTTTGGCGAATCGCTGCGTCGGGACTGCGCAGCGCTTCCACGAGCATCGGCACCGCCACCGCGCCGATCCGGCCTAGCGCGTGCTCCGCCGCGTCCTGATCGCTCCACTGGTCGAACGGTTTCACAGCATTGTTTTGGCTGCTCTTTCCTGCCGAATCGACAGGCTGATTGAACGACACCTGGGCCATACGAGCCGGTTCGCTCTTGTCGGATTTCTCGCCGCGAGCGGCCAGCTCCGCCGTCGTCAGCACCGGCGGGCCTCCCCCGGCAATTTCGACCTTCCTATTAGTCGCCGATGGACCAGGGGAGCAGCCACTGGAAACGACCACTAGGGCGAACGACGCGACGATCAGCAGATTCAGCTTCATACTCTCATCCTAATTGTTCTCTCCCGCTCACGGCAAGGATTGCCCGCTTGCGGCCAGGATTAATAATGCAGCTTTCGGGCCAATTGGACGATCTTCTGCTGCCGCTAGCGGAATATTCGGCCTGCTTCCCGTTGCTTTTTGGCAACATCGAGCGTTCCCGTCTGAAAAAATGACTAGCGCGGCGGCTCGCAGGGCGGATTCGAGCTAGGGTTTCCGTTGGGGGGGGGGGGAATTCACATGGGGGGGAAATTCGCATGTTTTCACTGCTGGAATTCCAGGGACAGTCGAGCCTGCTGCACAAGTCGGGCACGGTGGAAATCAACACCGAGTACGCAGCCGCGAAAAAGCCGGTATGGCTGGTGGCGCTCAAGCTCTTGGGCGTGGCCGCGATGGTCGCCGTCGGCGCCGCCATCATCATGCCCACGCTGCTGGAATTTAAATTTCCGCTCTGGCAGGCGATCGTGATTACAGCGGGCTGCATGATGGTCTATACAGGCCTGGCGTTCTTCTTTCGGCCCGAGGCCAACACCGACAACCTCGGTTTTGGCGGCGGCGGCATGAACGATCCGTTTCAGTACTCGGACAACGTCAATCGATTTCTCTGGCGGGCCCACTGCGTGCTCGGCCCGGGGCGCTTAACCGCCGAGACGCTGCTCGACACCTGCATTCTGCTCGGCATTGCCAAGAGCGAAGCTGCGGAAACTTCCGCAGAACATGCCGACAGCCCCGCTGGTCCACGCGTGTACTTGCCCGACGCGTTCGATGCGACGCAGCCCATCGCGCCGCTCGATCCCAATCGCTTCTCAAAATCGTCAGGCCATTTCGTCGTGAGCCAGATTCAGCTCGATAGCCAGAAGTACGTGGCGCGGTAAGCCTCGATTGTCTTTACCAACGCAGCGGCTTCTGCCACGCCTCTTTCATCTCGGCCAATGGCAAGTCGATGGCCGCGCCTGCTCCGGCCGCAATTTGCAGTCGCTCGCCGCCAGTCACTTCGCCAATGTGACCACAGGGCACCTTCGCCGCAGCGAGAATCGCCTCAAACGCACCCGCATTCGCGGGAGACACCTCCACCACGAAGCGACTGGCCGACTCCGAGAAGAGCAGCACGCTATCTGCATCCGGCTGCGTTGAATCGACCGAACCATCACGGGGCACACCGGCCAATTTGATAGTCGCTCCGCATAACCCGGCAAACGCCATCTCCGCCACGGCCACCGCCAGTCCTCCCTCGCTCAAATCGTGACAAGCCCGCACCAAGCCGCGATCAATCGCCTCATGCACCGCCGCAAACGTCCTCTTCGCCACGTCAACATCAACCTGCGGCACCTTCGTAGGGTGCATAAGCGGAGCGCAATGCACCGTCGCGTTTGCCGATAATCCTACAAAATGCGAACCCGCCAACTCATGCTTCGTCGAGCCAACTTGATACAACCGATTGCCCGGCGTTTTCAAATCCATCGTCACGCACCGGCTGACATCATCGATCTGCCCCATCGCGCTGATCAGCAAAGTATCGGGAATCTTGATCGTGCGGCGCTGGCCATTGGCGTCGTAGGAAAACTCGTTGTTTAGGCTGTCCTTACCGCTGATGAACGGCGTGCCGAAAGCGATAGCCACGTCTTGACAGGCCAGCGCCGCGCGAACGAGCGCGCCCAGCGTTTCCGGCCGGTCGGTATAGCCCCAGCAAAAATTATCGAGAATCGCGATGCGATTAGGATCGGCACCCACCGCCACGCAGTTTCGCACCGCCTCATCGATCGCGCAGGCCGCCATGTGATAGGTGTCGAACTCGCCGTAAAGCGGGTTCATGCCGCAGGCAATGACCAACCCCCGGCGCGAAGACAACACCGGCCGAATAACCGCTGCATCTCCCGGGCCATCGTTCGTCGCTCCCACCAGCGGCTTAATCACGCTGCCGCCTTGCACCTCGTGATCGTACTGACGAATGATCCACTCTTTGCTGGCGATGTTGAGCGAGCCGAGCAGAGCGAGGAGGGCCGCGTTGTGATCAGAATGCGGAGTGCGGAGTGCGGAGTGCGGAGTGACGGCAGGCGGAGTCGGCCGATAAGTCGCTTGTCGCTCCACCGGCGGGCGCCCATCGTGCAGGAAGTGCATTGACAGCTTACCGACCGAAGTGCCGTCATATTTCAATTCCAACTCGCCTGTCGGCACGAAGCGGCCAATGGCAGTTGCTTCCACGTTTTCGCTCTCGGCGAGCGCCTTCAGCCGCGGCCATTTGTCTTCGGGCACGGCCAGCACCATTCGTTCCTGAGCTTCGCTAATCCAAATCTCCGTGTAGGAGAGCCCGTCGTACTTAAGCGGCGCTTTTTCCAGCCACACTTCCGCACCGATCTCTGCACCCATCTCACCAACCGCACTGGAAAAACCGCCCGCGCCGCAGTCGGTCACCGCATTGAACAAATTTTCGTCGCGGGCCTTCAAAAGCACGTCGAGCACCATCTTCTCGGTGATCGCATTCCCGATTTGCACCGCCCCGCCGCTGGTCTTTTCGCTCTTCTCGGTCAGCTCCACGCTGGAAAACGTCGCCCCGTGAATACCATCGCGCCCCGTCTTCCCACCCATCGAGACAATCAAATCGTCGGGCTTGGTTTCCTTAAAAGACTTCTCCTGCGGGATCAAACCCACGTCGCCACAAAACACCAGTGGGTTGCCGACATATCTTGGATCGAAATAAACCGCGCCATTGACCGTCGGAATTCCCATCCGATTGCCATAATCGCGCACGCCCGCGACCACGCGATTCATAATCCGCCGCGGATGCAGCACGCCCGGCGGCAAGTCGCTCGCCAGCGTGTCCGGCGGGGCAAAACAAAATACATCCGTGTTGCAAATCGGCTTCGCCCCCAGCCCCGTGCCCAGCGTATCGCGAATCACGCCGCCGAGACCCGTGTTCGCGCCGCCGTAGGGCTCAATGGCACTCGGACGATTGTGCGTTTCCACTTTGAAGGCGACGTTGTGCTGCTCGTCAAACTTGACGATCCCCGCGTTGTCGCAAAACACGCTCACGCACCAGTCGTTTTCGCCCAGCGATTTGCGAATCTGCTGCGTCGCCGCGAAAATCGTTTCTTTGAGCAAATTGTTGAACTGCCGAGTACCGTTCTCATCGGTATAAGTCACGCGGCCAGCCAGCGTCTTGTGGCTGCAATGCTCGCTCCACGTCTGCGCGATCGTTTCCAGTTCGATATCGGTCGGCTCACGATTCAAATCGCGATAATGGTGCTGAATCGTTTTCATCTCGACGAGCGTCAGGCTCAGCGTCCGCGCTTTGCTCAGCGCGAGCAGCTCGCCATCCCCCAACCCACGAATCGGCACCGTGAACAACTCGAATCGCCCCGGCGCGCCAAGGTGAATCTGGTCGATCTTAAGCGGACCGATCACAACCTGCTCGATCGAATCGTTCGCCAGCAGCTTGCTCGTGAGCGTTTGAAGCTGATTATTGGTCAGGCCGCTGACCCAATACTTGCGCAACGTGACGACAGCATCGGCGGAAATATCGAAATCGCGAATCGCGGCCAGCGCGCTCTCGGCAACCGGATCGGTAACACCCGGTTTGGGAAGGACGTGGATGATTGTCGGCGATTCTGTGGGCACATCACTCGGAGCTTGACGGCTACTAAGGGCCGAGTCGCCGGGTTTGCCGATGGCGGGGCGCTCAACGACAAGATCAGTGAGCAACTCCCGCGCAATTCGCTTAATCTGCTCCTGCGAAATCTGCCCCTGCACCAAGAAACCCCGGGCCGCGTGAGCAGTGAACGCCGGCAAGCCCAGGTCTGCCGCTTCGCTCGTAGCCGCGCGGGCCAAGAGGTCCGGCTCTCCATCAGACGGGTGAATGTCAACTTCCCAGAGCGTCACGGCGGCGTTTTCCTTCCTTGAGTAGGTCAGTCAGAAGCGGTCCGTTCGCGCTTTGGAGAGCATCGCGCCACGTCTTTAGCACTGTCTCAAAATCGGCCAGTGCCTTCAAGGTAGCGTCCCGGTTCGCCAGAAAGATCTGCCGCCACAATTCCGCGTCGCCGGCCGCAATCCGCGTCGTATCGGCCCAGCCGGTGCCAGTTAAAGACAGCGTTAGCTCGTCGCCCGGAGTTGCGGCTGCCAACGCTGCGGCCACCAGATGCGGCAGATGACTCGTGCGAGCCAGCACCACGTCATGCTCGGCCGGCGACATCTCCACAACCCGGCTGCCAAGCGACTCCCAAAACTCGCGAAGGGCAACGATCGCTGCCGCATTCGATTGTGCCGTCGGTGTAACCACCGTAACGCGGCCAGCGAACAGATCAGCACTCGCCGCATCGGGCCCACTCTTCTCGCCGCCAGCAATCGGATGGCTCCCGACAAATGCAGCCTTCAAGCCTGCAGCCTCGATCGCCGCCACAATCTCCCCTTTCGTGCTACCAGCATCAGTGATGATCGCATTCGCGGGGCAATGCTCAGCCGCTTGCTGAACAAAACGAGCGATCGAATCGACCGGCGTGCAAACCACAATCAAATCGGCTTGCTCGACTCCCTCGGCCAGATTTGTCGTGATTTGCGTCACGAAACCGCGACCAAGGGGCACTTCGAGCGACTCCACACGACGGCCAATTCCCACCACGGCGCGGGCCAGCTTGCGCTGCAAAAGCGACATTCCAATCGAGCCGCCAATCAGCCCAACCCCAACGATGGCGACGTTATTCCAGGTTCGCATGACCATTTCCCGCGTGTTAATTGGCGAATTCTAGCAGATTTAGGCGGTTTCATTCGCGTTGACCGCTAGTCAGCATCGTCGCTAGAATCCGCCGCCATTTTGTTGTATCGGTTTTCGGGATTTTCTAGTGACGCGGCGTGCCCCCAATTCGACCCTCAGCCGGCGCGCCGTTTGGCTCGCCTGGGCCGTATCGCTCACGATCCACGGCTCGCTGATGACCGGCATGAGCTTCATCTGCCAGTCCGCCGGCAGTGCCGCACCGAGCCGCGACGGCCAAGGCGATGAAATCGTCATAACCGCCCGCTGGGGCAGCGAAGCGGAATCCGCCGCGCGCGATATCCAGCGCGTTTCGTTTACCCCCATCACCAACCGCGCCCCCGAGTTGCTCCCGCCACCGGCGACACAACATTTCGATAGTCAGGTCGTGCCAGCCTCCGCATCGCTGCCGATCCAAGCCATTCCCCAGCCGCCAGCCGCCATACCAAGCCCTGTCACCGCCGCACCCTACGCGAATCACACTCCGCCAGCCGGCACGCACGGCCCCCCCGCCACCGAAACGCAACTCTTCGGTGTTCGCTCCCGCGGCGCAAAATTCGTGTATGTCTTCGATCGCTCGGCCAGCATGGAAGGCAGCCCCCTCTCCGCCGCCAAGCGTGAGCTGATCGCCAGCTTGAGCCAACTCGATCGCGTCCATCAGTTTCAAATTATTTTCTACAACCAAGAGCCGCAGCTCATGCCCGAGTTTCGAGCCAGCAGCCCGCGGATGATCTTTGCCGACGAGCAGGGCAAACGCCTCGCCGCCAGTTTCATCGGCGGCATTTTTGCCGACGGCGGAACCGACCACCTCCGTTCGCTCAAAATGGCCCTCGCCCTCCGGCCCGACGTAATCTTCTTTCTCACCGACGCAAACGAACCCCAAATGCGTCCCGACGAGTTGGCCGCCGTCCACCGCCTCAACCAAGGGACACGCATCAACACCATCGAGTTCGGCGCGGGCGAGCCCAAAGCTGCTATAAATTTCTTACACCGCCTCGCGGACGAAAACGGCGGCCAACACACGTATGTCGATGTCCATCGCTTCTGGCGATAGGCAGCGCTGTTTCTAGTAATTGCCAATGACTCGCGCCGGTCTCGTCGTTGCGTTCGCGGTGTAATCCGCCACAATACGGCAACATTCACACGCGAGAGATTTGCATGCCGATTTCCTGGAACGAGATACGTCATAACGCCGTGGCGTTTGCGCGGGAATGGGAAGGCGTCTCGCGCGAAGAAGCCGAGGCAAAGTCGTTCTGGGATGAATTTTTTGGCATCTTCGGTATCAAGCGTCGCACGGTGGCGAGCTTTGAAGAACCGGTGAAAAACTTGGCGGGCAATTGGGCCTTCATTGACCTATTTTGGCCGGGCACGCTCCTGGTTGAGCACAAAAGCCGAGGTAAGCCACTCGATAAGGCCGAGAGCCAGGCGGTGGAATACATCCACGGCTTGAAGAATGCCGGACGTGATGCCGAGATTCCCCGATATGTGATCGTTAGTGATTTTGCCCGCATCGCGATTCACGATTTGGACGCAAATGAATCCGCTGTTGTCGAGCTACCCGACCTCCATGCCAACGTCGATAAGTTCGCGTTCATTCCTGGCTATCAACAGCACAAGCTAGATGCCGAAGACCCTGCCAACTTCCAGGTTGTTGAATTGCTGGGCGAGTTGCATGATGCGCTGGAGGCGGGCGGTTACAACGGTCACGAATTGGAGCGATTCCTCGTTCGCGTGCTGTTTTGCTTGTTCGCCGAAGATACCGGACTTGTCGATCGCAGTGCGTTCACGCTCTATATCGAGAACCACACCGCGGAAGACGGGAGTGACCTGGGCGCGCACTTAGCGAGATTGTTTCAGGTTTTGAACGCGCCGCCCGAGAAACGGCAAAAAAACCTGTTGGAGGAGCTTGCTGACCTGCCGTACGTCAACGGCGAGCTTTTTGCAGAATCTTTGGGATTTGCCGACTTCAACCGCGAGATGCGAAACCGGTTGCTCGCTTGCTGCCGATTCGATTGGAGCCGAATATCACCCGCGGTGTTCGGATCGCTCTTTCAAAGCGTTATGGAACCGCGGGAGCGCCGTCAGATAGGCGCGCATTACACCAGCGAGCGGGACATTCTCAAGTTGGTGCGATCCCTGTTCCTTGATGACTTGCGAGCCGAGTTCACGGCCATTGCTGCAAACAAGAAGAAGCTGGTGGAGTTTCATCACAAGCTGGGCAGGTTGACCTTTTTCGATCCCGCCTGTGGATGCGGAAATTTCCTGGTCGTCGCCTATCGCGAATTGCGGTTGCTGGAATTGGAAGTACTGAAAAAGCTCTACGGCCGCCAACGAGTGGTCGATATTCACGCGCTGTCAGTTGTCGATGTGGATGGCATGGTTGGAATCGAAATCAATGAATTTCCCGCGCGAATAGCCGAAGTGGCCCTCTGGCTAGTCGATCATCAGATGAATCAGCGACTGAGCGAAGCATTTGGACAGTATTTTGTACGCTTGCCTCTCAAGAAGAGCGCAAAGATTGTTCATGCCAACGCCTTGCGGCTGAATTGGAACGACGTGCTGCCGGCAGAACGCTGCAGCTATGTATTGGGCAATCCACCATTCGTCGGTGGCAAGTACCAGACCGACGAACAGCGGGCCGACATGGAGCATGTCGTGGGCGGCCTGAAAAATTACGGGTTGTTGGATTACGTCACCGCGTGGTACTTCAAGGCGGCAGAATATCTCGCGGGCACTGCGGTTGGCGTGGCATTTGTCTCAACAAATAGCATCACGCAGGGCGAGCAGGTTGGCGTGCTGTGGTGCGAGTTGTTTCGGCGTGGACTAATCATTCGATTCGCGCATCGGACGTTTCCCTGGGAGAGTGAAGCACGCGGCAAGGCCCATGTGCATGTCGTTATCATCGGTTTGGGATACGCGGAGACTAGCAATAAGCGGATTTACGACTACGAATTGGATGAAGAAAACCCTGTCGTCATTACCGTGAAGAACATCAGCCCTTACTTGATTGAAGGTGGCAATACAGTCGTCGTAAATCGCAGTCGGCCACTTTGCGACGTCCCGGAAATCGGCATTGGCAACAAGCCCATCGACGACGGAAACTTTCTGTTCACAGCCGAGGAACGCGACGAATTCTTGAAGCTGGAACCACGCGCCAAAAAGTGGTTCCGCCGCTGGCTCGGGTCCGCTGAGTTCATCAATGGCTGGGAGCGATGGTGCTTGTGGCTGGGTGATTGTCCGCCCAACGAGTTGCGGGCCATGCCGCACTGCTTGGAGCGCGTACGCGCCGTGAAGAAGTTTCGCCTGGCCAGCAAGAGTGCGCCAACTCGTAAATTGGCGGAACGACCGACACGATTTCATGTCGAAAACATCCCCACTAAGAATTTCATCGTAATTCCTAAAGTGTCGTCGGAGCGGCGCAAATACATTCCCATCGGTTTCATGGGGCCGGAGACCTTGATTAGCGATCTTTGCTTCATCAATACTTCGATCAGCCTGTATCACTTTGGAGTGCTGACCTCTGCGATGCACTTGGCTTGGGTCAAGCAAGTGTGTGGACGATTAAAATCGGATTTTCGCTACTCAGCCAGCCTTGTCTATAACAATTTTCCATGGCCAGAATCGCTGGCAGACAAGCATCGCACGGTTGTCGAAACAAAGGCCCAGGCGGTCCTCGACGTACGAACCAAATTTCCCCAGGCCAGTTTGGCCGATCTATATGATCCAGAGGCAATGCCCTCAGCTCTCCAGAAGGCCCATTCCGAACTCGATCGGGCCGTTGATCTGTGCTACCGCAACAAGCGATTCGAGAATGATCGAGAGCGGGTAGAGTTGCTATTCGCAAGGTACGAACAACTCACGATGCCGCTAGCCACTTCGATTACTGCACCGAAACGACGACCCAAGGCGAAGTAGAATTAGCTATTCTGTTTTCAGTGCCGCCTACGCAACGCCAATTCATGTCCACGCATTATCAATCAGACCTGACAATAATTCTGAGGTTCGCATACATTTGCCTGTTGGTCGTGGTTGTCCGACCAGTGGACGCTCAAGACGCCGCATCAACCGCCTCCGCGCGCCCGATCGTCCGCAACACGATCGGCATGCCCCTCGTCAAAGTCCCAGCCGGGGAATTTTTGATGGGTGGCCAAGAGCCAGCGGCAAGGTTATGCAAAGCCTTTCCAGAAATCGTCCGTACCCCCGACTACTTTGACAACGAATATCCCCAGCATCGCGTCCGTTTCTCGCACGACTTCCTGGTTGGCCAATTCGAGGTCACCGTTGGCGATTTCCGCCAATTCGTCGCCGCCTCCGGCTATCGTACCGAGGCCGAAAAGGACGGCGAAGGGGGCTGGGGCTATGAGCCCGCCACCGGCAAATGCGTCGGCCGCCGGCCCCAATACAACTGGCAAAACGTAGGCTTTCCCCAAACCGACCAACATCCCGTCGTCAACGTCACCTGGAACGACGCCGTCGTATTCTGCAATTGGCTCGGCCAAAAAGAAGGCAAGCGCTATCGCCTCCCCAGCGAGGCCGAATGGGAATACGTCTGCCGCGCGGGCACCAGCCACCGCTTCTATCATGGCGACGATCCGCGCGAGCTCCCCAAATATGCCCACCTCATCAATCCCATCGGCAAGGAAAAATACGCCAACATCCAAGACCAAATCCACTTCTTAAAGGCTGGCGAATCGTTCACCGCCCCCGTCGGCTCGAAGCTGCCTAATGCTTGGGGGCTCCACGACACGCTCGGCAACGTCTGGGAATGGACCAACGATTGGCAAAGCGACGACTACTATGCCTCGTCGCCGTCAATCGATCCGACCGGCCCCGGCGACGGCACCGCCCGCTGCCGCCGCGGCGGCGGCTGGAACAGCTACGGCATGTACGTCCGCCCCGCCTTTCGCAATCTCGACCCGCCCCAAACCCGCTGCGTCAACTTCGGCTTCCGCGTCGTCTGCGATCCCTAATTTGTCGTTCCCGTAGGGTGGGACCAGCGAGCTTGCTCGCGCAGGCCCACCAACTACTTCTTCCTCCTACCCGCTCTTGGCCGCAGTTCCGCGTGCCGAAAACAATCCACTAGGTGATCATTCACCATCCCCGTGGCCTGCATAAACGCGTAACAAATCGTGCTCCCCACGAAGCGAAATCCCCGCCGCTTCAAATCCTTGCTCATCGCGTCCGATTCCGCCGTTCGCGCCGGTACTTCTTTGATCGACCCGCGCGCATTCTGCACCGGCTCACCACCCACAAACTTCCAAATGTATTGATCGAACGACCCCAGCTCCTCCTGCACCTCCAAAAACGCCTTCGCATTCCCCACCGCCGAATCGATCTTCAACCGGTTCCGCACAATCCCCGCATTCTTAAGCAGCTTTTGCTGCTCGCGTTTGCCATACTTCGCCACCTTCTCCGCCTCGAATCCATCAAACGCCTCGCGATAGTTCTCCCGCTTATTCAAAATCGTGATCCAACTCAACCCCGCCTGCGCCCCCTCCAAAATCAAAAACTCAAACAGCAGCCGATCCTCATGAATCGGCACCCCCCACTCCTCATCGTGATACCGAACATAATTCTCCCCCACGGCCCAGGCGCAACGGGTAATGGAAGTGGCAGGTCGTCGCTTAGTCATGAGCTTGTTCTACTTGGACATGCTGTGGCCGGAAAGAAGCTCGAGCGCCACCTCACGGGGAAAACTATAGCCAATCGCCTTCAGCGGCACTTCGGCCAAACGGCGATGAAGCTCGACAACCGAGATAAAATGTGGCTCGCCCAGCAAGAACTTGGCTGCAAAGGTATGGTCGTTCATCGAGCCGAGAACGCTGCGGCTGGCAGTTTTGGTGATCGTGCAAGTGTGCATCTGCGCCAATTCATCGTTGATGAGCTGTGTCGGCACTTCCAACTCACGCAGCAACCACCGGAGACGATCGGTCAGCGTCGTTGGCAACGGACGGATTTCCTTCGCCGGCAGAACAACCGTTAACAGCGACCGTTCGCTCGTAAACATCGCAAACTGCTGCCGTCCGACATTGAATAGGCTGCCATACCAATTCCCCAGCCGCGTCGTCGACTCAACTGCCGCCACCGGAGCCGATTTCAAGCGGCGAAGGAGCTTGGCGGTGGCGCGGAGATTGAACAAGGGCGGGCTCCTGACATCAGTGTCTCGCAAATAACTGGCAGGTAAGTGTTTGGCAACTACGTCCACATCTGCCTATCCAGCATCCGATAGTTGATCGCCTCATTCAGATGCGATGCCTGAATATGCTCGCTATTGTCCAAATCGGCGATCGTGCGGCTGACGCGCAGCACTTTGTCGTGAGCGCGGGCGGAAAGGCCTAATTCGTTCACGCTGTTGCGCAGCAACTCCTGGCACTCGTCCGTAAGCTTGCAAAATTGCCGAATCTGCCGGCTCGTCATCTGCCCGTTGTACCGCGTGCGGCTGGTGGCAAACCGCGCCGCTTGATGGGTTCGCGCCCCAACCACCTGCTCGCACATCATCGCGCTCGACGTCCCCGCCCGGTCATCCGAAAGCTCCTTATAAGGCACCGCCGGAACCTCAATATGAATATCGATTCTGTCCAACAGCGGACCCGATATCTTCGCCATATATTTTTCAACTTGCGGCACCGAGCAATGACATTCCCGCCGCGGATCGTTCCGATAACCGCACGGACACGGATTCAACGCCGCCACCAACAAGAAGGACGCGGGAAACGTCGTCGCGTTCATCGCCCGCGAGATCGTCACCGTCCCATCCTCCAACGGCTGTCGCAAAACCTCCAGCGTCCGCCGGTTGAACTCCGGCAACTCGTCTAAGAAAAGCACGCCGTTATGACTGAGAGATATCTCACCCGGCACTGGCGGATTTCCACCACCAACGAGCCCCGGCTCCGAGATCGTGTGATGCGGCGAGCGATACGGCCGCCGCGCCATCAGCGGCTGCCCCGGCGCGAGGCGGCCCAGCGAGCTATAAATCCGCGTCGTCTCGATCGATTCGGCCGCCGTCAGCATCGGACAAATCGTCGGCACACGCTTCGCCAACATCGTCTTGCCACTCCCCGGCGGCCCCAGCATCAAAATATTATGATTTCCCGCCGCCGCCACCACGATCGCCCGCTTCGCCATCTCCTGGCCGCGCACGTCGCCAAAATCTTCCTCATACTTCGACAGTTCTTGAAACAGCTCGCCAATCCGCGACGGCGCGGGATCGATCGCCAACGTCCCCGAAAAAAATCCCACCGCCTGCGCCAGGCTCGCCACCGGAATCGCTTCGATCTCCTCGACCACGGCCACTTCCGCCGCGCTCTCAACCGGCACGACAATCCCCTTCAAGCCCCGTTGCTTCGCCGCCGCAATCGCCATCGACAGCGCGCCCTTCACCGGCCGCGTCGTCCCTTCCAGCGACAGCTCCCCGACAACCGCATACTGCTCAAACAACTCCGACACCAATTGCCCGCTCCCCGCCAGCGTGCCCAATGCAATCGGCAAATCGAACGACCCCGCATCCTTCGGCAATTCCGCCGGGGCCAGATTGATCACCACGCGGTCGCGCGGGCGAATGAACCCGCTATTAGCCAGCGCCCGCTCCACGCGGTGCGTGCTTTCCTTCACCGCTGCCTCGGGCAAGCCGACCAAAATCGTCTTCGGCAACGCCCCCGCCGAAATATCGACTTCCACTTCAACCGGGACGGCATCAATACCCACGAGCGAAAAGGTATGCAGTTTTGCAAGCAACGGAGTGGCCCCTCAAAGGTGAGGGTATTCTGGCGGCCCGCCACGTGCGTTGCAAGTTAAAGAGGGGCCGCCAACCACAAAACCCAGCCACAACAGAAAAACTCAATACTTCAACCATCGCCGCTGTTGGCCCGTCGGCGGCGGCACTGCCGGCTGCTGGCTCGATACCCGCGGCGGCTGCTCATAAGCCGGGCGTGCCGCGTATGTCGGCTGCGGCGGCATCGCCTGTGATGCCGACGGCGGTATCTGTGGCTGCTGCGGCCACAACCAATCGTCCGTCACCTGATTCACCGCCCCGCCCACCGAATTCATCAGCTTTTGGCTCGCCCGGTCCAGCCGCTCCTCCACATACTGCGGCCGCGCCGGCGATTCAATCAGCGGCGGTGCCGTCGAAAAGCTGCCACTCGCCTGCCGGTACTCCACCGGAGACGGCACAAACGCCTCCACGGCCATTGCTGGATTCTCTTGGCTGGCCGCTGCCGATCGTGTCGGCCGCAAATCGATCCGCGGCAGCAGCGAAACGACCGCCACCACCGCGACGATCTCAAACATCACACTGAACGCAAAACCTGTCGGACTTTGTCGAGACATGGCGTGCTTACTCCATCAAGCCACCAAACGTGCAAAATAGTGGAACATTGCAAGCTCCGTAATGAACCCAGTGCAACGCCAGTGCCGGATTCTCACTATTTCCTGATGTTTGCCGCAATGCCTGATTGCCACGGGGCTTACGTTTTTTCGCTCATTCCCCGCTAGCGGCGTAGCCCTTTCAAAATCGTTGCAAGTTTGATCCCAAATTTCCCATCACAAGACACCCATCGCGTGCGGCTACCTCGTCAAAAATCCACATTCCGCCGCCCTGGCAACTACGCTAGCGGCGTTTAGAATGTCTCTTTATGAACCAACGCACCCACCGCCCGTATTGTTTCTATCTGTTGGCCATCACCGCCTTCTTGTTGACCACTCAACAGGTCGCCACCGCTCAAACTCTGCTTATCCCGACTGTTGTAGCCCCTACATTAATCGCCCAAACCGGCACCACCAAAACCCTCATCGGCTGGGCCATCGTTCTCCTCTGCATCGGCCTCGGCCTGCTGGTCATCTGCCGCCCCAGCATCCGCAATCCGCCGCAAAAGAAGTACGCCGCCAAGAAGTAATTCGCCTACGAGTTTGCCTAATACCGCACCACTTTCTTCAGCAACCACACGCCCACCGTCCCCAGCAGCAAGTTGGGAATCCACACCACATACGGCGGCATCGATCCCGCTTTCGCCCGGTCGCAGCAGCCCATCAAGAGCGGATAATACGACAGCAAAATCGGCAAAAACGAATAGCCGAACCGCGTCATCACATCGGCCCGCTTCAGCAAAATCGCCAGCGGCGCGCCGATCATGACAAAAGCTAGCGTGCTAAAGCCGTTCGCCCATCGCCGCCACGGCTCCGTCTTCAGCTTGAACAGCCGCGACCGCTCATTCGCGAGCTGCTTACGCTTCGGCTTCCACTCGGCCTCGTTCAAATGTTGAAGATCACCCGTCACCAATGACAGCGCCGATTGCGCCGCCAGCGACTTCTCCAGCTCATCGATCCGCTTCGTTTGCGCCGGTATTTCGGTCGTGATCTGCCGCAGCGGAAGATTCGTCGGGCTCCCTTCGCGAATATCCTTCGCCGAGAAAAAATTCAGCGGAAACTCCCGCTCCTCGCGCCCCGGTATGTAGCTATAGATGTTCGGCGACATCTCGATCTCACAATCAGTCAGCGTCAACACCATCACATTCCGCGCCAAATCGGCCTTCAGCTCCGCGTCCGCCGCCGAAATGCGAATCGCCGGCATATCGGCCGACGCCTGAAAATTCATAATCGGCCGAATCAGCTTCCGCCCCTCCACATCCTTCACGATGATCGAGAACCGCTGATTGGCATACGACCGGTGCGTCCGCAACATGCCATACGCAATCTCCTCGACCGACTGAATCACCACCTTCTGGGCACCCACGGCCCCCCACGAAAAAGCCATATCCGTCAGCCACACGCCAACCAGGCTCACGCCAAACGCTAAAATCCAACTCGGCCACAACAGCACGACCGGTGAAATCCCCAACGCCTTCGTCGCGATCACTTCGTTATCCGCGCTCATCCGCCCGTACACAAAGCACACCGTGAACAGCATCGCGCACGGCGCGGCATAAGCAATCGCCATCGGCATCGAAAACGGCAACAGCCGCAGCGTCGGCCCGACACCCAGGTTCATCCGCGTCGCTTCCACCACCACCACCATCAGCACCAGCACCCCCGTCAAGCCGACCAGCACAATGGCCAGCCAGCCGATCAGTTCGGCGGTGATATAGCGGGTGATCGACGACATAACAGGAAGGATGAACCGCCGCCGCAATCGGACTGGCCTGGCGGTTTGCGAAAGATGTACTCAACCGGGCGATTTACACCGGCGCGGCAAGTTTACCAGACTCCCAATTTCGCCCCAATCGCAATCTGCCGTAGGGTGGGACCAGCAAGCTTGCTCGCGCCGGCCCACCATTCCCTGACCCCTGACCCCTGGCCTTCAAATCCCCATCAACGTCGCCTTCACCGTGGCCGCAAACCCGCGAATCGACCCAAACGTCGCCGCCACCGCGCTCGGCTCATAGCCGCAATGCACCATGCAATCGCGACACTTCGGGTTGCCACTCTTCTGCCCATAACCATCCCAGTTCGTCGTCTCCATCAGCTCGCGAAACGTCTGGCAATATCCCTCGCTGAGCAAATAGCACGGCCGCTGCCAGCCAAAAATGCTGTACGACGGGCTCCCCCACGGCGTGCAATCCAGGTTGTAGTTACCACGCAAAAACTCCAGAAACAGCGGCGTCTGATTAAACCGCCACGACCGCTTCGCCCCCTTCAGGACATTGCGAAACAAATCCGTCGTCTGCTGCCGCGCCAGAAAATGCTCCTGGTCCGGAGCTTTCTCATAGCTATAGCCCGGCGAAATCGTCATCCCTTCCACACCCAGCGCCATCATCTCGTCAAAAAAGCCGCGCATCCGCTCCGGATCGGCCCCGCGAAACATCGTCGTATTCGTCGTCACGCGAAAACCCTGCTTCTTCGCCGCCTTGATCGCCTGCACCGCAATCTCATAAGTCCCCTCTCGGCACACCGCCAAATCATGCTCCGCGCGCGGCCCATCCATATGCACCGAAAACGCCAAATACTTCGACGGCTTAAATCGCGGCAGCGATTCCTCCAGCTTCAGCGCGTTCGTACACAGATAGATGTACCGCCGCTGCTTCACCAACCCCGCCACAATCGCATCGATCTGCGGATGCAACAGCGGCTCACCCCCGGGAATCGACACAATCGGCGCACCGCACTCCTCCGCCGCCGCCCAGCATTTCTCTGGTGCCAAATTCCGCCGCAAAATCTCCGCCGGAAACTGAATCTTGCCGCACCCCGCGCAAGCCAAGTTGCAACGAAATAGCGGCTCCAGCATCAGCACCAGCGGATAGCGCTTCACTCGCCGCATCCGCTGCCGCAGTACATAAGACGCAACCGTATAAGCTTGAGAAATAGGAGGCATAATTAATCAACAACTAACGAGGAGCGCGGATCTCGGAACGTGGACCAGAAGCGACATGGCTACTTGGGATTTCACTTTTTGTACTGTGTTCTGCTTTTTGTTTCACTCCGCATTCCGCACTCCGCATTCCGCACTTGAACGTCGCTAGCGCCAGCAACGGAAAATAAATCGGATAGTAGTGATACCGCAAATAAAACACCCGCGGGAAACCAGTCCCGGTGAATTCGAGTTCGTCCCAACCCCCATCCGGCCGCTGCGTATCCAGCAAATAGTAAATTCCCCGCTCCACCGCCGGATGATCGTGCATCCCCGCCGCCAGCAGCCCCAGCAGCGCCCACGCCGTCTGCGATGCCGTCACCGCTCCCTGCCCGCGCAATTCCGGTTGTTCATAACTATCCGCCGATTCCCCCCATCCGCCGCACGCATGTTGGTGGCTCAGTAACCATGCTGCTCCACGCTTAACGGCCGCATCATCCGTCGCCACCCCCGCCGCCGTCAGCCCCACCAGCGCCTGCCACGTGCCATAGATATAGTTCACGCCCCACCGGCCCAGCCACGCGCCATCCCGCTCCTGCGTATTCCGCAAATACTCCACACCCCGCCGCATCGCCGGATCATCCGCCGGCTGATTCCACATCGCCAACGCCTCCAGTGACCGCCCCGCCAAATCCGGCGTGCTCGGATCGATCATCGCGTTGTGATCGGCAAACGGCACCCGGCACAAAAACTCCGCATCATTATCTCGATCAAACGCCCCCCACCCTCCATCCCGATTCTGCATCCCCAAAATCCACTTCCTCCCCCTCTCACATGCCGCGATCACCCCTCTGCTCTGACCCCCTGACTCCTGTCCCCTGACTCCTGAC
>JANNTN010000522.1:0-3732 GCA_031394445.1 Anatilimnocola sp.
AGCATACGCTCGTCGTGCATGGCACCGACGGCATGGGGGAGGTTTCGCTGAGCGCTCCGACGGAGGTGCTGGAAGTCACTGGCACAAGCGTGCGGGCCTTTTCTTGGACGCCGGAAGATTTTGGCCTGCAAACGCAGCCCAAGGATGCTTTACGCATCAGCGATGCGGCACAGAGCGCCGCGATCATCCAAGAAATCCTGGCAGGGCAGGGGGGGGCACCGCGCGATGTGGTGATTCTCAATGCCGCTGCGGCGTTGTGGGTGGCACAGGTCGATCCGACGCCGACCGCTTGTGCTCGCATCGCCGCCCAGGCCATCGATAGTGGTAAAGCTCGGTCGCTGCTGGACAAATGGCGGGCGATTAACTGAGCCTACCGTCGGCGATGCAGCCATCGAAGCCGCCCCCGAGGAGAGCAGTCGCTGACGCTGACCGAGTCGGAGGTGTCCCAGTGCTGGTCCCCTTCGCCCGGAATGATCCATATATTGCGAAACATGACCGGGTTGCCGTGATCCTGAAGCTCGATCGGCAGGAGTGTCGTGCCTTCTTGTTGGCCGCCGCCGGTCTTGGCGGTGATTTCGCGGTGCCAATGAATGGGAATGCCGTTGTGCAAAACGGTGATTCGGGCGTTGGCCGTTTTTGTTTTGCCATCGGCGGCAAAGCGTGGCGGCGTGAACCAAATGTCGTACGTCTGCCAGGTGAGCGGCGGTAGTGCCATGTTCAGTTCGGGCGGCGTTTGGCGATAGAGCGAACCGGCCTCGTTGAAGACACCGTCCAACCCGAACGAATCGAGAATCTGCAGCTCGTAGCGGCGCTGAATATAGACACCGCTGTTGCCGCGATTCTGGCCGGTGGAGGCGGGCATGAAAGGCGTGCGAAACTCCAGATGCATCCGAAAAGCATCGACGGGCATCTTCGTCCGAACGCCGGCGATCAAAAATCCTTCAGGACTGATTTCTGGTTTGGGCTGCGGTAGAAATTGATCGGTCGAGGTGCCGTCGAACAACACAACGGCGTGCGCGGGGGGCGCGAGTCCCATCGTGGGGCTGGTCCGCTGCACTTTGATCAGTCGCGACATTTCCCGGCCAGCGGCATCGACCACGATGGCCACTTTGCCGTTGACCAGCACACGATCTTCGCCGCCGCTGAGGGTGAGTTGGCCGCTCTCGGCCTGGCCCGCGAGTTTCTTTTTGTTGGCGCGGTCCCAGCCGTTGCCGGGCAATCCACTGCGATAGGCCACCGCCTCAAACTTGCCGTTTCCCAGCGCGATCACTTGCAGGCCCGCAAATGGGTTGCCTTCGCTCGGCGAAAAGGACCACGCCGCGTATTCGCCTTGCAGGTCATAGTCGGCACCGGCTGCCGCCGCATCGGTAACGGCCGGCTGTCCCCTTTGTTGCCGCGTTTGGGCGTTGGCGCTGGTTGATAGCGCCCCAAGGAAAAACGCCGCCAGCGCGGCCAAGCAAAATGCACGCATGATGTTCCGCCCCGTTGTCGTATCGAATTGGCACAGGCTGGCGAGGTGGTGGCAAATAACCACCACTCGCGTGAGGCCTCATTCTTGCCTAATTGGCCACAATAGCCGCGTTAAAGCATAGTTCCGGCAAACGCGGCTTGCGCGGCAAAGTAACGATTTTTCCTACCGTTTTCCGGCGGGAAAAACGTGCCCGGCCACTTCCATAGGCACGGAATAGAGCGAGGTGCGGGCGGTGGCGTACAGCGTTTTGTTGTCTTTGCCGGCAAAGGTGCAATTTGCCGGTTGTTCGGGAAATTGGACGATTCCGAGCAGGTTTCCCTGGGGATCGAAGACCTGCACGCCCAGGGCGGAGGTGATGTAGAGGTTGCCTTTCACGTCGATCGTCAGCCCATCGCCGCCTCCGGTCGTTTTGCCCTCGGCCTGCTTCAGCTTGCAAAAGACCCGCTGCGGACCGAGCTTGCCCGGGGCCTCAACCGGGTACGCCAGCATCTCAGCCTGCATCGACGGAATGATATAGAGCGTCTTTTCGTCGGGCGACAGAATAACGCCGTTGGGAGCGTTATCGACGACGCCCAGGCGCGTCACCTTGCCGTCTGGAGAGCGGTAGTAAAATGCCCGCACTTCCTGGGGCAGGGGCATTGGCGCGCGAAAATGAGGATCGGTGAAGTAGATCCCGCCATCGCGATCAATCACCAAGTCGTTCGGAGCGTTGAAACGCTTGCCTTCGTAGCCATCGGCCAGTGATTTGACTTCTTTGGTCTTGGGATCGACCTCGATCAGCCGGCCGGCCATTTCGCACGCCACCACCTTGCCGGCGGCATTGACCATCAAGCCGTTGGTATTGTGCGACGGATCGAGCAACACGCTCAATTCGCCTTTGGCATCGACTTTATAAATCTTGTCCCCCGCGACATCGCTGAAAAATAGATTGCCTTCGCGATCGGCCGCCGGACCCTCGGTGAATTGAAAGCCGCCATGAACTTTCTTCACTTCGCCGGTCGGGCCGATGCCGGAAATCGGCTCCGCGGCAGAAGCGGTGGCGCTGGCCAACAAGGCCAGTGCGAAGACGACACTCATCCCACGGCTCAACGGTTTCATTCGAGGGCGTGCTTGCATGATGCGGACCCCTGGCAAAAGAAGCGGGTTAACTCGGTAAATGCGCCCGCACATCTTAGCTGACCCGCAAGCCTTTGCCGACATGCTAGCCAGGCATTGCCGGCATCATCCCTTTGCTTGCGCACTTCCCCTCATTGGGCATAAATCACGAGGCCGATATTTCTGATACCACGCGAATTACCGGCGCTACGCATTTTTTCAGGAGCGCGACAGATGACCCAGTTCAGGCGGCTTGAGATTTCGTTGATTCTGCTGCTCGCCAGTTGCGCCGTGGCTCCCTTGAGTGCCCAAGAGACGGCTGAAGACGAGGAAGCGCCGCGCGCTGTGTCGCCGGTTTATACAGAGTACCCCGTCGAGGGAGAGGAAGAAGGCTATTTTGTCGATCAGGCGTCGCTGCTGTGGCAGCAGCCGGGCGGGCAACCCGCCGGGCCATCGCTCAGCACGTCGTCGCCGCGCAGCACACGCAGCGCGCGGACGGCGGCCGTGGGCCTGGCGAGCGTGCCGAACATGTTTGGCGATTGCGGCCTAACGACGGCCAACATCACGGTGCTCGGCAATGGCTCCACGCTCAATGCCGACTTCATGCTGCCGGTTGCCGGCGGTTCGCGCACCGCCAAGATGTCGGAAAACGACATTGCGCTGCCGGTCGATCGCATCTTTTTTGGCTACAACCACTACCAAAACATCTTCATGATGCAGTCGCAGCAAGCGATTCCGCCGGGGCCACTCACAAACCGCGAGGAACCGATTGATCGCTATACCATGGGCGTGGAGAAGACGTTTTTTGACCAGAACACGTCGGTTGAGTTGCGGATGCCGTTCACGGGATCGTTCACTGCCTCTTTGCCGGGAATTGCCGTCGATAACGGCAATTTTGGCAACATGGCCGTGATTTTTAAGGCCCTCCTTTATCGCAACGAAAACCTGGGAATCGGCGCTGGCGTTGGATTTGACCTGCCGACGGGCAGCGATACGGTCGCTCGACTGGGTGGCACCAACTTGCGGTTCATGAATGAATCGCTGCACATCTTGCCGTGGATTGGATTTCTCTATTCTCCCGGCGATTCGCAGTGGGGCTGGGGGGATAGCTTTTTCATGACGGGCTTTTTGCAGTACGACGCCACGGCGAGCGGCAACACGGTGCG
>JANNTN010000587.1:0-3724 GCA_031394445.1 Anatilimnocola sp.
GCGAGCTTGCGAGTGGCCGGCCCACCAATAGGTAACCCACAACACCCCTAGCGTGCATTGGCGACCGCTGCGGTTTGAATCGGACCTTCGCTACGTACGGGCTCCGCGGGGGCAGCCGCCACGACGACCGCTTTTTTAGGCTTACTTGCCGAGACGGCTCGCAACTCTTTCCGCTTCTCCTTGGGCAAGTACTCCCGCTCGACCAGCTCGGGATCGTGCTGTGTCCAGGTTTCGCGGATCGATTTCGAGCGAATGTTGCGAATTTGCTCGCCATCTTGCCACATGGCCGAGTAGCCTCCGCCGGCCCAGTCTCGCTGAGGCAGCTGCGACGGATTTTTCACCAGTCGCCAAGCTCGCACGTGGTAGCGAGAATCGCCGGCGGACCAGTCGTAAAAAATGACCTGGTCGAACACGAGGCGACCGTGTTCGTCGTAAAAGTGGTTGAGCTCAATGAGATCAACCGACTCCCGGGCCACGTCCTCTTGGGGCGCGATCCCGAAGGCTAAAAAACTAGCGCAGATAGTAGTAGTAAACGGACTCACCAATCACCTCCATGCTGCAGGTGAAGACTTCGCGGTGAGACCCCGGGGTTAACGCGTTGTCGTCTAGTATCGGAAGTCTTCTGCAACGTCAAGAGTAAATCTTGGCCGCGTACGAATTCTTTCGCACGTTTGTCAATTCTACTTCGCAAGCCATGTGCCAGATGGATGTTGGACTGTCCAAACCCCCATTAAGTTCCCAGTAGTGGTTGCTATTACCGCGTAAAACCCGCCCAACCGCTTCTTTGAGACGTTCGGCGTGACCTTGTAGGGGCACTGCCAGAATTCATCTGCCAGATTTCTAGTCACTTAGGTATTAGCAATGCTTAACTACCAGGCCACGGATCGGCAATTTTAATTTCAGTTATTTTTAACAGGCAACCTCATAGAATTACGACAGCTTAAGTGGCGCGTAGGTTCAGCGCAATGCCGAGATCACCGTGCTGATGCCGCAACCCCTGGTGTTAGCTTATTGGACGCCTCCGGAAGCCAACGACAATCCCGAAGAAATTCCGCCGCAGCGGAGGAGTCCAAAATGACCTGGCTCGACTGGTACAACTCGCTCGCCAAGCCAAGCTGGACGCCACCGCCAGCAACCATCGGGCTGATTTGGCAGATTCTCTACCCGGTCATCTTCATCACGTTTGGCTTCGTTCTCGTCCAGGCTCTGCGGGGGAAGCTGCCGTGGAGCGTGGCTTTGCCGTTCGCCATCAATCTCGTCGCCAACCTGATGTTCACGCCGATCCAATTTGGAATGCGGAACCTGCCTTTGGCCTCGGCAGACATTTTGATCGTCCTGGCAACGATCGTCTGGATGATGATCGCCGTGTGGCCGCATTACCGCTGGGTCGCGCTCGCCCAGGTGCCCTATTTGCTGTGGGTTTCCACGGCGACCGTGCTGCAACTTTCGATCACGGCGATGAATTGGGGGCGTTAGGAAGAACTTATTCTTTTGTGCCCAACAGAGCCCTTTCAATGGCCTCACGAACTCTCATCGGGCGAATCGGAAAAGCCTCGATCGCTTTCGTGTTCCGCACGACGGTCGGATTCTTCAAGCCTTCGATCAGATGCCGCCCGACCTCGAAGCTCGCGGGCGTTACGAGTGCCAGCCACAAGCTCGACAGGTAGGGAGTCAGAACAGGCACGTAAATGAGCCAACGCCTCAACTTCTTTTGGCGGGCGTACTCACGGATCATGCCGCCGTACGTCGTGACATCCTGACTACCGATCTCAAAGATGCGGCTGTCCCCCGCCGGCAAGTCTTTTGCCGCCAAGAGATAGGCGAGCACGTCGTCCACAGCGATCGGTTGAGTCGGTGTGGTGAGCCAGCGGGGGCAGAGCATCACCGGCAACCGGTCTGTCAGTGACTTTACGAGATCGAACGACAAGCTGCCTGTTCCAATCACTAGTGACGCCCGAAACTCAATGGTTTCCACGCCAGACTCCCGCAGGATTTGGCCGACTTCATGGCGGCTCCGCAGGTGCGGGGAAAGGTCCGGGTCGGCGTCGTCCCCCAGGCCGCCCAAATAAATGATCCTTCTCACTCCCGCGTTTTTCGCTGCTTTGGCAAAATTCGTCGCCGCTTGCCGGTCATCCTTTTCAAAATCCTTGGAGCCGGACATCAGGTGGACGAGGTAATACGCGGTTTCAACGCCCCGCAAGGCTTTGTCCAGCGACCGGGCATCCAGCACGTCGCCTGGGACGATCTGCGTGCCCTGGCTCACTTTCGACCGCAATTTTTCTGGATTGCGAACTAAACACCGCAAGATCACCGACTGCTGTTCCAGTAGCGGCACCAACCGACCTCCGACATAGCCACTGGCCCCCGTGAGCAGCACGATGGCAGTCGGCGGTCTATCGGTTGCGTTTGTTTCCTGTGATGGCATCGTTATTGGACTAAATCACGGTTGGGCAAGGGTTGATTCGCGCCTATGATGCCCCGGTGGCATTCTACTGCCTCGTCGTACGCAGCCCAGGCTTGCATTTGGCTCGGTGAGTCTTAAGGTCACGATGCTCTCATTGCGAAAACCGTCAGCCGAGTCGATCCGCAACTTTCTCGAGGCGCAGGCCAAACTGGAATATACCTATTCGGCCGTCGGCGCAACGGCGGACTGGCCACCCGCCGGCTACAACGTGGACCACACGCGAATCAAGCTGGGTGAAGGGGAGGCAGTGTTCGAGGCGGCCAAAATTGCCTTGCAACGGTGGGAGCATTTCCGCTTGGGCTGGTTGGAAGCGTGGCCGCAAGAGGCACCGATTCGGACGGGCGAAGTCGTGGCCGTGGTCGCTCGTGCCGTCGGCCTGTGGTGGCTGAACGCTTGCCGAATCGTTTATGTCGTGGACAAATCCAGCCCGATCGACCGGTTCGGCTTCGCCTATGGCACATTGCCCGATCACGCGGGGACTGGCGAAGAACGCTTCCTGATCGAATGGAACCGTGCCGACAACCAGGTGTGGTACGACATCCTGGCTTTCTCCCGGCCGAGCCAATTGCTCACACGCCTGGGCTATCCGCTGGTGCGCCGTAGCCAAAAACGCTTTGGCCGCGATTCAGCCGCAGCCATGCGACGAGCAGTCGGTGATGATAAGCAGTGAATCGAGCGCTCGATTGTTTGTCCGATTTCCTTGTGTGCCTATTTGGTTCCAACACCTATAGCACCCAAGAAACGACAAACCCCGCAACGTCCGAAGTCGTTACGGGGTCAGTGCTTTTGCAAGAGGCGCTGGTCGGAGTTGAACCGACGATGGCGGATTTGCAATCCGCTGCCTTAGCCACTTGGCTACAGCGCCATTTTGCCACTAATCATTGCCAGGCAATGAGTTATGGCGAAACTCGATTGTGGTGATTTTGTGCCACTGGCACAAAATTGGCAATCTGTAAGGGTTATCGGCATTATGACGACGAACAATTTAGTGAGCAAGAGCAGTGCGCCTAAGTTCAAGGCAGTATTGGTCTTTTGATCGAAATCGCCTTCCTCGGCGTTGGCTTTTTTTTGTCTCGCTGCTTTAGCTAGTTGGCTACATCGCTATTTTTCGGTGTTAGTCTGTTTTGGTTCAGCCTGAACAGGACGACCGGCCAGAGTGGGTTATGAAGGAATGAACGCTGGATCACGCGATCCAATGCGTTGATTTTACGGGATGAGTTGTGGGTTTTCTACGTGTTCCTCTTCTCTGTTTTGGCCGAG
>JANNTN010000590.1:0-25262 GCA_031394445.1 Anatilimnocola sp.
CAATACGGGCTTTAAGAAATGGGAGAAAGTTGCCCGGAATCTTGAGGCGGGGCGGATGCCGCCGAAGGAGGCCGAGCAGCCGACGGGAGAGCAACGCGAGCAATTGGTCAAGCTGGTGCGCGGCGAGTTGAAGGCCGCGGCGGAGCAGAATGCGGGCGATCCAGGGAATGTAGTTTTGCGACGGCTGACGAGCGCGGAGTATGCGTATGCGATTCAGGATTTGACGGGGCTCGACTTGAATCTGGACCGGGAGTTTGTGAGTGATGCGGCGGGGGGCGAAGGCTTCACGAACGTTGGCACGGTGCAGTTTTTGGATGATTCGGGCTTGGAGCGATACCTGCAGGCCGCGAAGAAAGTTGCGGATCACGCAGTGATTGGTTCGGGGCCGCTGCAATTCTTCAGCGATCCGGGGAAAACCGGGTTGGAGCTGTCGGCGATCAATCGCATTCGGCAAATCTACCGCGATTACGGTTTTCGCACGGCGGCAGGCGAAGGGGGCGTGCCGTTTGGGCTCGATCGGTATCTGAAGGCTTTTTTTGCGGCGTGGCGGTACGAGCATCGCGCGGCCTTGGGGCTGAAGAATGCGTCGCTCGGGGTGTTTGCCAAAGACGAAGGGCTGTCGCCGCGATTCGTTGAGCATGTGCATTCGGTTTTGACGTCGCAGTCGGTTTCGTTTCCGACGGCGGAGATTGTGGCGAGGTGGCGGCAATTGCCGGTGCCCACGGTGGCAAATGATCGAGCGGATGAAGTGCGTGCGCAGTGCGATGAGCTGTATCGCTTCATGAGTGATTGGCAGGTGCGACTGGCGCGGGCAGTGGGGGACGATGAGGAAGCACCGATCCTCTCTGAGAATACGATACAGGTACGGCAAAAGCATTCGTTCGTCGCGCGGTTCGCCTGGATGGAGCCGCCGGCGAAGACGCGGGTGCAGTTTGCCGTGCTGTCGGGCGATCCGAGCCGGAATGTGGAGTCGGTGGTTGTGTGGAAGAATCCGCGGATGCGTTTTCGCCGGCTGAGTCGCCGCCGCGACGACGCGCAGCCGATCACGGATTTCCTCACGGCAGAAACTGTGAAGGCGTTTGCCTTTGGCCAGCATCCGCGTGGTGGGGAAATTGGCCCGCAAGATTTTGTAACCGTCGGATCCCAGTCGCGGATGTTCGACTTGGAAGTGCCCGAGGGAGCGCGGGGGCTGGAGGTTATGGTCGATGTGGAATTGGATTTGACCCACGGCGAAGACTGCGTCGTGCGGGCGTCGATCATTGAAGGGGACGAACCGACGAAGGTGAAAACGAACTCGGCGCTGTTGGCCGATCCGAACGGTAAGCCGTTTGAGGATTGGAAGGCCGGGGTGATTCAATTCGCTCGGCTCTTGCCGCAGGTTTCGCAGCGCGAGGCGGCACCGTCGGACCGCGACCCGATTCCGTTTCCGTTCGAGAACACCTACAACACGCCGGAGCGAAATTATTTTCACACGGCGGTCAAATATCACCGCGACGACGCGTTCCTGTACGAGTACTTGCTCGACAAGGCGGCGCGAACGCGGCTCGATCAGGCGTGGAGCGATCTGTTAGGGTCGTTTGAGTATCACGACATTTTGCTGCGGTTCACGGTGGAGAAGTACAAGGCCGATCTCGGAGGCCGGACGATTGCGAATCTCGACAAAGCGTGGCTCGATCATTTACCGCCGGACGCAGGGCAATATCTGCGGCGTTTGCACGACGATTATTCGAAGATCAAGAACGAAATTCATTTGGCTCAGCCGGGGCATGTGGTCGAAGCGTTACATTTTTTTGCCAGCCGGGCGTGGCGACGGCCGCTGACGGAGAATGAGAAATTGCGACTGGCGGAGTTTTATCAGGAACAGCGCGAGGAGCAGAAGCTCGATCATACGCAGGCGATGCGGGCATTGCTCACGCGAGTGCTGGTTGCGCCGGAGTTTTTGTATCGAGTGGAACGAGCGAGCGACGCGAAGACAACTGCGGCTTTGACGAACAACGAACTGGCTAGTCGGCTGAGCTTTTTCATTTGGTCGTCGCTACCTGACGACGAACTGCGGCGAGCGGCATTGGCGGGAGAGTTGAGTGATCCGGCGCAACTGTCAAATCAGGTCCGCCGAATGTTGGCCGATCCGAAGGCCCGACGCTTCGCAACGGAGTTCTTTGGGCAGTGGCTCGGCTTCTATCAGTTTGACCGCTATCGGGGCGTCGATATTGAGAAATTTCCAGAGTTCAACGAGCGGCTGCGAGCGGCAATGTACGACGAGGCGATCAGTTTCTTTGAGCATGTGGTGCGTGCTGATCGACCGGTGCAGGAAATCTTGTTTGCGGATTACGCCTTTTTGAATGACGAGCTGGCGAAGCATTATGCGATCGAAAACGTGAGCTTGTCATCGGCCTCGTCTCGTGTTGAAAACACAGCGTCGAGCCACCGCGGCGGGCTGATGGGCTTAGGCGCGGTGCTGGCAGTAACATCCGCGCCGCTACGTACAAGCCCCGTCAAACGCGGCGATTGGATTCTTCGCCGAGTGCTCGACACGCCCGTTCCCCCGCCGCCGGCCAACGCGGGCTCCATCGCCGCTGACGATTCGCCCGCCGACGGCAAGACGGTCCGCCAGCGGCTGGAGGCGCATCGCTCGGATGCGGCCTGCGTCAACTGCCACTCGCGCATCGATCCGTTAGGCTTTGCCCTGGAGCATTACGACCCTCTCGGCCGCTGGCGCGAGACGTACCGCAATGGCGACACGATTGACGACGCGATTAAGTTCGGCAGCGGTCCGCCGATTGCCGGGCAAGAGGGGCTGCGCGTCTATTTGCGGGATCACCAGGATCAGTTTTATCGCACGTTGATTACCAAGCTGCTGGCTTATTCGTTAGGTCGCGGTGAGTTGGTATCGGATCGAGCGCTCGTCGAAATAATGTCGGCGAAAGTGCGAGCGGGCGAGGGAAATATTGCCGATTTGGTTGTCGAGATTGTGCAGAGTCGGCAGTTTCGGGAACGCAGTAATACAGGATATGAACTGAAGCAAGCAAAGGTAGCAAAGGAATGATTGCGTTTATCTGCTTAGCTTCCTTGGCTCCCTTCTGTTCAAGGGTTTGGTGACTGGTGGAGGCTTTGATATGCAAGACGCGGTTGAACGCACAGTTGGCATTTCTCGGCGTAGCTTCCTGCGCGGGGCAAGCTTCGCGCTGACATTGCCCTGGCTGGAGTCGGTGCAGGCGGGCAATGCAGGGGCGGTGGAGGCCAATCGACCGCCGGTGCGGTTTGCCTGCATCTATTTTTCCAACGGCGTGGAGCCGATTCATTGGTTTGCAAAAGGCGAGGGGAAGGAGATGGAGATTGGGCCGGGATTGGCCCCGATGGAGCCGTACCGCGAGGACATGGTGTTCTTGAAGGGGCTGTTTAACGAGGAAGCTGTTAAGCACAAGAGCGCGCACCTGGGCCGGATCCCGAACTTGCTTTCCGGGGCGTGGGTCAGCACCGATCAAAACGAAATCCGCTGTGGCAAAACGATGGATCAGGTGCTGGCCGAAACGGTCGGCAAGCAGACGGCGCTGACTAGCTTGGTGCTCGGTGTGGAACCAACGGAATTGCGCCTGGAAGACGGCCTGTCGATGATTTACGGCTCGTGTATCTCTTGGACGAGCCCGACGAAGCCGGCGACGAAAGAGATTTATCCCGCGCGGGCTTTCGACGCGATTGTCGGAGGCGGCGACCGGCGGCTCGATCGCAGTGTGCTCGATCAACTCACCGAAGACGCCCGCCGGCTCAAACGCCAAATCAGCGACTCGGACCAAACCAAGCTCGACGAATATCTCGAATCGATTCGCAGCATCGAGCGGCGGATCGACGCCGCGACGAAGGACGAGCGGCTAGAGGGCTGGCGGCCCACGCTGGCTCAGCCGAATATGCCGCGGCCGAAGGACGATCTGCCGCAAAACGTACCGGAGCACATGCGGCTGATGCTCGATCTGATCGTGCTGGCGTTTCAAATGGACAAAACGCGCATCGCGACATGCATGCTCAACAATGACCTCTCACAGATGAACTTTGGCTTCATCAACGGCGTGCAAGGTGCCCTGCATCTCGACCTGACGCACAACGGCCGCGAGCCCGATCGTGAAGCCATGTATCTGAAGACCAACCAATACCACGTCGAGCAACTCGCCTACCTCATCAAGCGGCTCAAGTCGATCGACGAAGGGGGCCAATCGCTTCTCGACAACTCCCTCCTCATGTTCTGCTCCAACCTCTTCGACGGCGACCGGCACCAAGCCGACGAAATGCCCATCCTCCTCGCCGGCCGCGGCGGCGGCACCCTCCAAACCGGCCGCGTCCTCGACTACCGCGACCGTGGCGACGAAAACCGGCGGGCCTGCAGTTTGTATTTGTCACTCATGGAGCGGATGGGGGTTCCCCTCAAACAATTCGGCGATGCTGATAAGGCGCTTGCCGATTTGTAAGATGCCCACGCTCTTGAAATATCGCCTCACTGCTCCGCCGGATGCGTTTGACATTCCGGGCAAGCCGCGGGAGCAGGCGTTTGTGTTCATGACGGCCGACCACGCCGCGGATGATTCGCTGATTGAATATGAGGGTTCGGAGCGACTCGTTAATCAAATTCGCGAGCGAGTGCTCCGCAGCTATGGGTTTCGAGCCAGGCTGATCGACGAATACACCAGCCCGCGCGATCTGGCCAACGCGATGTACGGCCGGTTGCTCAAACCGTATGAACCGGAACTGTTGGAAGGGCAGGCTCTGTTTTCGACTGACGAATAGGTCGTTGTCACGCTTGCGGGATTTCAAGTGTGGCCCCGTTGGGGGCAGCAGGTGATTCGTGTAACGGGTACAGCATTGAGTGACTTGGGCCGAAGGCCCTACACTCGATAGCCCAGGCCAACGGCCTGGGTGCTGTGTCGCACATCATTTCTACACAAGGCCCAACGGGCCGTAACGCCGTTGATTCGCCAACATGCCTCAATCATTATCTAACGTCCTGATCCATCTCGTCTTCAGCACCAAGCATCGGCATCCGTTCCTAAAAAGGCGAGAACTACGTGATGTGATGACCGGCTATCTGATCGGAACGTTGGAGAATTTGAAGTGTCCCTCGCTACAGGTTGGCGTCGTGGAAGATCATGTTCATATTCTCTGCAACCTGCATCGCACGATCGCCATTGCAAAGCTTGTCGAAGAGATCAAGACGAGTTCGTCGGTCCGAATTAAAGAGGAGGGGCCCGAGTTGCATGATTTTCATTGGCAAAATGGATACGGCGTGTTTTCGGTGAGCCAGTCGAACGCCCCAACGGTTAAGGCCTATGTGGCCAACCAGGAAGAACATCACCGCAGAATGACATTTCAGGATGAATACCGAGCGATGTTAAATCGGCATGGCATCGAGTTTGACGAACGGTATGTCTGGGATTGAATCGAGTCACGGCCCGTTGGGCCTTGAGGCGAAGGTTTTGTTGCGTCGTTGACCCAGGGCGTTGCCCTGGGCTTTCGAGTGTGGCCCCTTTGGGGCCGAGAGCAGTACGTCGCCTACCGGCGTGCGAACATCTGGACACGCTTGCCGTTGACTTCGCAAACGTAGAGCGTGCCTTTGGAATTGACGGCCATGAAGTGGGGCAACAACAAAGTTTCGGGAGTGCCCCAACTGGCGATGATTTTGCCGTCGTTCAGATTGACGTGATAAATCTTGTGCACGTCGCCTTCGGCGGAAAGCAACTCGTTGCCAACGACGAGGAGGCCGAAGGGATTGCCGAAACCGTCCCAGGTGGCGAGGTGCTTGCCGGCGGTGTCGAAAACTTGCACGCGCTTGTTACCGCGGTCGCCAACGAAGATGCGGTCTTGCTTGTCGATCGCAAGATCATGAGCGGTGGCGAACTGGCCGTTTTCCTTCCCCTTCTTGCCCCACTCGGAGACATACGCCCCTTCGGCAGAGAGCTTGGCGATACGGCCATTGCCGCTGTCGGCGACGTACATATTGCCTTGCGAGTCGAACACCACGTCGTCGGGGGCGCGAAAGCCGTCTTTGCCGGCGGCCGGTTTGCCTTCGGTGCCGAGCGTAGAGAGCAGGCGGCCTTCACTATTGAACTTGCGTAGTACATGATTGCCGTTGTCGGTCGTCCAAATGTTCCCATTGCGATCGAGACGCAGTCCGTGGGGCACTTTGAATAGCCCCGTGCCCCAGCCGCGAATGTATTTGCCTTCGCTATCAAAAGCGACAATCGGCGGCTCACCGCGATGCAGGACGTAGATATTGTCCTTGGAATCGATATCGACCGCAGACATCGCGCCGACTTCGACCTCCGCCGGAAATTTTATAAAGCCGGTGGATGTGTAAGGGTCGGCTGCCAACGCGGCGGCCAGAATCGCGAGGGTGACAGAATTCATTATTTGGGCTCCTTGGGCACATCGATCCAGCGGCGCTCGTCATGAGACTTTAGCACACTGTCGGCAACGACTTGCGAGTTGAGGCCGTCGTAAAAGCTGGGAATGGCTTCGCGCTGTTCGCAAATCGCGCTGACAAATTCCCACACGAGATCGTAGCGGAAGACGGTAGCCGGTTTGCCTTCGCTGGGATTACGCGGGCTGTCTTGCGGCTTAAGAAATTCGGCCGGCACATCGACAGGGGCGAGATCCTGGCCCGTTTTGCCGACCATGATTTGATTGGGCATGTGCAGGCGATAGACGGCGGTCCCTTCGGAGCCGTTAATCTCGGCCCATTCGTGGCCAAAGCCGTCGAAGCCGTAGCCCTTGGCGAGCGTGGTCCCTTCCCAGACTCCGGTCGCGCCGCTCGCGAATTCGCCGATCAAGCTCGACCAATCATCGACTTCGCTGGGAGCGCACTCCTTGCCGTCCACCGTTTTTGTGCGCGGGGCAAAGCGGGCCGTCGCTCCGCAGATGCTCTTGATCGGTCCCATCAGGTCCATCGCAAAATCGATACGGTGAATCGTCATATCGAACAGATCCCCCGCGCCAGCCGTATTTTTATATTGACGCCAGCCCCAACTGGTTTCCGGCCAATCGAGAAATCGCTGGCTGCGAAAATGACGTAAGTCGCCAAGTGCTCCGCTGGTTGCCAGATGCCGCATGTAACGCATCGACGGGGCGAAGCGATACGTAAACGCCGTCATGTGAACGACCTTGGCATCGCGGCACGCGTGGTACATGTCGCGCACTTCGCCGGCGTTCAGGCCCAGCGGCTTTTCGCACATCACATGCTTGCCGTGCTTGGCCGCGGCGAGCGTGATAGGCCGGTGCGTAAAATTCGGTGTGGCGATGATCACGGCGTCAATGTTGGGATCGGCGCAGATGGTTTCGTAGTCGGTCGTGATGTTGTCGCAGGACCAATCGGTGCGGCGCTTTTCGGCCAGCTCGCGGCTGTTGTCGCAAACGCCGCCCAAGCGCGCGCGGGGATCGATGCGGATCGCGGGGACGTGGTGATAATCGCTGACCGCGCCGGCACCAATGATGGCGATGCGGACAGGGTTATCGACTGAGTGCTTCGGCATAAGGAAAAGTCGAATGAGAGGATCGCGGGAGTGTCGGAGCAACAGTTTCGCAAATCGCCGGTCAGAGGCCAGCGGGCTTATTTATTTGGCGAAAGGTGGCGGCCAAGATTGGAAGAAAATCGAACGAAAGCCAGCCAAATGCGTGTTTTCTTACCAAAATTTGAGGCGAAAAGGGGGCCAAAATGAAATTTTGCAGTAACCCCCCGACAGAGGGTGTTCTGGTGTTCAGAGACCCGATACATTGATTTGACCTAGCCGACTCGAAGGGATGGAATCGAGGCGGCTAAGTGGCTTGGACCTCCAACACTGAATTGTGATTTATGTGCCTTTTGGCTGTGCAGTATAAGAGTGTTCCCGAAGCACCAATTTTGGTGGCCGCGAATCGGGAAGAAGAATATGAGCGGGGCTCGTTGGTGCCTTCGATTCAGCCCGGCAAGCCGCGAGTGCTGTCTGGCATCGATACGCGAGCCGGCGGAACCTGGCTGGGCGTGAATCAAGCCGGCTTGTTCGTCGGTGCGGCGAACCGCCCGCGACTGATTGTGCCAGCGGCGCCAAAGTCGCGTGGCTTATTGTGCCGCGACTTGCTGCGGGCCAATTCGGCTCGGCATGCGGTCGATATGGCGATGGAAGAGTTGACGGCCAACAAATACGACGGCGTCAACTTCATCATTGCGGACTACGAATCGGGCTGGGCCGTGCATGGCGGCGATGATCCGCACGTGGTTGAGTTGGTCGAAGGGTTGAACATCATCAGCAGCTTCGATTTGAACGATATGCGGGACGAACGCCAGAAGTTGGCTCGCCGGCTGTTGACGCTGCAGATGCTCGATTCGGCGGTGAAGTTTTTGGCCGTGTCGAGCAAGGCCTTTGCCCGTCCGCCAGCCGCGCCCGATCGACCGGGCATGGTTGTGCGTGGCAAAGAGCGGGGCACGGTTAGCTCAACGCTGATCGCGCTGGGCAAAAAACCGCGCGATGCGATTTTTCAATACGCCAATGGCTCGCCGGAGACGGCGCGGTACGAAGATTACTCGCCGCTGTTGCGCGATATTCTCAGCCGTGGGTTGCGGGAATCGCGAACGAAGGTGAAGGCGTAGTAGGTAACGTGAGCGGTGAGTGTCAATAGCACCTATCGCTACTCACTTCCCTCTTCAAGACTTATCCCATCAAGAAACAACGAGCGGCGAGAAGCTTTGTGCGAAAGCATCTCGCCGCTGGTTCGCTTGCTGTGGGTCGAAAGAAGCGTGAGCGGGTTATTACGCCTGAATCTCTTGGGCGGGCGTGGCCAGAACTGACTCGGCTGATTCCGAGTTGGCAGCGGTCGGCGAAATGCGAACGTAACCGAGGCCGCGAACGACTTCGAGAATTTCGCTGCAGGTGGGGAACATGCGGCCGTTGGCGCGTTTGTAGGATTCGAGGGCCTGCATGAACAGGATCTCCTCGTCGTTGTATTCTCGCTCGCAGGTGGTGGGGTCGATCTGGCGGCGGCGCTGAACCTTTTCGCGGCGTTCTTGGCCACGGCGCTCGACGGCAATGGGTTTGCTGTCCTTTCTGCGGTCATCTGCGCGGCGATCCGACTTGGCACGCCGTTCGAGATCAGCTTCAACCGTTTGATTCTTAGCCATGTGCCACCTTGGGAATGCTCGTAAGGGGAAGGGATTGGCGAGACTTTGCCGGCGACGAAAGGTTTCATCGTCTCGCCGGTCAGCGAATTTCGACCGGTTGGGTAAAATGTACGGCTGTGCTAAAGAGTAGGGATAAACGGGCACTTTGACGGCGTTCTGATTACGGTCGTGCCGGTTATGACGCCCCGATTCCTGACCACTGCCCCTCTTTCACTCGGCCACTACCTCAAAACGCCGAACATCCAGCACGTTCCGCCCCGATTTTTGGTAAGGCCGTGGTTCCGGCTGAGCGAAGCCGTTGAGATCGACGGAGCGGGCCCGCAACTCGTATTTGCCGGGGGCGAGGTTTTTGGCAGTGAGCGACCAACCCACGACACTATAGGACAGCGGCCACGACTTGGGTTTTCCATTTTGAGGATCGAAGCCAAAAACGTCCGCGGCTCGCACATCTTCTGGAAGCGAGTTGGCCCAATTGGTCGGCGCGGCGTCGAGAGTTGCCGAGGTCCATTCGGCCGATTGCCAGGCGGGATCGTCGTCGCGCAAATTGCCCATGCCGGCGGGTCGAATCCAGCATTCGACGCGTTCCAAACCCGACAGGCCACACATGACGTTGCCGGTGATCCTGAGAGGCTGCTCGGCTTTGACCTTCTCGGGAACATTGTCCAAGTAGGCGGCCGTCTTCATGCGCGATTCGGGATCGTTGTTTTGCTCCGCATAGGTGTCGTTGATTTGGTAGTCGCTGGTTAGCACGATGTTTTGCAGCCACTTGATGTTTTTGAAGCCGTAAGCCCACGGCACGACCATGCGAACGGGGCCGCCGCGCTGGAGCGGGAGCGGCTCGCCGTTGAGCCGAAAGGCGAGAAATGGTGGCGGCTCGCCGGGCGGGCTTTCCATCACTTGCGTGTAGCTGAGCGAGGAGCGAAACATGGGGCCAGTTCCGCGGTGGCCCCAGTAATAGATGCGGCGGATGTCGGCGAATTTTCCGGTAAGTGCCAGAACATCGCGGAGCAGCACACCTTCCCACAATCCCTGGCCCAGCGGCTGCGAAATATTTAGGCACTGCATCCCCTTGAGCACGCGAACGGTTTTCTTTTTTGCCAATTCGTGCAAGGTGTCTAATGTGATCGGAGTGCCTGCGGCGGCGGTGCGGGCCTCCGGAACGATAGCCTTGGCCTCGCCGGCGATATCGAGTTGCCAGGTTTCGGGCGTGAGCTTCGCCTCGGCCAGTTGCGCCTCGCTCAGCGTCGATGGATGCGGCTTGGCCCGGCTGACATCGCGAAAGTCCTTGGCGTTCGTCAACAGTGGGCGGGCGGGTGCTGGCGGATCTGGATTTGGTCCTGCTTGTGCAGACACGGAACGCGTTTTGACCGCGCTGAGCGCCCCGATGGCGACGCCAACACCTGTTTTTAGCGCGGTCCGACGATTAAGGGTCATGCGAATGTTCCAGGCGGTGAGGGGGCGTTTACTGGGCGGGACAGGAAGAAAAGTAGGGGAAACTCTTGCTTCTGCCGCGTGGCCGGTTATTTTAATCGCTTAAGCAGGTATTCCCACAGTTTTCCTGAACCCATCGAAGCGAAGGCTTCGTGGAAGATAACGCGGAGGATAACATGGAGTACAAGGTCAAACTAGCAAGCCTTCCCGCGAGAGTGGCGTTTAGTGAACGGCTACACGAGCGTTGTAGTTACAACGCGGAGCGTGGCGAGTTGAGCTTTCGCGGGTTCATGACCAAGTGCGCGTACGACGAGATTTCCGCGCTCTCTGACGACTTGGATTATCACCGGGCCATTGAACAGTTGTTTGTGATGACCTCGGCGGAGATCGCGCCGCCGCCGCGAAGTTTTCCCCTGGCGGCAGCGCTGGCGATGGCGGTAGCGGCCGTGGTTTTGGTCGCGGCGATTATTATTGGTGTGTGGCGGCACGGGAGCAGCGAGCCACCGGTCAGCGCTCCGGCGAATGCCACAGTCTCGACGGGATCGTAGGTTTTCGCGGCTGTAATGCCGGGTTTGCGCCGTGACGGGTGGCTTTACAATCTTAGGGGTTGAATGTTTCAACCCCGGCGACGGCTGGTTGCGCGTCGCATCAATCAAGGAGTTCTTTCATGTTGGTACGGATGCTGGCGGCAGCGGTGTTTTCGCTCTCCCTTTTTCTTTCAGGAATGACAATCATGGCTGATGACAATGTGCCCCTGCCCAAGCTGCCCGAAGGCGCGGGCAAGACGGATGCGGACGCGCCGAAGACGTTCACCAAGACAGCGTCGGGGTTGCAGTATCGGGTTTTGCGAAACGGTGCTGGCAAGAAGCCGACGGCAGCGAATCGTGTGAAGGTCAACTATCACGGCTGGCTCGATAGCGGCAAGGTTTTCGACAGCTCGTATCAGCGGAATGAGCCGATCGCGTTTGGCTTGAATCAAGTAATCAAGGGCTGGACCGAAGGCATGCAACTCGTCGGCGAAGGCGGAATGATCGAGTTGCAGATTCCCTCGAACCTTGGTTACGGTGCCGGCGGCGCAGGCAGCGACATCCCGCCGAATGCAACGCTGCACTTTTTGGTTGAGCTCTTGCAAGTGCAGTAAACGAGGAGTGCGTTAGTGAGTGGTGAGTAGTAGAGTGGCGGTTACGCAAATAAATCGCGGACCGCCCTGCCCTTTCCATCCTCGGTGGCATAGAAGGGCCGGCGTTCAACATCAAACGCGGTGGCGGGATTGATCCCCATCGCGGTGAACATGGTAGCGTGCAGGTCCATCACGGAAACGGGATTTTTCACTGCGACGAAGGGCCGTTCGGCTGCGGTTTCGCCGTAGAGCAGGCCGCGTTTCATGCCGCCGCCGAAGAGCAGCACCGATGAACCGCCGGTGAAGTGACGGTGCAGGCCGTAGTGCTTCAGTTCTTGGAGCGTATCGACTTTGAAGGTCGTCTGGTCCTTGGCTTCGGAGCCCGGGACGCCTTCGATAATCATGTCGCGGCTGAATTCGCTGGCGAGGACGACGAGCGTGCGATCGAGGAGGCCGCGGGCTTCCAGGTCGAGGATGAGTTGTGCGATCGGCCGGTCGATTTCTTTGTGCAGCCGATCGACCGTTTCGTGGCCGCTGGCGTGAGTGTCCCAGTGGATGAACGGGATGTATTCGGTCGTGACTTCGATGTAACGCGCCCCGGCTTCGACGAGGCGGCGTGCCAGCAGGCACCCCTGACCGAAACGGCCAGTGTTGTATTTCTCAAAACTCTCCTTAGGCTCCAGCGTGATGTCGAAAGCGTCACGCTCCTTGGCTTCGAGCAAGCGCTGGGCATTATCGAGCGAGCGGAGCATGGACTCTTGCTGGTGATCGCTCATGTATTCGCGATGCGGCGAGCGATCAACGAGTTGCTTGAAGAACTTGTATCGATTCGCAAAGCGGCCAGGCTGCATTCCCGGCGGCGGGCGGACCGCTTTGGCGGCCTCGTCGGGATACGGCAAATTCATCGGGCCAAATTCGCTGCCGAAAAAGCCGGCGGTGGTGAACGCCTTGATCTCTTCGTTCTCGCCGATACCTTCCAGCCGTTGGCCGACATTGATGAACGGCGGTATCACCGGATTTTTCGGCCCCAGCACGCGGGCCATCCACGCGCCGACATGCGGGCAGGCGACGGTCTGCGGCGGCACGTATCCCGTGTGCCAATGATACTGATGCCGCGAGTGCAAAATGTGCCCCAGGTCTGGCAGCACATGCGAGCGAACAAGCGTCGCCCGGTCCATGACGCTCGCGATGTTTTCCAGGCCCGACGCGATCTTGATGTTATCGACAGCCGTGTTGATCGCCGGAAACGTGCTCGCCACCTGCTCCACCGGCAGCCCCACCTCAAACGGCATGTACTTCTTCGGGTCAAGATTATCCGGTGCAGCCATGCCGCCCGCCATCCACAGCACAATCACCGAATCCGCCGTCGGTTTGGGCTGCACAATCTTCCCGCCCGCTTCGTTAGCCGCAATCAAACGCGGCTCGCCCGCCATCCACGCAGCGGTGGAGGCGGCAGCGATCGATTTCAAGTATTCGCGGCGGGAGAGCATTTCAGTTCAACATTCCGGGTTCAAAGTTCAAGATTCTGCATTCAGTTTCCGAGATGGGGGGCGGAAAGTCTAGTTGGAGGGTGGAATGGTGAGCTCACCATTTTCATTTTTTCTACTACTTTTGGGTATGAGGGGTGGTGCTAAGTCGTTGGTGTGTAAGGGGCAAGTGTGGTGAGTGGTTGGTGAGCTTTTGGCGCTTTGTGGTGAGCTTTGGTGAGTGTTCGGGTGCGTTGATGAAGTAGAGCGACTGCATGATGGGCGCGCAGCTTGGGCCTGGTTGGCGGAAAGCTTCGTGAATCTGTCGAGAGGCCGGGCCTCTATTATCTCCATTGCAATTTCGCGAAAAAACCGGACGGAAAAATGGCGAATTGGCGCGGAATTTCGGAAATTTCTTGGGGGTGCCGGAACCAAGGAGGGGACCAAGAAAACACGAACGGACGGCTGTCGACAATCGCTCAGCGACTTGCCCCATCCGCAAAGGCGTCGATGTCCAGTTTTCCTGAGAGCAAGAAACGCAAGAAGCTTAGGTTCTTGTTCCGGCAAGTCTGAGCGATGCTGAGTAATAAGAGGTAGTCTTGAAGCCCTCTTTCGCTGAACGATGCCTGGATGATTTTCCGGCGGGAGGCGAAGGGCTTAATGGCGTTCTCCGCGTTGTTGTTGTTCCAGGGAATGCCGTCGTGATCCAGAAAGACGAATAATTTGTCCTGATACTTCAGCATCCGTTTCTGGCAGTTCTGTGCCACTCCCGACCCGAAAGCCTGCGCCGACAGATAGCTGAAAAAGCCAGCAACGTCCTCCTTATGCTTGTTGAGGTAATACTTCTTGAGGCCAAACCTGTCGATCGTGTCAATGACGGGCTTGAGGACCGCCACCAATCGATTAGCAATCTGCTTTAGTTCGTCGTCAAACGGGCTGTGGAAGATGTCGTCATTGATGTCTCGCATCAAGTGAATGAGGCATTTCTGTTGCGGGCATTTGAGGGCATCGTAAACGGCATAGAAGTCCGAGACGAGGACACCGGTGAACTCGTCAAGCATTTCTTCCAGAATGGTCCCTTCCCGCGTCGGGGTGTACACGTAAACAACCTCTTCAAGGTTGGTAAAGGTCCAAACATAACCGGAGTGTCCCTTGACGACGCCCTTGGTTTCGTCGGCGTGAATTAGCGATCCCCGCCGAAGTTTGTCCTTCAGCCGTTGGTAGGTAGTCCGGTGTTGTTTCGCAACCACGGGTGTGATCTGGGAGAGAACCGTGCGCTCAAAGGAGAAACCGAAGAGGTCGTTGAGACTCTGGGCAATGTCCCGCCCCGACTGACGAAGGGAAACGTGGTGATAGATTGCCCAGTTGCACAGATTCCTGCCCAGATGAAATCGTGCCTCGAGGTAGCCTGGGGCCAAGAGGGGCTTGCGGCACTGCAAGCACCTGTAGCGCGCGGAGCGGTAGTTGACAATCCACCGCTTAACGCCGGACGTGGTGAACTTCAAGTCGGCCACGACCTTACAGCACCGGCCTTTTTTTTCATTGCAGATATCTGACCCCGCACAATCTGGGCAGACCGTTGGCCCGTCAAACTCAACATCTTGGTTCGGTTTGAGGCTTTTCTTGCCGGCTTGTTTTTTCCGGCGCAGACTCGCTCGTACTGACGGCGATGTGCGAAAATAGACTTTTTCTCGCTGGTAGTCCGAATAAGCGCGCTTGTTAATTTCCATCAGTTCCGGGCAGAAGAACTTGTTGTTGCGAAAATGACCACCTTCCAACGAATCAAGGTCCGTTGCGGCACCAACCATTGGTCCATTACCTTCCGTTTTACTTGCGGCACCATCGCAGACTGAGAGGACGAACTCCATCACGCGCCGGAGCGCCAGGCAGTCTTCCAGGTTGTAGCGAAGCAAATGCTTTTTTAAGGTTTCGTTTCTGCTTGCTTCCCAGGCCAGCCGCCAGGCCAGGCTTTGGATGCCCGAAGCGTTGGTTGCGGTCCAGGTCGCTCCCAGGAAACGTCCGATGTCTTTGAGCCCGTTTGAGCGGGTTGGGAAGTAAATGCGTGAGTAGATAGCACCCAGCACGTTGCACGAGCGGGCGCGGATGTGGTCGATAGCAGCCGCTCCCTGCTCTTCGGATAGTCGGCGCATGCGGTCGAGGAAGCGCAACTCGTACTGGCCGTAATGGTAGAGCGTGAAATCTTGGAAGCTGTTGATGACTTGGCTACAGGCGTCCCAAATCGCTTTTTCCTGAGTTCGGTCGTCAGCCCAGAAGGAATGGGGCGTCGTACAGTCGCCCTCCACGGCGACAAGGCCAATGAGATAATCGAAGTCTCGGTCGGGGACGCCCTCGATATCGAGGTAGAGGGCAACGGAGGAGCGCGGAACCGTCGGGCTGTCCAGTACATAAACCTTCTTGTCGCGGATGGCGACGGCCTGGAGGGCGAGGTCGTGTTTGCGGGCCTTTTCTGGTTTTCGCTTACCGCGCCGGCCGGGCCGGTAGGTGTAGGCGAACTGAGTGACCGTGGTGATGCCACGGCTCCTTTGCTTCTCGATTTCCTTATCCGACAGGCCACGCAACAAGCTCAGGTCGTCAGTCTGCTCCGCCAGATGCTGGCAATCGGCCCGGAACTCACAAATGTTGCAGTGCGGGTTTAGTCTCACGCGCGGCGCTGCTGCGTCCTTGGCCTGGACATCCTGAATCTTTGCCACCAATTTCCGCACGTCACCGACCAGTGGCTCGATTTTGCATTTGAGCACTCTAAAGCCGGTTCCATGAATGATCTTGCCAATGGTTGGCAACACGCCCTGAACCGAGGACAAAGCGATCGCGTTGAAAGCGAGGAGCAGCTTGTCAAACCGCGAGACTTTCTCATTCAGCGTGAAAAGAACCGGGCTATAAGCGGCACCACCACGATGAGCCGTCGTTTTCATCAATTCCAGGGCCTGGATCTGTGAAGAAATTCCATTGGCCGCGGCATTGGCGTTGATGATGACTTGGGGCCGGCACTTGAGAGTCATCTCTAACGAAGGTGGGCTCTGTACTACGTCGTGCTCACGATACTTGGCCAGGAACGTCTCCAGAGCCTGCCGCAAATAGGCACGTTCCAGGTCATGCTGGATCGTCTCAATTTCCGCTGGTTGTCCTTGAGCACCGGATGCGCGTAGAAACGCTTTGCGATCGCAGTGAAGGAAGTTGACGAAGATGTCGTTGGTGACCACAAGATTTGAAATCCAAAAAAAGTGGACGAGAAAATCTATTAT
This sequence comes from Anatilimnocola sp., assembly GCA_031394445.1. GTDB lineage: Bacteria > Planctomycetota > Planctomycetia > Pirellulales > Pirellulaceae > CAYLLN01. Next base: position 16,417 of record JANNTN010000590.1, read on the forward strand.
GGCCTTTCGCTGACGCAGTCGCCCACGGCGGATGGGCGTTGAATGGATGGTAGAGTGGCTGCGAGTTGCATGCTCCGGACCTTTGGCTCGCTGTTGTTAACCGATTTCGCTTTCTTCGTCGTGTTCTGGCAAGAATTCCACGCCGTCGTAGATTTCGGCGAGGGGGAGTTCGATGCCGATTTCAGGCAAGCGTCTTTGCGTTGATGGCACGTCCGGGGGCCTAAAGACGCGGGCACAAGCCCGGCTGAAGCCGGCTGGTTGTTGTGATGGGGGATAAATCGTGGTTGATCGTAACGGCCGCACCACACCCCACCAGCTAAAGCTGGTGTCTGACAGGGGAGCCGGCTGAAGCCGGCAGCCCGCCCATTCTCTAGTATTGCATTCACCGCACCAGTTGAAATTCGGGCAGCATGATGAGGGACCAGAGGAGGTCTTGGAGGGATTCGCTGGTGGGAGTGGGGCTGAGGAGGGTTGTAGCGGCGGAGAGTTCGTCAGTGGTGGGTGGACGAGAGAGGGCGGTGAGGTAGAGACGTTGGATGAGGGAGGCGGTGGTTTCGCCGGGGGCGGGCTGCCATTTGGCGGTACTTTTTTCGATCGTGGTGGCGAGAGTTTCTCCGTTGGCGAGGCTGATGGCTTCGAGGGTGGTGAGTTCGCTGGGGCGCATACTGACGATTTGGTCGCGATTGGGGCGGCCGAGGGCACGCATCAGGTCGTTGCTCTTGAGCAGCGAGGCGCGGACCATGCGGATGGGGCCGGAGGAGCCTTGGTGAAGGAGTGAGGGGAGAGTATCGCCGACGCGGGCGGTCCAAGCAGGGATGGGAGTGATGAAGGTGGCGGGTTGCCATTCGATCGTGGAGTCGGCCGCTTTGGCGGCGCGACGTTTGGCTTTGGCGGCCTTGGCGGTTGCGGAGGAGACGGGAGTGGAAGATTTCTCGCCCCTCGCTGACGCGTCGGGTTGTTGTGTGGAGTCCCTCGCTGACGCGTCGGGTTGGTTTGCAGGTGGAGCGGGGAAGCGGCCGCGGGCATCGGGGAGAGTGGTGGTCCATTCCCAGTCCGAATCGGTGGCGATGGTCTGTTCGGTGCCGTCGGTGAGTTTGATGGCGGCGGCGAAGATGAGGCCGGCGGCGTTGGGAGTGTTGCCAGTGTTTTTGGCAACGATGAGAATTTCGTTATCACCGGCTTTCAATTGGGCATCGAGCGAAACGAGTTCGACGGTTTCCCAGTTGTCGTCGTTGCTCACGAGTTGGCCGTTGACGAATAGCCGGTATTCGTTGTCGCAGGTGATGACGGCGACGGAGCGGGCGGGGGCGGTGGGAAGCTTAAATTGGCGGCGGAAGGAAAGGGATTGGTTGGCGGGGGCGGAAGTGGAGGCGTCGGACCAGATCCATTGGGCGGAAAACTCCTGCGCCTGCGGCTGCGGGTTAAACGAGGAGATTGGCCGGCCGGAGGCCCACCCCACGTGGGCGCGGATGACTTGGGCGTCAGTTTTGGTGGGGGCGGCGTCGGTCAGTTGCCAGACGGTATCGACAAGCTGCTCCGCGGTCATTCGGCGGGCGTGAGGTCCGCGAAAGACATACGCGTCGTTATCGGGCTCGTCGTTCATCGACGGCGTTTGAGCCCGGTAGATGTCGGAAGTGGCGATGAGCGCGATAGTGTGCTTGAGGTCGTAGCCGTGAGCCGCGAAATCAGCCGCGAGCCAATCGAGCAGGTCGCTGCTCCAGGGCTCGGTGTGCATGGCGTCGACCGGATGCACGATGCCGTGCCCCATCAGGCGATGCCACAGACGATTTACGATAGTTCGCGTGAAGCGGCCGTTTTCCGGGTGCGTCATTAATCCCGCAAGCTGCTTCAACCGCTCTGGCTGCGGCGCCTCGGCGTCAATCTGGCCCAATTCAGGAAAAATCCATGCGGCTTGTGCATTCGCGCCCGTCGGTTTATCGCAGCGATGAATCGCCAACGGCTGCGTCGCATAAATTGCGGCCAGCCCATACGCCTCGTTCAGCTTCCAACGATCGATGAAGCTGTCGTGGCACGACGCACACTTCATGTTGATCCCCAAAAACGCCTGCGAGATGTTTTGGGCGAATTGGACTTCGATTGTCTGGCTGGCGTTAACCGTGCCGCGCCATTTGATGCCTTGAGAAAAACCTTCGGAGTCGGCGGTCGGCGAAATCAGTTCGCGAACCATCTGGTCGTACGGTTTGTTATCGACGAGCGAGCGGTAGAGCCAACTCGTGATTTGCTTGCGGCCACCGGTGATGAAGCCTGTGCCGGCGTAATCGTTTCGCAGTAAGTCGTTCCAAAACGTGAGCCAGTGCTCGGCATAGGCGATGTCGTCGGCGAGCAGTTCGTGGACGAGTGCGTCGCGCTTGCCGCTGCTTGGATCAACACCAAACTTCTCCACCCGCTCAGCCGGCGGCAATAGGCCGGTCAGATCGAGCGAGAGCCGACGAACAAGCGCCGCATCGCTGGCCGAAGCGGGGCGAACAATTTTCTGTTGGGCAAAATACGCATCGACCAAGCGGTCGATCGGATTCGTTCGTTCAGCGACCACCGGCGGCAGTTCGACCTGTCGCGGCTTGAGCGGCGGCTCATACGCCGGCGGCTTCAGGGCAAAGCCTTCTTGCCACGGCAGGCCGCCATCAATCCAATTTTTCAGTAGCGCAACTTCCTTCTCACTAAGCCGTTGACCTTCCGGCGGCATTTGTTCGTCTTTATCGCGCGACAGCACACGCCGCATCAATTCACTCTTCGCACTATTGCCGACGGACACCGCCACCCCCCCCTCCCCACCCGCGACCAAAGCCGCGCGGGTATTCATCGAGTAGCTCCCCTTTTTGGTGTCCCCCGTGTGGCATTGGCCGCACTGTTTGCGAAGGATCGGCACGATATCGTGGGCAAAATCGATCGGTTCGGCGGCGAACGCGGCAGATGCGAGGCAGACGACACCAATTGCGGCGGCGAGGCGATGGGGAGAGGATGGCATTATCGGTTGGCAAAGTGAGGGCGTGGCAGGATTCAATGTCGTCAACCGCCGCGTCGGGATCAAGGCGCTGTTTCAGTCCGCCAGCCGCAATATATTCGCGACGATTGCATGTCGAATCCCACCGCAACCACCGGCATCCTCCTCGTCGGCCACGGCACGCGCGACGAAACCGGAACGCGGCAGTTTTTGGAATTGGTCGAAATGCTGAAGGTCCGGCTCGCCCCGGCGGCGGTCGAGGCGGCGTTTCTGGAGTTGCGGGAGCCGGGGATTGGAGCCGGAGTGGAACGGCTTTTGGCGCTGGGGATTGGCCGGCTGGTGACGGTGCCGCTTTTGCTATTCGCCGCCGGCCATATTAAGCGAGACGTACCGACGGAGGTGGAAAAGGCGCTCGTGGGACTGGGCCGCGGCGATTTACAACACGAGCAGGCAGGGCATTTGGGGTGCCATTCGGCGCTTCTGGAGCTATCGCGGAGGCGGATGGAGGATGGAGCGGAGAGGAGTCAGGCGTCAGGAGTCAGGGGTCAGGAAGGAGAGTCACGAAACCGGCAAACGTGCCTTCTACTCGTCGCCCGCGGTAGCAAAGACGACGAAGCATCAGCCGAAATGCATCGGTTCGCGGCTTTGCGAGGGCAAACAGACACTAATTTAGACGTCGAGCCCGCCTTCCTCTCGCTGGCTAAACCAAGTTTCGACGACCAGCTAATAAAAATAGCCGCCGCGGGCTACCGCCGGGTCATCGTCCAGCCCCACTTTTTGTTCGAGGGGGAACTTGTAGAGCGAATTCGCTGTCAAATAGCTGAATGTACGCGGAATCGTTCTGAAACCGACTGGATTGTGGCTCCGCCGCTGGCCGATCGGCCGGGGGAAGCGGGCTTGGCAAGCGAATTGCTGGCGAGAGTTATTCTGGACCGCTGCCAGGAAGCCGGGATTCGTGTTGTCGTAAGCGGGGGGGATGACTAGAATTCCGCGCTGGACTACTTGCTTCTGCCGTGGCGGGAGTGAAAAATCGAAAACCGTTCGGCAATCAGCACTTACGCCGTTCGCCGGCCGCTCATCTACTTGTCAAAGGGAATGGAATGCGCCGTTTAGGAAACTCTTTGGCCTCTGTTTTTCGCGCCCGCAGCCTCATTTGCATCGCCTTGGCGGGAGCTGGCCTCTGGGCCGTGGCCGTCGGGCTGCTGCCGCTGGGACCGAAGCAGAGTGTCGCCGTCGAGGCTAAGCCGGTGAAGGAAATGACCGGCCCAACCGCGAACGACCGCACGGTGACGCGGCTGGTCTCGATGATGATGAAGCGGGAGCATTTGACCAAGCATCCGCTGGACGACGAAATTTCGCGCCGCGGCTTGGATTTGTTTTTGAAGAGCCTCGACGGGCGCAAACTGTATTTCTACCAGTCCGACATCGATGAATTCCACCAAAAGCGCAGCGATCTGGACGATATGGTCAGTGGTGGCGATGTGAGCTTTGCTTACACGGTGTTCAATCGGCTGCTCAAGCGAGTCGATGAGCGCGTGGCGACAGTGAATCAACTGCTGAAGGGTGAGTTCGATTTCACGCCCGACGACGTTCTGGTTGCCGATCCGGACAAGCTGACCTATCCCAAGACGCCGGAAGAAGCCCGCGAGCGGTGGGAGAAGCAACTGAAATACGACGTGCTCGTGCTCAAGGCCGATAAGTCGAACAAGGAAGACATTCGCGAGCGGTTGCTGCGGCGGTATCAGAGCATCTCCAAGCGGATGCATCAGACCGACAGCAACGAATTGCTGGAAATGTTTTTGACGTCCATCACGTCGAGCTTCGACCCGCACAGCACGTACATGGCCCCGGTTTCTTCGAAGAATTTCGACATTGTCATCAGCTTGAATCTGCAAGGCATTGGCGCCCAGCTCAAGTTGACCGACGGCTACACAGTGATCGACAAACTGATTCCCGGCGGCCCAGCCGACAAGAACGGACAGCTCAAAGCGGGCGACCGCGTGGTCAGCGTCGGCCAGGGTGACAGCGGCGATTTTGTCGATGTCCTTGATATGAAGCTGAATGACGTCGTAGAGAAGATTCGCGGCAAGAAGGGCACAACCGTTCGGCTCGTCGTCATGCCCGAAGCCGGCGGCGCGACGAAGACGGTCAAAATCGTCCGCGATCAGATTGAACTGAAGGATTCGGAAGCCAGCGGCACGATCATTGAAGATGGCAAGAAGCCGGATGGCTCGCCGTACAAGCTGGGCATCATCAATTTGCCGAGCTTCTATATGGATATGAAGGGTGCCCGCGACGGGAACGAAGATTTCAAGAGCTGCACGCGGGATGTGAAGCGAATCATCGACGACTTCAACAAGAAGGGAGTCGATGCCCTCGTGCTCGATCTGCGAAAGAACGGCGGCGGCAGTCTGACTGAGTCAATTTCGCTGACGGGCCTGTTCATCGAGCAAGGGCCCGTGCTGCAAGTGAAAGATCCGGACGGCCGGGTGCAGCAATACGACGATACCGACAAGGGAATTGCCTGGCGCGGGCCGCTGGTCGTGATGATCAGCAAGTTCAGCGCGAGTGCCAGCGAAATCTTGGCCGGTGCGATTCAGGATTACCACCGCGGCTTGATCATTGGTGATTCCTCGACACACGGCAAAGGCACCGTGCAAACAATGATGGACCTGGGTCCGCAGTTGTTCCGCATTCAGAACCCGCCGGATCTGGGCTCGCTGAAGCTCACCGTCCAACAGTTCTACCGTCCGAGCGGCGATAGCACACAAAAGCGTGGCGTTCTCTCGGACATCACGTTGCCCTCGCTCACCGATCACTACGACGTGAGCGAGAGCGATCTCGATTATCCAGTCGCGTTCGACAAGGTGCCGGCTGTCCCGTTCCGCAAGTACGACGCAACCTATGGCGTGTCGCCGGCGATGGTCAGCAAGCTGAAGGATCAATCTTCGCAGCGGATCGATAATTCGACCGACTTCGGCAAGCTGAAGAAGAACATCGTGCGTTACGAAGAGCAAAAGGCGAAGAAGGAAGTGCCGCTAAACGAAAAGAAGTTCACGGCCCGCCGCGAAGAATTCGACTCGGAGAAGGAAGAGGAAAAAACCTTTGACGAGCACGCCCAAGGCACGACGGAAGTCTTCAAGCGAGACTTCTACGGCAACGAAGCCCTGGCGATCACGCTCGACTACCTTCGCGAGCTCGGCAAGGAAAAAGTCGCCAACGCCCGCACCCCCGGTGCCCCGAACTAAGGTAGCGGACGCGGAAGTAGGTGCGGCCTGCCGGGCAGCACCTCGAAACCTCGTTCCCACGCTCTGCGTGGGAACGCAACCTGCCGACGCTCTGCGTCGTTCTTGCTCTACGATGCCGCCACTTCCTTCTTAGCCTTCGCCACCTTGCGCGGCCCATAACCGGCGGCCACCGCTTGGGCCTCATCGGCAAAAAACACCCGCTCCTCGGCGTCCATTTCCTGACCCGCCGTCAGATCGAGGCTGTATTTGTGCGCCGTGCGGCTGCCAATCGCCAGCGGAACATGCTCCACGTCGCAAAACGCACAGCGTAGCGTCGGCGGAGACTCTTGAATCACCTGGAAACGCGATTTCAGATACCGCCGCTCGGCTGGCGACCGCGAAATGCACTTGGGATTGCTGCATTCGATCCCATCCGGCTGAGTGTACGTCGGATAACGCCCCGCGGCCTGCTGGGGCAGATTCGCAAACGTCGGTTGCAGCTCCAGCAGCGCGGCAATCAGGGCCATCCGAACGGGCACGCCGTAAGCGGCCTGCTTGAAATACATGCTCCGCTTGTCTTCGTCGATGTCGTAACTCAATTCATCGACACGCGGCAGCGGATGCATCACGTTGGCGTCACGATACGACTTCTGCTTGAGGAATTGCGAATCGACCGCCGGATAATTGCCGGCAAAGCCGCTCGCTAATCGTTCCAATTGCAGCCGCGTGGAGTAGAGGGCATCAACAGTCTTCAAGCCTTTGACGGGTGTCCGCTGGCTCACATCGAACAGAGCCAGTTGGTGCGGCTCATCGGGCGTGAGATAGACGACATCGACATCGGGGGGCAGGCCGTCCTCATCGATGTTGTCTTTGGAGAGCGGGACACAGTGATAGTCGCGGGCCAGGCGGCTGGCCACATGCTCGGGCAGCTCAAAGCCGGGAGCGGCGCGGGGAATAATCCGGGCCTTCAGGCGGGCCAATGCATACACCAGCGAATGCACTGTGCGGCCGTTCAGCAGATCGCCCCAGATGACAACATTGAGATCTTTGATCGAGTGGATCGAGCGCGGGCGGCCCTTCTCGAATTGTGCCGCGCGAAGCGTGTACAGGTCGCACAGCGTTTGCGTGGGATGCTCGTGGCTGCCGTCCCCCGCGTTAATGACGGGAACCGCGGCAAAGTCGGCGGCGATGCGGGCCGCCCCTTCGAGCGGATGCCGAATCACAATGATGTCGGCATAGCTGGCGACCACGCGGACCGTATCGGCGATCGTTTCCCCTTTGGAAGCCGACGTCTGGTTGCCATCCGCCGAGCTCAGGCACCGGCCCCCCAGTCGCAGCATGGCCGATTCGAACGATAGCCGCGTTCGCGTGCTCGCCTCAAAAAACAGTGTGGCCAGAATATTCTTGCTAGCCAGCTCGCTATTGCCTGAGATGCAATACGGCCGGCCCGGGGTGCTCATCTCATCAAGAAAGCGGTCGGCCAATTGAAAAACGGCCTCCATCTCGTCGATGGATAGATCGTCAATGCTGATAATGCTGCGGGGCATGGGGAGACGCTCGTTCTCATCAGCTTACTGGTGGCTGCATAGCTTCGCGAGTGGACATCTGTAGGGTCAACTGGTTCCCAAGCTCCGCTTGGGAACCCACGGCTCGAAGCTCCGCTTCGTATTCGGGCCGTCAGGTGGAACCATCGTGCGCAGGCCCACCGATTCCCCGGCACCCAAGCTATAATCTCCCTATGAGTCGTCCGGTCCGAATTTTGCTTTCGACACAGAATTCCCAGCGCCGCCAAAGCTGGAGCGAGGCGCTGCAAACGGCCCGTTGCCAGATCGTGGAGGGTAACGGCCAGGCGTCGGACGATGTTGACGTGTTGGTGATCGATCAGCCGTTGTCGGAATCCAATGTCGCCTTGGACGACGAGCGTTTGACGAAGGGCCAGGTAGGAATGGTCGCCGTCGGGGTTGGACTGCCGGCTGATGTGTCATTACCCACTGACCATTCCTCTCGCGAGCTCCGCCTCGCCTGCCTGCTCTTGGCCGAAATCGTGCGGCTGCGGCGTCAACGCGAAGCCAGCCGGCGGCAAGAACGCGTCTTAACGCATCTCGCGCTCTCCGATTCCCTCACCGGCCTCCCCAACCGTCGCGCCTGGGATCAGCAGATCGCCGAACGCCTGGCCAATGGCCAAGACGACAAACCGCTTTGCGTCGTCTTGCTCGATATCGACCAATTTCACGACGTCAACGACATACTCGGCCACCAGGAGGGGGACGCGGCGCTCCGGCGGATCGCCGATCGCCTCAGCAACACCCTGCGCCGTGCCGGATACGTCGCCCGGCTCGGCGGCGACGAATTCGCCGTACTGCTCGAAGGCGTGAACGACACCAAGGCCGCCGCCGCAAAAAGTTGTCGCATCTGCTCTTCTTAATGCAGAGGAAGAAAACGTCGAAACAGTTGTTTTGGAAGAAAAGGTCGAAAAGGAATCGGTTAGCGTTGAACTTCCTCCAATCAATTTAGAGGAAGTTCCGGCAAAGATTGGAGACAATCCTTATGGAGTTGTTTATGGAGAAACAGAGGATACAGTCATTCAATACGTCAACACTGGCGAGAAAATCCCTGCGAAATGGTTGATCAATTCTCCTTGTTCTAATGCAGCTTGG
>JANNTN010000628.1:0-17136 GCA_031394445.1 Anatilimnocola sp.
TGTCCATTCCAAGGACAAGCTCCTGCCGGTGGATGCTATGAACGGCCAGGACGTGGTCTTCGTGGAGCACGACTTCTTCACCCTGACACAGCCCATGTAGCCGAGTTTCCACCAGCGGATTGTCAATTGTTCCCTTGAGAAACTTCCCACCGCGTTCCGTGATTCTTACCCAGAATTCCTCGCCCCAGCCCCGTGACGGAACAATCTGCGCCGGCAGTGGCAACAACGAGGCCGGATGCGCGTGACACAAGATCGGCTTTGTCTTCTCGCCATTACACGTCGGACAGGTGCATTTTTCTGGAGCGTCTTCGTGAACGGAAAAACGGGGCGAGTCGATCCGAACTTCGACAAAGTGCCCCACGCCAACGTGTTTCTTCAAGACCGGATGCGGTATCTGGAAACGCTCGCCGTTTTCGGCGTGCATGGCGACGCCATCGACCAACTCGTAGCCGTTGGCCAGTCGCTGCTTATCGAATTGTCGTTCAAGGTTTCGACGATGATCTTTCACTTGTCGTCGCCCTTCGCCGCCAGAATATTTTTGAGCGATTCTACGCCATCGGCGAGCTGTCGGATTGAATCGCTCATGATTAAATCTCGATTATCCGGCTACCTCTCGGAAGTGCTCAACGCCTTTCGGCATCAACGGATGATCGACCGCCACTATCAGCCATAGCAATACGCTGGTGGTGAGGTGCTCAACGCCTTTCGGCATCAACGGATGATCGACCGGGGCTGGGGCAGCTATCACTTTCGGGACGAACAGTGCTCAACGCCTTTCGGCATCAACGGATGATCGACAATACCGCCTGCGTGAGTCCGAGCCTGATCCGCAGGTGTGCTCAACGCCTTTCGGCATCAACGGATGATCGACGTCCGCGCTGTGGGACATGGTGACCAACAACCGCTAGTGCTCAACGCCTTTCGGCATCAACGGATGATCGACGTCTTACTCGGAATCAAATACGGGCTCTGCAAAGAGTGCTCAACGCCTTTCGGCATCAACGGATGATCGACCAAGGCTCAATTCAACGACGGAGCCGTGTATGAATGTGCTCAACGCCTTTCGGCATCAACGGATGATCGACCCTTGCCCGCCGTTACCACCGGCCCCTGAGTTGGCACGTGCTCAACGCCTTTCGGCATCAACGGATGATCGACAACGGATGACCAGTTCCCGCCGTTCCGCCAGGTGCTCAACGCCTTTCGGCATCAACGGATGATCGACGGCACGAACGATACGGCGTTCAACCTGTTTGCGGAGTGCTCAACGCCTTTCGGCATCAACGGATGATCGACTTGGGAGGATAACGCCGCCCCCGCTCGCCACCCCGTGCTCAACGCCTTTCGGCATCAACGGATGATCGACGGCATCCTTCGCAAGTCTGGTACATCAAACAGGTTAGCAACGGTACTTTCAAGCACCCAGCAGTATTGCTGTCGCCCCATGAGAAATGACACTGAGCAACATGTGCTGTGGCAACGGTTAAAATGGCGTTTCTCCTTGAGGTGGCAGGACTTACCGCGAGCGTCCTGGCACACTCACGCATCTAATTCTGCCGGGTTTCGTCACAATCTCGGGCCAGTACGCATGTTGCGTGATAGGACAATCACTGCCGCACCACCATCGAGACATGCGTGAATCGCCAATTTGGCTATGCAATCCGAAAGGTTGGCGGCGGTTCTGCCCAACTGGCTTGATTGCCAGTGGAATGCTCTGGCACTTTCGCCGCACAGCCGACGCAGAGCGGAATCACCAGAAGATCATCTTCATCCTCCATGATCTCGTTCAGCTCCCAATGCAGCTTCTCTAGCGTCTCACGATCTAGGCGACATCGGAAGACGCTGTACTGGATGCGCGAGCCGTAGCCCTCCAGCTTCTTCGCCACTCGGCGCAGGCGTTTCGGCTCACGAACATCATAACTTACCAAGTGCCAGTGTTTCTCGGCCATCGCGCTCTCCTGGGCCGCATGACGGACCCCGATTTCTCAGCGAACCCGCATCCGAGCAAACAGTCCTGGGCATCCAGTCCACTCCTTTTCCAGCAATCGCAGTTCCAACTCAATCATCCGAGCATAACTCAGCGACTGGCCGGTATGCGGATGCTTGTGGGATTCCGTCAGCCGCTCCTCGAATAGTCCGATCGCCTTTTTGCGGCCCGACTCCGACAGCCACACCTGGCCGGGCGAGAGGGCAAAATCGTTTTCCACATCCCATTGCAGCCGGTTCACGCTGCCAATAAGCGGAATCTCCCACAGAGTCGTGCGAAATAGCTCCATCACGTCCAAGACCAGCGGCGGTGCGGCCGAACGCGGCCGATGGTAGAACCCGAGGGCGGGCTCCAAGCCCACCGCCACCGCGGAACGATGGACCGCGGTTTGAAGCATCGCGTAACCGAAGCTCAAAATCGCGTTGAATCTGTCGCGCGGTGGGTGCTTGGTGCGGCCGATCGGTCGCATCTCAGGTGGAACCTGCGGCGAAAGCAGCGTCGGCAAACACGCGAAGTACGATTTCGCAGCCATGCCCTCCAGCCCCAGCAGCGATTCGTCCGAGGCGACAGTGGCAACCTTTCGCAGCGTCTCGCGGATGCGTTCAAGATGTGGCTGCACCGTTGACCGGACGAGCTGGTCGCCGCGCGTGGCCCGCAGCAGATACCGCAGTTGCGTTTCGACTTTGGCATGCACAAGCTGTCGGGCAAGACGGAGGCGAACGTCATCATCCACCAAGGCTCCGTATTGCCGAATCCGCTGCTGCACTCGCCCAGGAGAACTGGTCGTCCCGGCGGCGAACTTCCCGCCCATCGTCATCCATTGCACGGCCACACCGTGGCTGGCACAGAGATGGATCGCCTGTGTCGTCACTTGGCCAAATCCGTGGACGACGATGGCGTCAATCTCCTCAATCGGCACCCGATGCGTGACCTCTTGGTGCTCTTCGTTTTCTGCTATGACGAGCAGCGATTCCCCGCTGCGGCCGATGCGGGCCTTGGGTGAAACGACGTGGAGCGTCTGCCGTTCGCGGTTACTGGGAAACAGAGTAGGGATGCGGCGCTCCGCGGTGGGCGCTTCAGCAGGCATTGCAGCCGCGGACGGCTCGTCCAGGGCTAGATGCTCGATCGTCGCTAGTCGCTCTTCCTCTGGCAAACAGACCGGCGCGAGCGAACAGCGGCGGCAAAGATTTTCGTTTTCAGTGACTGGCGGCCGGCTGGTCGTTTGCCGCAAGTCATTCGCCCGCACGATCGCCGCCCGTAAATCTGCGCGGGCTTGGTCATCGATTTCGAGCAGCGCCGTCACATTGTCGGCGTGATAGCGTATCCGGGCCTGCAGCACCGGTTCTCCGAGCGCCTCCTCCAGCAGCACGGCATAAGCAATCGCTTGAATTCGGTCGCTCGGCCAGGGCAGCACTTCTTTCGCCGGCCCACGCTGACAGCGCCCCTTCTTATGCTCATATGCCACCCATCGCCCGTCGCGACGGCGAACCGCATCCACCTTCCCCACTAGTCCCCATGCCTCGCTCGCCACTTCCACGCTCCGCCGCTCCGGCCCCTCATCGTCCAGCGGTACCACATCATCATGCAGACGCCGGCCGGCATAGATCAGCGCGGTTGGATTCTGGATGTTCTCCACTTCGGTGAAATAAAACAGACGCTCACAGTAGAGCAAATCGTGCAGCGAAATAACACGTAACGGCGGGTCGCGGTCGTCAGACATTACTTCTTCTCGCGACGGCTGGGCTTCCGTGCAAGTGAGGCCGAAGTTTCCTCCTGCGGCGGCTTGATTTCAGTCCATGCGAACGGTGGAGGTTCTGTGGAGGTTGCCTCCAATTGCGGAGCATAAAGCGCAGACGCGGTCCGCGATAAATCTGCTCGGTCAATTAGCACAGTCAAGCGCGTGGTGCGATCTCGGATTCCCTGGCTAGCATCGGAGTTGATTCGCTCAAACCAGCGAATCGAGGTCAGATTGTCGATGATCGTCATACGGTCGATGAGGAACGCATTGTCGCCGAGAAACGGCACGCCGTATCGACTCGCGGAATGTTCTCCGCTCATTCCACGGCGGATGCGGTCTGACAAGTCGGCATTTCCTCGCAGCGCAATTACGGCTCGAACGTCCGAAAGATACTCCCGGCGGACTGGCGTAATGTTGTACTTGTTACCCTTCGTCGATTCGGCCCGTTCGGAGCCGGAAGTGCCAACTGGATAGTTGTGCAATTGCTGGAAGACCGTCTGTTGTCGTGGAAATAGCTCATCGGGCAACATCTGGATACGCTGATTCCGCCGTAGGCGGTATTCCGGAATTCCGATCGCAAGTTCAACCGCAGGCAGTCCACGTTTGAAAAGCGTGGCTGGAACTTTACCGGAATGCCTAGCGTCCCCTTCGCACAGCCGCGATTCGATTCCCGCGATATTGAGCAACAGGCCGTAGGCAGCCGACGGCGTCAGGAATGTTGCCGTCGGCCGATACCAACCCGCAGTGAAGGTGCGGAAAGCCGCGAAAGGGGCTTCCAAATACAAAGCAAGCATTACTCACCTCCCAGGAATCTGGCGGTCACCGTCGCCAATAGCCGCCGCGGGTCGCGGTCGAGCGTGACGCTGCGAGCGGTCAGCTTTTCGGCCTGCTCCGGCTTCATGTCCTTCACGATCTTTCCGCCGATATAGAATTCGTCGCCGGGATAGTCGGGCGGGTCATGGAGGATGCCGTCGATCACCTCGGGAAAGGTGCCCTGCGACGTGAACCCGTAAGTCTGGTAACCGGCCACGAGCTGGTTTGTCAATCGGACGACGATACTGGCCGGGGCCATCTCGAAGTAGCTGCGGGCATGGTTGCCCGCCACGTCATTCAGTTCGCCAATCGCTTGCAGCAGCTTGCGGGTCCAATCCGGCTTGGGCCGGCAGTCCGCCAGGTTCAGGGCGAAGGGATATTGAAAGGCCGAGACTACTGTTTCGCGGTGCAGGAGATTCGACTTTGTGTCATTGCTAAACTTCTTGATTTCTTTCGGTGTGAGATCTTGGGGTGATTGAGTAAACAAGGCGTTGTGGCGGTATGGCTCAAGTGCCTTTGCTAAATTCATTCGGAGGACGGAATCACGTTTGAACTGAAAGCCTTCCGCTCGTTTTTTGTCGCGAGTCTTGGCTATTGTGTCCTTGATTTCCTTTCGCTCAGCTTTGCCAGCAGCGACGAGGTATCCGAAGAAAAAGTCATCGACGTATTCGCCCGAGTCTGGATAGTCCTTGAAGGTGACCGCGAGCTGTTCCTCGTCGTGCAATCGAGTGCGATTGCACGGCAGGTTGTATTTGCCGAGGATTTCGCGGAGCGCGTTTCTCATGCTTTCCGGGGAAAAGATTGGAAAGTCAAAGCGGCCGTCGGTTACTTTTTGAATGACCGAGCGGTTAAGTTCCGACTTGCCGCGATAGTTGGCTGAGGGAGCGGGATATGTCAAGACGGTGGCAAACAGGTTCACTGTGCGGTCTCCTTTTGTTGGGCAGGTGTCCACGAATTGGCGGAAAGGGCCATAAGGGTGAGAGTTTTGACATTGTCCGTGTTGTTCAGCAATTCTCCCGCGATCAGCTCAAAAAGGTTGCCTCCCATATATTGGGCGACGCGGAAAAACGTGCCGCTAAAATGAGAGATGAAGGCTTGTTCGCGGCGCGAACGGAACTCCAGAAAGAGTCGCTCCGCAAGCTTCTGCCGAGCTTCGGCTGCTTCCTGGGGCGTCTTCTTTTGCTCGCGGAATTGCCTGAAGTCATAACCGAGATCTTGCTTCAATCGTTCGTCGAGGTAGTGACGAACGAACCGGTTGACGGTGACCGCCAACTCGTCATTCACAGTCGTTGGATTGGTCGGATCGGGTTCGGTTGGCATGGATTGGATAATTTCCAGAAGTTTTTTCCGGGCATCGGCCCAGAACCAAGACAGTTTTGGGGGATCTTCAGTCGGCACAAAGAACTTGTGTGGCCATTTATCGAATAACTCGTCAAACGGCTCAAACCAAGGGTGTCCGTCCAGCAACGATTGCATCAGTCCGCGCCGGAACATGGGGTTGCCGAATGGCGGTTTCTCGCCAGGGCGGCCAACAATGGCCGTATAGTCCTCGGGCAAATGTGGGCATGGAGCTACGCGACCAGTTGAAAGAAACTTGACGTTGTTGCCGTCCTTCGCGACGTGGAAATAGTCCACGGAAACAATGCTGTAGCCAACGTCCCCGCCAGCCACGCGCTCCGGTACAAGGTATGCGAGCTGGCGAATAAACGAGATAGCACACTCTGCTGGTAAGTCCACAAGGCACTCACGTGGCCGAAACGCCGCCATTTCGATGCCTAAAAGCTGGAGCATCGAGGGATAGTCTGCGATGAACCGCCGAAGGCTCCCCACTTCGGGAACAGCAATACAAAAATGTTGCGCCGTGTCCTTCTTGTTTCTTCGCCCGATATGTGTTTCGCCATCAATGTCAACAAATCGCGGCACAAAAACGAGCGCCGATATCGGCCAAAAGTGAAGGAGAAGGTTGTGGTCAATTCTGCCAGTGAGAGGGAGCGTTTCCGCATTCTTCTCCATTGCCCCGAGGAGAAGTGCTCCTGACAACTTGCCAACTCCGAACGACCCGCCTTCTACTTCCTTCAAGTGCTTGACCAAGTCCACCCATGCACTTCCATCGCCCCGTCCGCCTTCCGTTTCGTCTGAGCCCACGGGGTCAGCCTCCGTTGCCTCCGCCGCCACAGCATCTTGAAGCTCGGCTTTGGCGATCGCACGCTTGATGTAGGGTGCTTTCTTCTTTCCTTCACGCACGACTTGCCAAATCAAATCTCGCCACAGCTTTACCCATTGACCTTTTTCGGGAAGGTAATGGCGAAGCGTCCCAAGAGCAGGTGTCAGTTCCAGGTAAACGTAGCCATCAGTGAGTTTTTCAATGCCTTTCTTGTCGGTCTTGGAAAAGGGTGCTCGCCGCAGGGGTGGCACTTCTTTTCTCTCTGCACCCTTCCCCCGGTAAAATGGCTTCTCTCGGACTGCCCCTTCGACAAGTGCAGCATCGTAGAGGTCATCGAACAATTCGGTAATCGTCTCTTCGGTGAATTCAATATGCAACTTGGTATTGGGCTGGTCGTCATCCCAACGATAGCCCGGGGCTGGCTTTCCACGGTTCTTCATAGAATCGATCTGCAGCACCAGTCCCGCCAGTCCCGCCTTGTGCTGCGCGGTGGGCAAGTCGAACAGGTCGTAGGTGATGAACACTGTGACTGGTTCGTTGGCTTTCGCGGTTGTTTTTGACTTGGCCATTACCTTGCCTCCCATTGATCAAGCGGCTGATCGTAGAACCCGATCGCGGCGTGGTAGTGTCCTGGTTCCGCGACCGCCAGGTACGAAGGCAACTGCTTGTGCAGCGGATAAAGTTCTTCGTCGCGAGCGCGTGCTAAGCAACGTGGCACTGGCAACACGAAGCCGGGCTGGGCTTCCGGTTTGGCTGCGAGATAGGGAGCCACTTCATTGAACAGGATGCTCGGGCGGTTAAAGTCGTTTCCCTCGCGAAACGTATTGGCGTCGTCTTCCTCGTCCTGAGGACCGACGGCATAGGGACCGCTTGCCAGGAACATGACGATGCGGTCACCAAGCCAACCAGGACATGGGGTTGCCGGATCGTTTAGAGCCGCCTCCAAGTCAACTTGTGATAAATCGCGATCACAGACCAGGTTCAGAAACTCGGGTACGCCTTTCAAGTCATTGGCGTCATACGGCGCTTCATTGTCGGGTTGATACACAATCACCTCACCCGACTGATTTAGCGGCCTTGCATTTCGGTCGCGGTTACAGCGACCCATACGCTGGATCAGTGAGGTGACGGGGCACTCCTCCGTCACCAGCAAGTCCGCGTCGAGATCCAGGCTCATTTCGCAAACCTGCGTCGTCACGCACAGGCTGGCCGCGCCGCTGGACCGCATGTTATCGACAACGTCTTTGTGCCGATCGACACGGTCGCTCAGCTTGAACCGGCTGTGGTAGCAGTAGATCGGCACGCCGCCGGCAGTCCACAATCGCGCGTCTTGCAACTTCGGATCAAACCCGGCAGCGAACGTCGCCAGAATCTCGTGGCATCGCGCCACGGTATTTACTACCCATAATACGCGTCGCCCCGAATGAATCGCCTCCCGCACTCTGTCCATCGCGATATCCCGCGTTGCGACATGTATGAGGTGATACCGCGGCGACTTGGCGATCAGGTCAAGCTGGCCAGGCTTGTCGTCATACGCTTTCAAGCCACAACCGCCCTGCTCCACCGCTTCCGTGAGCTGCTCGCGCCGATCGTTGGGCAATGTCGCGGTCATGCACAGCACGGGAACGTCAAAGTTGCAGAGAAATGCCTTTAAGGCGGAAAACATGTTCCGGTCGAAGCTATGCACTTCGTCAATCACGACCACGGAATCTGCGAGCACGGGGAGCAGGCAAGTTGGCCCATAGCCGTGCTGCAAAAATGCCAGGAACTGGTCAACCGTGGCGGAGAAGACCCGCTTCGACCAGAACCCGAGAGCAAATAGCCGGCGCTCTACCTCATAGCTTCGCCCGTGCCGCGGATCGGCTTCATTGTCAAACATGTCTTGCAGATCAAACTCCGCGGTGCCATGCACCAGCGCCGCATCGGCTTCTGGTGCCCAGGAAACGTAATCTTTGAACCCTTCCTTGGCCGTCGCCCGCGTGGGATATAGAAACAGCACGCGTGCAATCGGATTTTCCGCGGCACGCGCCGCAATCCAACGCCACGCGGCCAGAGTTTTGCCGCTGCCGCACGGGGCCAGCAACAAGGCGCGGGCAGGGAGGTCGTCGCAGGCTTCTTGGAAGTCATTCCATTCAAACGAAGGCTTATTGCGTTTCGCGAACTGCGAGTTCAAGTCGTCAATCCGCCGCTGAATAATCTCCTTCCAAACGCTTTGGCTGTCCCACAGCCGGTTCTCGCCAAATTGCTTGAGAATCCAGCTTGGAATTGTTTCACCAACGCGGACCAGTCCCGAGCCGGCGGCATCAGCCGCAATCAAGGCCGCGCGAACTGCAACGAGCATTTGGCGTCGCGAGAGGTCAACTGAAAGACTGCTTCGTAGTGGTTCGAGAACCTGCTTCTTGAGGCGATCCCGCATGCCGCGCACACTTGGCTGGCCGGAATCGAACGCCCAAGTGCCCGGCACATCGCGAAGGTCGATCGAACCCAATTTCAGCCGATCCGCGATGGTGGAATGCAGAGTGCCGAAGTCGTCTTGTAGCAAGGGGCGAAATATTTGTTTGGCGTTCTCGGCGGCACCAAATCCATAACGCTTCGTAGGATCGAACGCTGCCTTGAGGTGGTGCGTGAGCACGGCCGAAAGAACCACAGGGATGTCGAGCTTGGGTGCCGCCGAATCCAGCCATTTCGTCACCTGAGGCAGACCGATCAGCAAGGCGCTCAGGTGTTCGTGCCGGATCGCTCGGCTTTTGTGTTTGCCACGGACTTCATCCTGGAAGCCATCGTTTGCCTTGCCCCAGTCGTGCAAGGCACAGGCGGCGAGCAGGTTGGCGTGAAAGGCGGGCCAGGCGTCTTCGCCCAGTTTGAAAAATCGCAGCCAACAACGACCGAGCCGCGTTGGCCCCGCAGTCGTGCCAAATAGCGCCTCGGCGGCGTCCATTACTAGCTGCGTGTGCTCCAGCAGCGTAATTTCCCGACCGTTCCGCGTGGACTTAGCCAAAAGCTTTTCATACTTCATGGCTGGTCTCCTCTCGCGGATTAAAGGGCACAAACACTCCGCAACCCATGTGGCGGCGACCGCCGATGCCGTTTTCCTGCAAAGCTATTGATTCTTCAGCGGTCAATGCCGACGCAAGTAGCTCGTAGCCGACGACCTCCTTGTCCTTTATGCGTAGAGTGCGGCGTTTGCCCAAGGTGAGCTGAGCTTCAGAAGTAATGTTTAGGGTGTCGAGTTGGCGGCGGGCGGCGGCGAGGAACGAGTCGGAGTCGGGTGGGCGGGGATCGTCACGGTCGCCGGAGACTTTGATAGTGACCAGCCGGCTGCGGAGGGCGATGGCGGGAGTAAGGGCATAAATCTGGGGCACACCGACACGGAGCGGATGACAGCGAGGTTGAGCTGCTTTCCCGCCAGCGGCAGGAAGTCGGCAATCCTCTCGGCGGCGACGCGAATCGTCAGCCGGCTCCAGTCGCAAAGCTGCATCTGCCGATCACCAATCAACCGGTCGCGAATCGGATGAATCCCGATCCCATTTGGCTCATGCGCTGCTGGCAAAGCCCGCGAAATAGCCGCGTAAAGGTGATAGCCATGATCGGCGGGGGTGGGGTTGGTACCGATGACGGCGAAGGCGAGGTCGATGGATTGACTGGTCATGGGCGATCTCCTAGCAGAATCAACGAGACGTTCACAATCGCTTTTGTCGGCCAGCATCGGCGGGCTTGCCATTCAATTCAGGAGCATTCGCAACGGTGTATTGTTGGAAAGCCAATCGCAACTCTGCTGCCACTTCCTGACGCAACGCCTCCGGCTCCAATATCTCGGCGGCAGCGCCTAAACTGAGCACAAACGACCTTACCTCAACTGTGTTCGACACGCACCACTCGGCGATCACGCTTCCGTCGCGCTGAGGAGTCACGATCTGACTTTGGTGCATTCGTTTTTCGCGTATGTAGCGGGCGGCTGATGGGCTAAATCGCACTCGGACAAGGAAATTCTCGCGGCCGTGATACACTCCGAACGAGCCAGTGAGGTGCCTTTCCAGATCAAAGTCGGCGGGACGCTGAAACGGGATATTGGTCACGTCCACTGCTGCGATGCCATCGATCTTCCAGTGCCGCACTTCATCATGCTGCTGCGAATGGCCGACGGCGTAGAGCGAGCCACGGTGCTCGATCAGGCCATAAGGATGAATGTCGTACGTCAAAGGCTCACTCGAACGACTGGAGTGGTAGGTGATGAATGTGGCCTTGCAGTCCTCGATCGCGACGAGGAGCTGGTCGATTGATTCGGCTTTTTCGGCATAATCGCCGCCGACATGCGTCTGATACATGCGACCGAGCATCCGCTGGACGTATTTGGCGGCTCGCTGCCCGAGCGACGCCTGGATCTTGCGGAATGCCGCCTGCGACGAGTCCCAGAAGAAAGTGCCCGCCAACGGCAGGATCGCTCTCCGACAAGAGAAAAGCGCGAGAGCCTCGTCATACGTCAGTCCAACCTGTGGAAGATCGGGAGTTTGCAACGAAAACGATTTGCAGCCGAATTCGCCCACGCTCTCGATGACGGGAAATCCGACCTTGCGAAGCAGCTCCAGGTCGCGGCGTATGGTTTTCTCGCTCACGCCGGTCTGCTTGACGAGCGACTTAACCGTCGCTTGCGCCTCGGCGGTGGAGATGGCCTTTAAGAGCAGCCACAGTCGAAACAAGGACGCACTCGTTCGCATTACTCTCGTTCCCACAGATCATGGCCTTCGAACGCGGGGGCAATGATAGCACGGTTTCAACCGCGGAAAGCCCAGTGGTCGGCATGATCTGTCCAACCGAACGGGTGTTTACTAGGGTTGAGTTTTCGTGTCGTGATTGAGCGTGACAGACATCACGGGCCACGCCTGCTTCGCCGGCCGCGTTCCGCAAGCGCATCGAGCAGAGTGATTGAGCATGAGAGACATCACGGGTCACGCCTGTCCTGATCGGCAGGAATCAGCGAATGACATGTAAGCTAGAAGACTGGGAAGCGACCATTGAAAAGATCGTCGCTGAAATTAACCAAGCGGCCAAACAGGGAGGCAAGTGGAAAGTGTTGAGAAACTGGCGATCCCAACTGGAGGAGGAGCCGACCCGATTGAAGCCGTATCAAATTGACATAATTGTGCGTGAGGTCCGACGCAGGCTGAAGGGCAACAAGTGACCAGTCATCTTCGCGAAAGGCTCCAGCATGTCTGAATTAAAGCAAACCAACGATCTGCTCGATGCCATTGCCAAAGTGTTGCTGCGTTGCTTCGTGCTGGGCTATGCGCTCCTGCTCATTTGGGCCGGCGTCTTTTTTGCTTGCCGGCGATCTTATCTACCGGCTCAACGGCCCGCTGTTTGGTTTGACGCAGCACAAAATGAACCTGATGCACTTCTATGGCATCGTGCTGGTGAAATGCTGCGTATTTCTCTTTTATCTCCTGCCGTACATAGCGATCAGACTGGTCTTGCGAACGCGGAAGGCGTGACAACTCAAAACGCTAACGGCTCAAACATTGTGGTGTTACCCCGGCATATGGTATTGAACCCGCCGATGCCGTGAAGCGACGAGAACCGGTTGCGCAATTGGCCGCTCGGGACATTGCGTGTGTTCATAACGACTCGGCCCGGTCATGTTTCAGTTCAGGTCGTGCTATTCACAACCCTTTCAAGCTCCTCGATCAATGCCGCCTGGGCAGCGTTGATCTTTTGCCTCGCTGTCGCCGTGTCGAAGAATTCCGCGCGGTCGATCTCAGGAAATTCCATCTGTTGCCCTGACCGTGGAGGCCATTCCATCGTGAATGTGTTGCTGACGATTGCAGTTGGATCGCAGTTGCCCTTAAACGCCCATGCGTGAACGATCTTTTCGCCCCTTTGCTTCACCGGCGTCAAAGCGATGAATGGGCCATTGGGAGTGAAGCCGATTTCCTCCTTGAACTCCCGCTTGGCGGTTTCGAGCAAGTCCTCGCCCGGTTCGATTTCGCCCTTGGGAATCGACCAAGCCCCTTCGTCCTTGTTTCGGAATAATGGACCACCAGGATGGGCAAGTAGAACCTGCAAGGTGCCGTCGTCCATGCGATACATCAGCAATCCAGCACTGATACGGGACATGGACATCAACCTTATCCTCGTCGCCGTGAAAAGTACCGCACCAGCCAAATGATCCCCGTCAGCAGCGGACTCGGCAGGACGCAAGTCGCCAACGGGAAGTAGAAGCGGAAGTTCTCTCGCTCGATCACGAGACCGTTGCTCCGTTGTCGCTCGATTCTATCGACCTACGGTCCAGCCCGATACAATCGCTGCACTGAAGCACGGCACGGCGAACCACAGAGGTCGCGAGACGTCCAGATCGGAAGGGAACAGCCAATGCGAGCAAGTGACATGGAAGTCTCATCGATCAAAGTCCTGCTCACCCAAGCCCAGCGACACGCTATCGCTGACAGACTGCCCAAGCTGGCCGACCGGTTGAAGCTGGGCGAAAAGAACCAACGCACCATTCCTTTCACCACAGGGGAACTTCAGGAAATTCAGCGGCAGGCCCGAGAAGCACGTCCGCACGCCGACACTGGCATGAAACGGAATTCTCTTCGGCACATCGTCGATGCCGTCGCCAAAGCCATCGAGGATTCACAAGGAATTTTGGCGATTCCCGCCACCGAGCGTTTGTACCAATTCAAGATCACGCTGCTTGGCTCAAAGCCACGGATCTGGCGACGAATTCAGGTCGTCGACTGCACCCTCGACAAGCTTCACGAGCGCATCCAGACGGCGATGGGCTGGACGAATTCCCATTTGCACCACTTTCGGTTCGGCGAGCAGCTTTACGGCGATCCGATGCTCATGCAAGAGAACATGGAGGAGCTGGACTACAAGGACTCGACATACACTAGAATCAGCAAGCTCGTACCCAAGACCGGCAAGCGATTCAGCTTCACCTACGAATACGACTTCGGCGATGGCTGGGAACATGAGATATTGTTGGAGGGCTGTCCGAAGAAGGAAACGGGCAAGAAGTACCCGCTCTGCCTCGATGGTGAGCGAGCGTGCCCGCCCGAGGATGTCGGCGGGATCGGTGGCTTCTACGAGTTCCTTGAAGCCCTTGCCGATCCAAAACATGAGCGTCACGAGGAGTTAATCGAGTGGAGCGGGCCGTTTGATCCCGAGGAGTTCGATCCCGGAAAAGCGACAAAGGCGATGAAGAAGGGCCTGCCGAACTGGAGAGGGTGATGCCAAAGCAGGATCACGTGGATCACGACAGCGTTGTTCAGGACTGCTGTTTTCTGGATCGTTGAGCAGATGCGGCGTCGAGCTTTTCCCTTAGTAGAGGACTCTCGATGCGAACGGTGTGAGCCCAGCTCTTCTTGACGGGGCCGGGATAAAGGGCATGATTTTCGTCCAGTAGTCGGAGTTCAAGCAAAGCCAGGCAAAGGAAGGTAACGATGGGCGAAATCAGCAAGAGGCTGCATCGGAAGTTCGCATCGAAGGCACACTCTCTGCCCACCAAGGAGCCAAAACGGCGTCCCGGCGAGCCCTTGCCTGGCAACATCAAGGATGTCGGGATGCTGATCAAGGATGGGCTCGATCCCATCCACGCCGCCTATGCTTATATCCAGCAGATCAGTTCCCAATTCGCCGAAGGTGCTTCCCAACTGCCCGAGTTGAAGGCGTATGCCAAACTGGCGGGCGATGCCGAGGACGAGTACATGCCGATGGGGCCGCCGATGAGCCCACTCACGGTCAGCTACTTCACCTGCTGGGCGTTCTACGATCTGCGGTTCGGTCGAGACGGCGAGACCATTGGCAAATGCGAGATTGATGCGAATGACATCTTCTGGCTGAACGCTGATCAGTTGGACGCCCTCAAAAAGCTGTCGGAGTCCCGCATGGGGATCTATGAGCATGTCGGGTCGATGAGCGGCCTCGTCCAACTGCGAGAACTGATCACGGGGGACGACTTTCACTGTCTCAGCACGTCAGGTTACAAGGGAAAGCCGGGCGAACTCTGGTACGTCAGGCGGCTCCCGCCCCTGATGCCCGAGTTGGCGAGCTACCACATCATCTTCACGACGCCTTACGTCCTGATCGAAGCGACGAAAGACGATTGGACGCAGTTCCTCAAGCGGACCATGCCGAAGATTGACGGCGGAGAGGAGCGGCAGCGGTTGCATCGGCTGCTTAAATACGGCCTGGACACGAACTACTGGAACGAGTTTGTCTTCAAGGCGTACCACCACCATCAGCACGATGCCATCTTCCTCGCTGGAATCCCGGATCTCAAAACCACGCTGCCCCATGCGTAAGGAAACACCGATGGCAGGTAACTCGACCGTGAAGCTCCTTGAGCCGACCGACCGGGAACAACGGCAACTCTACTCGCTGGAAGTTTTTCTCATCGGTGGCCCGATTTCCGAGAAGTTCGTCAAAAAGAACCCGGTGATTTCCCGCACCATCAAAATTCGTGGCGACCAGACCCTGAAAGAACTGCACCACGCAATCTTCGATGCCTTTGGCCGTTGGGAAGAGCACATGTACGAGTTCCAGTTCGGCAAGGGGCCGATGGACCCGCAGGCAATCAGATACGTGCTGCCGCACGCCTTCGACATCGGTCGGCAAGAGGCCAACCCGCCCGCTGGCCGTGTTGACCAGATCCGCATCGAGTCGCTGGGCCTAGAGATCGGTAGTAGCTTTGGCTACTGGTTCGATTTCGGTGACGATTGGTGGCATCAGATCAACGTCGAGGCCATCGAAGACAAAGTGACGACCGGCAAGTTCCCGAAGGTCTCGAAGCGAGTCGGCAAAAGCCCACCGCAGTACGCTAAGGAAGATGAGTAGGTCGGAACACAAATGCAAAGGAGCAGCAGCCGTGCGTTTATCTGAGAACAGGATCAAAGAAGCAATCCTGGACCCTGACCTTGAGATTCGGCAGAGGGCGATCAAGTTCTTTGCTAAGTCGTACTCGACGGACCTATCCGTCATGGCGCTGGTCATCAAGGCTGTCGAGACATTCGGCAGACAGGATGCGTACAGCCTTATCGGATTGTCGAGGGAGTTGCCCCAAACCGAAAAGACCATCGCCTGGGTCATTGACGAATTGAACAACGAGGAAAGTGACCAGCACGAGAATTACACCTACAATCTCTCGATGATTCTGGTCAAAGCCGACCCCGCCCTGCTGCTGCCTAAAGAATCAGACATTCTGGAGTCCCAGCATTTTCTGCCTGACCTGCGTGCTCCGTTCTCGGAGCGTTTGCAGATGCTCTCTTGGGACGAGGTGATGTGCTGGCACCAGTTGGAAAACTTCTGCGAGGAAGGCAAAGACAAGCAGTATGTCAACGATGTCAACCTGGGGCATGGCAACCGGATTGTCGAAGCTCTCGCCCGCTACGGCGACGAATGCGGGGAAAAGGTCCACGCACTTCTGAGCCAGAAAGTTGATGACTATCGGCACAATCCGATGAAGTGGATGGAGCCTTTGGTTGTGCGGTTGGCCGGAGAGGCACACCTGGATTCCACCGTTCCCTTGCTCGTTACCAAGCTCATCGAAGATGGCGGCGATCTGCTCAATGAGGAGTGTGCCAAGGCTCTCGCTCAAATTGGAACGTCCGCCGTGCTAGAAGCGGTTGCCGAGGCTTACCCCAACGCTCCTCGCTATTTTCGCCTCTACGCCATCGAGCCGCTGGAATACATCCACTCCGATCTCGCCGTTGAGAAATGCCTTCACTTGCTGTGGCAGGAGGAAGAAAACGGCATTCGAGTAAACCTGGCACACGCCCTGCTAAACCATTTCGCCGTGGAGGGAATCGAGGAAGCACGAAAAATGCTCGTAGGACGAGAACTCGATTTTGAGAGCCGAGGATTGCGGAACTATTTGGTGGAAACCTGCACCATCATGAGGGAATGCTTTCCAGAGTACGACGAGTGGCGGGCCGCCAAGAAGACCGAGAAAGAGGAACACTGGAAGCGGGTCAAGGAGCTTAAAGGCGATCCTGCTGGGCTGATGCTGTTCGCCCTCGAAAAGCTAACCGGGAAAAAGTCGGCTGACACACCCAAGACCATGCCGTCGGCTCCTCTAGTGTCTCACCAGACTCTCGCACCCCAATCGGAGAGAAGGCTGAGAGTCGGGAGAAACGATTCTTGTCCCTGCGGTAGCGGAAAGAAATTCAAGAACTGCTGTCTGAGAAAATTAGATGGCTAGAACCACTACTGTCCGGTTATAAGTCGAACAGTAGTGGTTGGTTATGGAAAGGGGTTTGTGAGTTTGGTACGGAAGCTGACTTGAGGGCCTCAAAAATAGGCGTTTTTTCGAATAGGGTAATGCTCAGGATTTGCAAAATCTCGTAGAGACTGCGTTCCAGCTTGAGTTCCTTTTTGATGATCGCCACGAGCACGTAAACGCTAATCGCGATCCAGACCTGGGTCTTCACCGCGTTCTCG
>JANNTN010000616.1:0-2398 GCA_031394445.1 Anatilimnocola sp.
GCCGGCCAGAGGCCCGCCCCACGTTAGGCGGCGGCTTGCTTTTTGCGTTTTTTCTTTTCGAGGGCTGCGGCGAGTTGCTTTTTGCGTTGTTCTTCGCGGGCTTCGGCTGTGAGGTCGGCGAGGATTTGATCGCGCCGGCTACGCATCAGCCGCACGAGCGCGGTGGCGGCTAGAAACGCTCCGAACGAAAACAGTCCGATGGTCCAGGCATCCATGCTCAGTCCCTTTTGCACCAGAGCATCGGTCGATGCCTAGGTTCACGGTTATTATATCGCCGCTGAGGGTGAAGTCGCGAGGCCGGTTGGGAGTTGGAGCTCAGAAGTCAGGAAAGCTATACGATGGATGGAAGTTTAGAGTTTAGGGCTGTGGGGGCGGGGAGATTTTTGGGGCATGAATGGATGTAAGTGTTGATGAGGCTGAGAGTTGTGGAAATTGGTGATGCGCTCATGTTGAGGGTAGAGGGGGAAGTTAAGGGTTTTCGTGAGGGGGAAGTGGCAGT
Source organism: Anatilimnocola sp. (assembly GCA_031394445.1). Taxonomy (GTDB): domain Bacteria; phylum Planctomycetota; class Planctomycetia; order Pirellulales; family Pirellulaceae; genus CAYLLN01. The sequence goes on from JANNTN010000616.1 coordinate 500, forward strand.
TGTCAGTGGGTAGTTGTTTGGGATGTCTGTGAGCCTATTAGTACATTGCGATTGGGGCGAAAAAGCGGACGGAGTTCTGGGCGATTTTTGGAAATTGCGGGAGAGCGCAAGGGGAGGGTCGGGACTGATCTTCTCGGCGGGAGCTTGGTGACGAGGGTTCCAGGCGGCATAATATTTGCTGAAACTCAGACAAACCATTCACTCAACAACGATAAAGAGACAAAGACATGCTGGGTTCCATCATTTCGTGGGCTGTGTTTGGGCTAATCGTCGGACTCATTGCGCGGGCGATATATCCCGGCCAGCAATCGATGGGGTTCTTGGGGACGATGATTCTGGGGATCGTCGGCTCGATGCTCGGTGGCTTTATCTCTTCCCTGTTCGGCTTCCGTCCCGAAGAGGGGGCATTTCGCGGTGCCGGCTGGATCATGTCGATCATCGGCGCGATGCTGGTGACGTGGCTGGGCCTGCGGCTTGGTTCAAGGAGCGGCGGATCGGGCGCAGCACCGGTGTAGGCCGAGAGATTGGTTAGCGATTGGGCCGGGCGTTTTGCACGGCGGTGTCGGCTTCCCAGGAAGCGAGTGTGACCTTGGTGGTGATGGTTCGGTAAGGGATCTGCCCGTCGAGGACTGGCCGAAGAATTTCGAGTTCGACTTCCTCGCCAGGTTCGCGAGGTGCGATCAGGTCGGTCAGCTTGCCAAAGCTCTTAACGTCCGCCCCGCCAAAACGGACGATGGTGTCGTGGGGTAAAATACCCGCTTTGTCGGCCGGGCTGCCGCGATGGACGGTGGTAATCAGGCAGCGCCCTTCAATCTCCTGCCCGCCCACACCCATGAACGCGCCGCGACGGAAATCGACCGCGAGGCCCGACAGGGCTTTGAATTGCTCGGCACCTTCTTTAGAAACCTGCGTGCCGTAGAGCTTTACGAAGGACAATAGCGGGAGCTTCAGGAGGGGCTGCAGAGAGGCGTCGTGAATCGGCGTGTGATAAACGCCGACGGTCCGCAGGCTGGGATGGTCCTTGAGCACTGTCAGGCTGTCGTCGCTAATCTTGACGCGATGCAGATGGAGCTCTTCCAATCCCGGCATCGCCACGGCCCGCTGGACCCACTCGTCGGTTACCTGCTGATCACACAGCAGGAGCATGCGAACCTCGACGATCCACTTCAAGCGCCGCAGATCGGATTCGTCGCCTGTGAATTTTTCGCCAATTTCAATGGCGTCCACGCGCTCATCGAGCGGATTGTTAACGTCAAGCTGCGATCGCGAAATCTTGGCACCCAATTCTTCGAGCGCGGCGACGGCTTGAGAGCTGCGCTGGAGTGTGAGATCGGCAAGCGTCGCGGCGGCCCGCCGTGCTAGAGCAGGAACCTCGGTTTGCTCGGCCAGCTCGTTGAGCAATTGTCCGGCATCGTCTTGAGCGTCTAGATTGGTCGCCAAGCCAAGTTGACGAACGACATACAGCGCGCGGCTCGTGGCTTCCAAAGTTCCTTTGGTGAGCACCGGCCGCAGGGAAGGGAGCACGGTTGAACCGGAGGCAACCAGGTTCAGCGTGGCCGATTCGCGGGTGTCGAATTCGACGGCGTCGAGTTCGTGAATCCAGCCGGTGATTTGTTCGGGCGTAGCCTCGATTGGTTGGATGGCCGGGGCGGGGGTAGCGGGCCGATTGGCACGCGGCGGTGAGTATGGCGTGCCACGCGGAACCGGCAGTTTGGGCGGCAGCGGCGCAAGACGGGGTGGCGGAGGATTGCCGAGTGGGGGCCGGAGCGGTTCGCCGAAGGGCTACGGGCGGCGGCGCTCTGTGCGCGCGGGGTGGAGCCGCGGCCGGTCGGGATGGTGGGGGAACTGCTGCTGGGGGCGCTGGCGATGCGATGAAGATCGCCGGGTTGATCGATACGG
>JANNTN010000619.1:0-1800 GCA_031394445.1 Anatilimnocola sp.
GAATACGACGAGCGAGCGCGTTCATCCATGCGCGTGCTCACCGGAATCGCCACGGCTCTCGTGATGATGATCGTCTTCGGCGTCATCATCTTCGCGATTATCTCGCTCTTCTATAACGCTTATATGAAGCCGATCAACGACATTTTGAACGCCACGCAAAATGGGACGTTCTGAAAGAAAAAACGCCTCGCAGAATCAATCGCCCGCCTTGCCCAAACTCGCCAGCAATTCGCCCATTTCTCCCGCGGCATGCATTTCATTTTGCTGGCGGGCGATTTCGATGCCGTCGCGGAGCATCGTGCGAGCGTCGGCAATCTGGTCCAGCTTCACCAACAGCTGCGCTCCACGAAAAAACGCATGCACATGCGGCGGCTTGTCGGCAATCAGGCCGCGAAAGATGGCCAGGCTCTCATCGCTGCGATCTTCATTATCGAATTCGCACGCCAGGCTGTACCGCAGGAATTGGTCCTCCGGCTCATCCTTCAGCATCGCTTCGATTTTTTCGCGGCGAGTGGACATCGATTACTTATGCTTCGCCAGCAGCAGCGGCCCGCCGTAGATCGCGGCGGTGTCGAGCTCTTCTTCAATCCGCAAAAGCTGGTTGTATTTGGCCATGCGGTCGGTGCGCGAGGCGGAGCCGGTCTTGATCTGGCCGGTGCTCATCGCCACAGCCAGATCGGCAATGGTCGAATCTTCCGTCTCGCCGCTGCGATGGCTGGAAATGCTCGTGTAGCCGTTGCGATGCGCCAACTGAATGGCCGAAATCGTCTCGCTCAGCGTGCCGATCTGATTCACTTTGATGAGGATGCTGTTGGCAATGTGCTCGTTGATGCCACGCTGCAGCCGCTCGGTGTTGGTCACGAACAAATCGTCGCCGACGAGTTGCACCTTGTCCCCCAGCTTTTGCGTGAGCAGCTTCCAACCTTCCCAATCGTCTTCCGAGCAGCCGTCTTCGATGGAAATGATCGGATAGTTCGCGCACCAGTTGGCCCACAAATCGACAATCTCTCCCGCGCTGATCTTCTTGCCATCGATTTCGTAGGTCTTGCTCTTCTCGTCATAAAACTCCGTCGAAGCCGCATCGAGGGCGATCCGCACCTGCTCGCCCGGCTTGTATCCGGCCTTCTCGATCGCCGTCATGATCAGGTCAAGCGCCTCGCGATTGCTCTTCAGGTCGGGCGCGAAGCCACCTTCGTCCCCCACCGCGGTGTTCAGCTTCTTATCGTGCAACACCTTCTTCAGGCTGTGAAAAATCTCGACACCGCACCGCAGCGCGTCGCTAAACCGCTCAAAGCCCAGCGGCATCACCATGAACTCTTGCAGATCGACGGAATTATCCGCATGCGCACCGCCGTTGATGATGTTCATCATCGGGGCCGGCAGCAGGTTCGCCCCCACGCCGCCCAGATACCGATACAACGGCTGCTGGCAAAAATTGGCCGCCGCCTTCGACACCGCCAGCGACGCGCCGAGCATCGCGTTCGCGCCCAGGTTCTTTTTGTTATCTGTTCCGTCGAGCTCGATCAGCCGTTGATCGACGCCAATCTGGTCGATCGCGTCCCACCCCATCAACGCATCGGCAATCGTCGAATTGACATGCGCCACCGCCTGCGTCACGCCCTTGCCCAGATACACGCTTTTATCGCCGTCGCGCAGTTCCCACGCTTCATGCACGCCAGTGCTCGCCCCGCTGGGCACCGCCGCCCGGCCAAACGATCCATCGGAAAGCGTAACCTCGACTTCAATGGTCGGGTTTCCGCGGCTATCGAGAATTTGGCGTCCGTGAACGGCGGCAATCAG
>JANNTN010000640.1:0-6403 GCA_031394445.1 Anatilimnocola sp.
AAGACGTCGCCTACGTCTGCACTCCGGTTTGCAGAATACTGAAATGCGCCCAAGAATTGCCGCACGGGGAAAACCCTCGCGCCCAGGCGATTGTTTTTCATTCTCGGTATCCTATGCAGTGGATCGCCCCAGCCGAAAAGACACGGACAACGCCGCGTTCTAAAAACGTCTCTGGGGCGCCGCCCACCCGTTCCGCGCCAACTCCGGTCTCAAGTCCCAGGAATACTCCGCGCCCGTCCTCGGCCTCCTCTACCTGCGCTTCGCCGAGGTTTGCTTCGCCGCCCGGCGCGATTATTCGAAAAACAAGTTCGCCGTGCCGGACCAAATCAGTCTCCGTTCGACCCATGATTTCCGCCAATGAAACCGCTGCCGGGGAAGGCAACGCCCCGATCTACCAATTGAAGGTCGTCCTGCTCGACAGCGGGCCGCCGGTTTGGCGGCGGCTGCACGTTTCCGGCGACGCCAGGCTCGACTGGTTGCATGCCGTTCTTCAGGTCGCGATGGGCTGGACCAACAGCCATCTGCATCAGTTCGAGATCAAGGGGCAGCGCTACGGTGATCCCGAACTACTAGAAGATGGCTTCGACGACTTCGAGTGCGAGGATTCCACAACGACGATGCTCAGCGAGATTTTGCCCAAAACCGGCAAGCGATTCGCCTTCAAGTACGAGTACGACTTTGGCGATGGCTGGGAGCATGAAGTGTTGTTCGAGGGTAATCCTGCCGTCGATCCCAAGACAAAATACCCGCTGTGCGTGGAAGGCGAACGAGCCTGCCCACCGGAAGATTGCGGCGGCGTCTGGGGCTACGGCGGTTTTCTCGAAGCGATCCGCAATCCCAAGCACGAGGAACATGAAAGTATATTGGGGTGGGTCGGGGGCCGGTTCGACCCGGAAAAGTTCGATGCGAAAAAGGCGACGCGGGGGATGAAGCAGGGGCTGCCCGACTGGAGAAGCATGAGGTAGCCATGCCAAAACGCAAAACGGACCCGGACGAAGCTAAGCAGCAGGCCGCCGCGGAAAGGGCTAATCTTGTACATTCCCAAAAGACCACAGGTCGCAGACATTGATGAAAAATGACCTTATCAACCCCACAAGGAGACTGACCGATGGCGACGTTCATTACGAACATCAAATTCTCACAACAGGGCATCAAGGACATCAACCACACGACCAAACGGGCGGCGATTTTCAAGGCCGAGGCAAAGAAGCTCGGTGTGAAAGTGAAGGACATCTACTGGACGTTGGGTGACCACGACGGCGTTCTGATCTTGGAAGCCCCGGATGATGAAACGGCCACCGCCGCCATTTTGCATCTGGGAGCGATGGGCAACGTCCACACGACCACCTGCCGGGCCTTCACCGCCGCCGAAATGGACAAGATTGTCAGCAAGGTGCATGGCGGTTGAGTTCATCACATCTTTTGCCAGTGGAAGACTAAATGAAAACTACACTCTGCGGGTTCTGGATTGTCGGAATGCTGCTCACGGTGATTGCAGTGACAGCCGGTGCGGATGACGCCAAAGACGAAGCAATTAAGAAGGACCGCAAGCTGATCGAGGGGGCGTGGAGAATCGTGGCGCTGGAGATCAGTGGCAACAAGTCAAATGACGAGGATGCCAAGAAGCTCTCCGTGGTCAACGGCCCTGATGGAACTTGGACCATCCTTTCCGAGGGCCAGGAGGTCGCCAAGGGAACCAACACCTTCGATCCGACCAAGAAGCCCAAGACCATCGACTTAACAATCACCGAGGGTGGCGGGAAGGGCAACGTGCATCTGGCGATATACGAACTTGGTGAGAAGGCACGAAAGCTCTGCTTTGCACCGCCCGGCAAGGATCGGCCCACCGAGTTCACGTCCACGCTCGGCAGCGAGCAGATCCTCGTGACGTTTGAGCGGGAGAAGTAGGAAACAATCGGAAGATGACAATCTCACATTGAGGCGAACTACCGCTGCGCGTTGTTATCCAGGAATCGGCGAGCATCCATTCCGGCGTCTGTCTCCGCGAATTGGGTTGCGAGCTGTTGAAGCCGATCAAGGACACGTTTCCGAGCGACATCCGTCCGCGCCGCCGCAGATGATTTCTGAATCGCTTCCAGTGCTTTGGCCGCATCCAATTGTCTCTTGACTTTGGCGTCGATCGCCAATTCCTTCTGCGCCGAAGCCACCTCGGCGGGCAAATCGTAACCAGCAAACGAGGTGTTAACCCCGCGGTAAAGTTGATAGGCGCGCCATGCGTCACCTTCTTGGCGAGTTTTTGCCGCCATTTCTACTGCCGACCGCAGCTCGCCTTGCACGAAATCGTTAACACGCGTGGCCGCTTCCTTAACTTCTGCGTTCCGAGTAGCGAGTCCTTTTTTCAGGAGATTTGCCGCTCCCGCGTAATTTCCCAGCTCAACTGCTTGCCAGGTGGGCAAGAAAACAGCGGGAATGCTCTTAGGATCGAGCTTCCACGACGCCCCTTCCAGCGCCGTCTTCACGGATGCATCCAGATCGTTCCATTGGCCCGACCGCTTTTGTCCTGATGGAAGTATTAGCTCACATTGGTGAATGTTTTGCAGGCTGATTTCAGAGTTCATCCACAGCTTTTCGAGTTGACGGCTCGGATCGACGATGACGGGCCACGTCAGCTTGACCTCTTTGGCGTATTGCGAGACCTCCGCCGGCGAATTGCCGGAATTGACAGCGATGAAGACCACTGGCTGGCCCTCGTATCGCTTGGCCAAGTCGTACATGCCGGGCCACTTTCCTCGACAACTGGGACAGGTTTCTTCAAAGAACCACAGCACCACGCCCTTTCCCTTGAGGGCGTCCGTGGTCAAGGGAGGCGAGTTCAACCAACCCGCTGGGTCGCGCGGCAATAGCTCGGCCGCCTCCTCCGCCTTCGCCAATGTCGTGGCGAGGAGGATTAGCGCAATCAAGAGTATGGGCAGCTCTGCACCGCACCATCGAACAATGAACCGATTCATTCGAGCCCCCCGGAGTTGCCTTCTCGTCCTTAACCGCTGATTGTACCCGCCCGCCAAATCGCGGGGCTACGGAGAACGCGAGCCACCGGCCGGCTCGTCGCGATTGGCCGGCTCGGCAGCGTCGATGTAGCATTCGTCAATACAACGCTGGCAGGTGCGGTCGTTGTGTCCGCCCGTTGTCGAGCGGCGATGCAACGACTTACCTATTCCAGTCCCGCGGCATTCGGGGCAACGGCGCTTAAGCTTAGCCGGCTTATCGCTCATGCCTCATCGTATGTTGCCGCCGCCTGTTCCCACTGGCCCGCCGGCGCTTGATCGTTCGGAAGGACCAATCACTTTGGTTGTGGCGATAAATCGCCGGCGGTGTGTGGACAGACGTGAGCGACAGGGCCAATACCAGGGGCCGAACTGCCGTTCGGCACCAGTGGGTTATTTGAGTTCGGCACGGCGTTACGGGAAGTTGGGGGACTGGAAAGACTGGCTGAAGAGGCTATCGGTCAGGCTTAGCGTGTCGGTGCCCGAACCGCCATTGAGGGAGGCCCGGCGACCGAAAGTGCCTCTCAGAGTTAGCGAGTCGGTGCCGGCGCCCAGGTTGGCGAAGAACTCATCCACCTGGCAGCGGTCGAGCGTGACCGCGTCATTGCCGTCGCCGGTGTTAATGGTCAGATCGTCATTGAATCCTACGTCGGAGATTCGCACGATGTCGCTGCCCGCGCCGGTGCTGATGTTCGTGTCGTCGCCGATGTTCGCGAACAGCATATCGACCACGTCCGTGAAGTTGTCGGCCCCCGTGTTAATGCTCACGTCGTCCCGCACGAACGTGTTCCGCACGAGCACGTTGTCGGCGCGGGCGCCGGTGTTGATGGTCAGGTCGTTGTTGCCGCCATCGACGTCCCCCAGGTTGCCAACAGTGCCCTTGAAGCTGACGCTGTCGTTGCCGTCCTCGGTGTTGATCGTGACATCGTCGCGGACGGCGATCCTATCGACGGTGACCACGTCGGCCCCGCCACCTGAATTGATTTCCAGGTCGTCGGGGACGATAAAATCGCCATCAACGCCGCTCCCCACCGTGAGGCGGTCATTGTTGCCATTCAGGCTGATCAGGATGTCATCGGTGACGTTTCCAAAGAACAGCCCAGCCTGGCCGTTGATCGTGGTGCCGTTCTGGCCCGAGATGAAGTACCGGCCGGGGATTGGCTCCCCGTTTTGCAGCGACTGAATGATGGTCACCTGGTCGGCCTGGCCGTCGCCGGTGACGACCAGGTCGCCTCCGGTGACGCTGACGAGGACGGCCATCAGTTGGCGGGTTTCCAGAGATTCGAGACCCAAGCGTCGCGACGAGTCGTAGTTCCGGCGAGCCATGATTGCACTTTTCCTCTTCGAGAGTTCGGGAAACATTTCGAGCACTCTCTTGCTAAGCGGCAGGCGCGTCGAATTGTTACGGGCCGAGCCGACAAAGAAATCGGCCGCGGCTTAGGGTTAGATTGCCTATCCTCACTTCCGCAACCCTTGTCGCGTGTGAGTCAGTGGACCATAAGTGCGTGCGATGCGGCGGGTGGCTGGTTCAAACCTGCCGACCCTTGGCTCGCATGCAGGCCGTTGGGGTTCGCAATCGGCCGCGGGTTAAATAGCTCCTGCTCGCCCGCAGTCAACGGTCCCGGCCCAATGTCGAGCGGCACCGGCGGTCTGATGCCGAGCGCCGCGCGGAGTGCGATTGCTTCATTTCCAAGCGGTGGAATCATCCAGGCGGCTATTGTCTCCCGTGCGAATCCTAACGGCAACTCACCTTGAACCAGTTCCGAGCACTGACGGCGCGACTAAGTCCCACTGAAAGCAGATCGCCAGGTTTATTCTTATTCGTTGGAATAATCGCGAAACGTCGCGCATCAAATAGAACAGAGCCGCTGATGGGTAGAATTTCGGCGAACCTTCTGCGAGCCTGATCCGTCTAAGCAGGCAGCCGTTTGCGGCAGCAACTTCGTTCGATTGAAACAAGGAAACCGGCCATGTCGGCATTGTGGATAAATACGACCAATGAACAACGATCCGAAGGTAGCTTCGCCGGTCAGCCGGCGAATATGCTGCCTGCGCAGTTTTCCCCAAGAAAATCGCTGCGCTGTTGACGCTCGGTCTAGAACCGAACGGAGCTAATCAAAGCCCGGTGTCACAGCGACATCGGGCTTTTTTCGTGCCTGAAGGAAACTCGGGTCGGTAGCTGAGACGCGACCACCCTTCGGGCGGTGCCCGGCAGCGGTCTGAAGAGCCGCAGACGAGGATTCGAGCGCTTCCCGGCCCACTGTGCGCACTGACTGTATGCAATCACACGGCTCGTTCGTCTATCGGTTCAGAGGACGCTGCCCTTTCAAGGCTGAAGGATGGGCTCGACTCCCATACGAGTTGCTCGGTAGTCGAGGGCTGGTTGCCCCTCCTCGGCTGATAACCAAGGAGCGCTGAGTTCGATTCTCAGGGCTACCACTGATCGTCAAAAACATAGTGAGCGAATCAATGATCGCACGTCGAAACAAACACATACGCCTCGGCTCACAGGGTCGTGGTGTAACTGGCAGCACAGCGGACTTCGGGCACCGCGCGCAGCGTGGTCGCCGCAAGGTGTGGGTTCAACTCCCACCGGCCCTACTCGACGCTGGCGCGTAGCTCAGCAGTTAGAGCAGCGTCCTTATAAGACGCGGCGACCAACCTTCGGTCGGTGCCCGGGGTTCAACTCCCACCGCGCCAACATGAAACGCAGGATCAAGGTGTTAGCGGCAGCCGACCCAGCATCCGGCGGAGCCGGATGCAGGGTGCCCGCGGCTCTTAACCGTGTAGGTGAGGGTTCGAGTCCCTCTGGTCCTACTGACATACAAGCACTGGTCGTCTAGCGGCCAAGACTCCGCACCCGTAATGCGGTGACGCCGGTTCGAGTCCGGCCCGGTGCTCTCGCTGTTTGACAATTTGGTTGTGACACAAAGCGCCCATAATGTAACGGCAGCCTGCTGCCTTGCCAGGGCGGAAGAGCGGGTTCAATTCCCGCTGGGCGCTGTATTTCTGTCGGCGGGCTGCGCGTTTGTTTCAGGACGTGGGAAAGTTTGGCCTGTGCTTCCTGAAGACACGGCGCGTGCCTCGGGCGCACGAGATCGCTGGTTCAAATCCAGCCGTCCTGACTTATTGATGCGGTGGTTCCCGTGCTGGTACGGGAAGGCGGCTGTTAACCGCCCCGACGCAGGTTCGATTCCTGCCGCCGCAGCTCTGTGCCCTTGGCCGAGCGGCAAATCGACCAACTGGCCTCCTGCCGGTCGGTGCCCGCAGCCTTCCAAGCTGGCGAGGCGGGTTCAATTCCCGCAGGGCACTCTCGGGGATCGGCTAACGGCAGGCTGCCGGGCTTCGGGCACCGCCCGGAGGGTGGTCGCCGGAGATGCAGGTTCAAGTCCTGCTCT
>JANNTN010000645.1:0-4706 GCA_031394445.1 Anatilimnocola sp.
CGCTACTGGTTGCGGACATTGGCCGCCATTACGCTAACTGCCGATGCGCCCGGTGTCGAGTTTCTATCATCTCGAAATAAACATTGCAGCAGGACACTCGATGAAGACCGAACAACTAGCGTGGTTGGCTTTGCTCGCGGTAAGCGTGTTGCCCGAATCGCTGATCGCGCAAACGCCAGTCGATCTCGGCTCGGTGACTGAGCGGCAGGAGATGGTGCCGATGCGGGATGGACAGAAGCTGAGTGCGTATTTGTATTTTCCGGCGGGGGAGGGGCCGTGGCCGGCGGTGTTTGAGCAGCGGTATGCGGATTTGCGGGGGGCGGGGACGCGGCTGGCGGCGGCGAAGTTGGCGGAGGCGGGTTATGTTGTGGCGCTGGTGAATTTTCGGGGGACGCATCTCTCGGAGGGGACGTGGGTGGGGTATCGGGCGCTAGCGTGGGGAGAGTTGAAGGATGGGTATGACACCTGTGAGTGGTTGGCGAAGCAGAAGTGGTGTACCGGGAGTGTGGGGACGTTTGGCGGTTCGCAGGGGGGCTATGCGCAGAATTTTTTGGCGGTGACGCAGCCGCCGCATTTGAAGTGTCAGTACATGGTGGATACGGGGCTGAGTTTGTTTCAGGAGGGGTATCGAATCGGGGGCGTGACGCGGCCGAATCGGTTTTTGGCGATGGCGGCGAATTGCCGGAACCCGGACGACAACCGCCGGCTGATGGAGGAATGGTTCCGGCATCCGAACTATGACGATTATTGGCGGCAGGAGGATTGTTCGCTGCACTTCGACAAGATGAATGTGCCGTGTTTTACGATCGGGTCGTGGTTTGACTTTATGAATCAGGGGTCGATCGCGAGTTTTGTGGGGCGGCAGCATTCGGGCGGGCCGAATTCGCGCGGGAAGCAGCAGTTGGTGATTGGACCGTGGCTGCATGGGCGGCTGAACAAGACGAACAAGGTTGGCGAGCTTGTTTATCCAGAGAATGCGACTTGGCCGGAGAACGAGCATATGGTGCGGTGGTTTGATCACTATTTGAAAGGCAAGGATACGGGCGTGGAGCGGGAGCCGGCGGTGCGGTATTACGTGATGGGGGCGGCGGGAGAGAAGGACGCGCCGGGGAATGTATGGCGAACGGCGGCGGATTGGCCGACGCAAGCTGCGGCGGCACCGATGTATTTGCAGGCGGAGGGGAAGCTTTCGATTGTCGCTCCGACGGTCGAGAATAGTTCCACGAGCTATGTAAGCGATCCGCTGCATCCGGTGCAGATTGCGGGGACGGCGTTTCCCGGGGCGAAGGATGCGCGGGCGTTTGAGCAGCAGTCGGAGGTGCGGACGTTTACGACGGAGCCGCTGGCCGAGCCGGTGGAATGGACGGGGCGGATTCGGGCGGAGCTGTATTTGTCATCGACGGCTAGGGACACGGATATTCTGGTGCGCGTGAGCGATGTCTATCCCGATGGGCGGTCGATTTTGATTTGCGATTATCCACAGCGGGCGCGGTATCGCGAGGGATTTGAGCACGAGGCGCTGTTGCAGCCGGGAAAGGTTGCCAAGCTCGCGTGGGACATTGGTTGGATCAGTCAGGTTTTCAATCGGGGGCATCGGATTCGGGTTACTGTTTCCAGCACCGGTGCGCCGCTTTATGACGCGAATCCGCAGACGGGCGGGCCGCAGACGATTGAGTTTCCGGCGGATGCCGTGAAGGCGGAAAATTCGATTCTGCACCAGCGCGGCTACGCCTCGTGCATTCTGGTACCCGTCGTACGTGCCAAAACGAGGCAGGAATAGTGGTTGGCGGGGGAATTCCGTTTGAGCCGCACACCGGACAGCGTTGCATTTGCCGTGGCTTTCATTGATACTTGAGGCACTGCTGGTTCTGCGAGAAGATAACCCGGCAGCCCCGCCTTTGCCCGTCTAAAATCCTGCCTAGAGACTACGGGATGCTATCGGTCCGCCCTGGAATCTTGGTTCGCGCTCAATTGGCCCGGTTGATGGCCGTCGCCGCGGCGTGCCTGTTGGCAATTGCGACGACGTCGCATGCCGAAGATGCTGTGCGCTTTGAGCGCGATGTGATGGCGGTGTTGTCGAAGGCGGGCTGCAATTTGGGGGCGTGCCACGGCAACTTCAACGGCAAGGGAGGCTTTCGGCTGTCGCTGCGCGGCGAAGATCCGGCTGCCGATCACGCGGCGTTGCTGCGGCAGGTCGATCAGCGGCGGGTGAACTTGATGGAGCCGGAAGCGAGCCTGATTTTGCAGAAGCCGACGGGGCAGGTGGTGCATCAGGGGGGCCTGCGGTTTAATCGAGAGTCGATTGAATATCAAATTCTGCGAGATTGGATCGCGGCGGGTGCTCCGGGGCCGTTGAAGGGGTCGCCCGCGTTGACTCGGCTGGAGGTTACGCCCCGTGAGTTGGTGTTGATCGAGCCGGTGGATTCGGCGCAGCTACAGGTGAAGGCGCATTTTGCGGATGGCAGCAGCCGGGATGTGACTTCACTGACATGTTATGAGGCGACGAACCGCAATGTGGCCATCGAGCACGATGGTTTGGTTCGCCGCGAGCAACTGGGGCAAGCGACCGTGCTCGTGCGGTATCTCTCGCGGCAATTACCGGTGCGGCTGGCATTTTTGCCGGCACTACCGGGATATGCCTGGAATGCTCCGGCCTCGACGAACTACATCGATGAGCTGAACTTTAAGCTGCTACACAAGCTGCGGATGAATCCGTCAGCGGTGAGCGACGATACGACGTTTCTTCGCCGCGTTTATCTCGATTGCTTGGGCCTGTTGCCGACGGCTGACGATGCTCGCAAATTTGTCACTGATCCGTCGCCGGAGAAACGATCTCGGCTGATCGATGACTTGCTCACGCGGCCTGAGTTTGCAGAGCATTGGGCACAGAAGTGGGCCGACGTGCTGCGCAACGAAGAGAAGGTGCTGGACGCGAAGGGGGTCGATGTTTTCTTTGGGTGGATTCGCGATTGGATCGCCGATGGCCGCCCGATGGATCAGTTTGCCCGCGAGCTGGTGACCGGAGTGGGCAGCACGTACAACAATCCGCCGGCCAATTTTTATCGGGCTAATCGCGACCCCACAACGCGCGGCGAAACGGCGGCCCGGCTGTTCCTGGGCGTGCGACTGCAATGCGCCCGCTGCCACAACCATCCGTATGACGTGTGGTCGCAGGATGATTACTACAACTGGTCGGCCGTTTTTGGCGGCATCGACTATCAGATATTGTCGAACGAACGCAGGGACCGCCTCGACAAGCACGAGTTCAATGGCGAGCAGATCGTGCAGATCGACGGGAGTGCGGCGGTGCCCAATCCACGCACGGGCCGCGATGCGGAGCCGCAATTCCTGGGCGGGTTTTCACCGGTGCTCGATGCGAGTGAGGATCGACTGGGCCCACTGGCCACTTGGCTGACGCTGCCGACGAATGACTTGTTTGTTCAATCGCAGGCGAATTTCATTTGGTACCATTTGATGGGCCGCGGTTTGGTGGAGCCGATTGACGATTTTCGCGTGACGAACCCGGCCAGCAATCCGGCGTTGTTGAATGCTCTGGCCCGTCATTACGCCGCTGGCGGATTCGACCTGAAAAACCTTGTTCGCGAGATTCTGAACAGCCGCACTTATCAACTGAGTGCTGAGCCGAACGAATCGAACGCCAATGACGAAGTCAATTTTGCTCGGGCAATCGTGCGACGACTGCCGGCTGAGACGTTGCTCGATGCTCAATGCCTGGCGATCGACGCGTTTGCCGAATTCAACGGCTACCCAGAGGGGACTCGCGCGGGTCAGGTCCGCGGCGTGCAGCGTGTGCGCTCGCGCGATAAGAAAGCCGGCTCGGCCGATCGCTTTCTTAAGACATTTGGCAAGCCGGAGCGGCTGCTGGCCTGTGAATGCGAGCGATCGAACGAGACGACGCTGAAGCAGGCTTTTACGCTAATTGGCGATGAAGGCTTAAATGGATTGCTGGCGAAAGAGGGCAATCGACTCTCGAAGCTGACGCAATCGGGGATTTCCGGCGAAGTGGCGGTCGAAGAGTTGTATTGGGCTGCACTTAGCCGAGCGCCGACGCTCGATGAACTCGCCGCCGGCGAATCGATGGTCACGTCCGCCGGCCCGGAGCGATTCGCTGCGCTGCAAGATTTGGCTTGGGCGATTTTGAACTCCAAGGAATTCGTGTTTCGACACTAAAGATTTAGGTTACAACTAGCCGGGTGCAGTCTTGTTTCCGGTGTTCGGTAGGACGAGTTCGAAATCATAAGGACGTGCAAATGTCTTGGTTCCGTTGGTTCCGCCGTGCATCGCCAAAGAGCTCGCGCCGCGTCACTTCCAGCAGTCGCCGGCGCACGCAGCGTGTGCTATTCGAGCAGCTTGAGGATCGCTCGTTGCCATCGGCAATGGCAGACATGGTGGCATTTCGCCCGATGACGGAGTACATCAAATATGAAAATTTCCCCGTGTCGGAGACCGACGAGGCCGATGCGAAGCTCGGTCCTGGCATTCGATTTAACGGCGATAATGACAACGGACTGAACGGGGCTGACTATATGGAGACGACGGCAAGTACAGCGGAAAATGACCTCGTGCGCGTAGATGTTGTTCAAGCTGCAGGGACCTCAATTGTCCTTACCTGGACGGGCTCACTCGTGGTTTGGAAGTCGGCTGCCAAAGGTGAAGCAATCACCAGCGGCGCGACCGTCGCGACC
>JANNTN010000634.1:0-6612 GCA_031394445.1 Anatilimnocola sp.
GGCGGGTGCGGGCTGCCGTTGTTTACATCTGATTCGAAGTTTAATTCGGGGACAGGTTGGCCGAGTTTCTTTCAGCCGATTGCGAAGGAGAACGTGGCGGAGCTGACGGACCAGAGTCACGGGATGGCTCGGGTGGAGATCAACTGTGCCCGGTGCGATGGGCATTTGGGGCATGTGTTTCCCGATGGGCCGCGGCCGACTGGCTTGAGGTATTGCTTGAATTCGGAGTCGCTAGTTTTCACGGCGAGCGACAAGCTGAGCGAACTGGCCGATGCGGCCGCGGGAGATTGAGGAACATGGCAAACCAAACGGTGGTGCTGGCGGGAGGTTGCTTCTGGTGTACGGAAGCGGCGTTTGAACAGCTTGCAGGTGTGCTGGATGTGACGAGCGGATACACGGGGGGCGCGCGGGAGACGGCGAATTATCGGGCCGTGTGTGACGGCGACACGGGGCACGCGGAAGCGATTCGCATCAATTTTGATCCGGCGACGATCAGCTTGGATAAGCTGCTGGATGTGTTTTTTGACGCGCACGATCCGACGCAGCTCAATCGACAAGGGAACGACGCGGGGACGCAGTATCGGTCGGCGATTTTTTATGCGAATGAAGAAGAGAAGCAGGTTGCGGAGGCGAAAGTTAAATTGCTCAACGAGCAGCGGGCGTTTCCTCGCCCGATTGTGACGACGCTCGAAGCGCTGGAGGTGTTTTACCCGGCTGAAGACTATCACCAGGATTATGCGAGGCTGAATCCTGGTCAGCCGTATATTCAAGGTGTTTCAATGCCGAAGGTTTGCAAGGTTCGCGCGAAGCACGCCGGGCTGATTCGTCCTGAATGAAGGTGATGCTCATGGATCGACGGAAATTCTTGACGAGCACTGGGGCGCTGGGCGTCGCGGCGAGCTGGGGCGCGCCGGTGGTGTTTGGCGCTGGGGATTTGATTCGTGTGGAGAATGCCAGGCCGGGCACGACGGAATGGATGCTGAGCAATCCGCGCGTCGATCCGGCGAATAAGATTCGCTGCCCGTGGATCGAAGGATCTTGCAATCGGACGAGCGTGAAGGCGGGCGAGACGCTGGAGATCAAAGTCAGCACCAATCCGCCAGCGAAGTTTACGCTCGACTTGTATCGGCTGGGTTATTATGGCGGCCAGGGCGGTCGCTTAGTTGAGCGGTTGCCGGTGAAGCAGGGTTCGCCGCAGCCCGATCCGCCAGTGAGCGAGGTGCGCTCGCGGGAGTGCGACTGGGAAACGGCGCACCGCTTGACGATTCCCGCCGATTGGCCGAGTGGAGTGTATTTGGGGAAGCTCACGGAGCAAAACGAGAAGATTGACAGTTATGTCGTGTTCATCGTGCGCGATGATCGCCCGTGTGACTTTCTGTTCCAATGCTCGGACACGACGTGGGCGGCATACAATCGGTGGCCTGATGTGTGGTCGCTGTATGACGACGGGACGCCGCCGCACAATTGGTACACGGGGCCGGGAGTGGCGGTGAGTTTTGATCGGCCGTATGGCCGCTACCGGCAGATTTTTGATGCACCGCTTTCGCAGGGTTCGGGAGAGTTTTTGTTGTGGGAATTTCCGCTGGCGTTTTGGATGGAGCAGCGGGGGTACGACGTCTCGTATATCTCCAACATCGATACGCATGCGGATGCGGCACGACTGCTAAAGGCGAAGGCGTTTATTTCCGTTGGGCACGATGAATATTGGTCGGTGCCGATGTATGAGAATGTGAAGCAAGCGATCGATGGCGGCGTGCATGCGGCGTTTTTCTGTGGCAATTCGGTCGATGGGGTGCTCGATATTCGTAAAGGAGTTGACGGCGGGGCCAATCGCGTGATCGAGCGCGTGGGGAAATTTGGCGGGCCGAATTCGGAGCGGGAGCGGAGTTTTAAGACGCCGTGGAAGTATCATGGCCCTGATCCGGCGGCGCTGATGGGGGCGCAGACGACGTCACCGGCGAATGGCTCGGCGGATTGGACCTGCACGAACGACAAGCACTGGCTGTTTGTCGGGTCGGGTATGAAAAACGGCGATGCGATCAAAGAGTTAGTGGGCTGGGAGCATCATGGGCCGCCGCTGAGCGTCACGAATGGGCTGGAAGTGCTAGCGCGCGGGCCGGTATTCTCGCGTGGAAAGCCGCAGAACACGGAATATACGGCGACGATGTACCCGGGTGCGAAAAACAATTTGGTTTTTAACGCGGCGACGATCTGGTGGTCGGATGGGTTATCGCAGCCACCCGGATATATGCGACCGACAGCACATGGCGGCACGCCGCCGGGTCCAGACGAGCGCGTGCAGCGGATGACTCAGAATTTGTTTGAGCGTTTTTTGGCGTAAATCTTCGGCCATACGTGATTCGCGATAGCGAGTAGATTTTTCTTCGATGCCAGAGAATGCCACTGCTGCCGACGAGTCACAACGTGGCAGCAACTCGCGCCTGGCGGCGTTTGAAATCGCTTGGATTTTTTTGATTTTCTTTATCTTCGCCGGTTCGCTGCCGCCGGATGTGGGCGAGTCGCACTATTTGGTGAAGGCTAAGCATTATTGGCAGCCGGCGTGGTGTGCGGAGGATTTGTTTCTGGAATCGCGCGACGCGCACACGGCGTTTTATTGGACATTCGGCTGGGTGACGAAATTTTTCTCGCTCACGGCAACGGCGTGGATTGGCCGCGTCGTAACGTGGCTACTTCTAGCCTGGTCGTGGCGACGGCTGAGTTGGGCAGTTGTGCCACGACCGTTGATGTCGTTGTTGTCGGCCGGGTTGCTGCTCTTGTGCCTGCGGCAACTACATTTGGCTGGAGAGTGGGTTATCGGAGGCGTGGAGGCGAAGGGCTTTGCTTATGTGCTGGTTTTTTTGGCGCTGCAGGCGATTGTTAAGGATCGCTGGCGAGCCGCGCTGATCTTGGCCGGCGCGGCGGGGGCGTTCCATGTGCTGGTGGGCGGGTGGACGGTGGTGGCGATCGGCATGGCCTGGCTGATGTGCGGAAGTTCGCGGCCACGGCTGATGACGCTGCTTCCGGCTGCGGCGATCGGTTTGCTGCTGTCGCTGCCTGGGTTGTGGCCAGCGCTAGCATTGAATCAGGGCGTGCCGAAAGATGTCGCGCACGAAGCGGCACGAATCTATGTATTTGAAAGACTGGCACACCACTTGGTTTATTCGCAGTTTCCCGCCGTCAACATCGCGCGTTTTCAGTTGCTGGTTGTGGCTTGGGCGGTGATTGCCTGGCTGCAAAGGCGCGAGCCATCCGTGACGCGGCTGCAGCGCGTGGTGGCCGGAACCATTGTGATCGCGCTGATTGGCGTTGTGATCGATCAGGCGTTCGTGATTCGGGCGAACATGCTGGATCAATCGCCGGACGAGTATGAGCGGGCCGTGGCGGGGCTGTTGCGATATTACTGGTATCGGATGAGTGATTCGCTGGTGCCGGTGGGGGTAGCGCTGGCTGCCGTGTGGGGGATAACGAAGCTGCAAACGAGCAAGCCCGCGCTGGCCGCGGGTCTAAGCATGGCGGCAATTCTGCTATCGGTCGCGAACCTGGCGGAAGTTAATTACCAGCGACGGCTGTTGCCGGTGCCGCCGGCGATTGTGCAGCCGAACATCGAATCGACGCGGCCCATCACTGCTAAAATGTGGTGGCAGGATTGGCAGGCGGTATGCGACTGGGTGGCACAAGAGACGCCGGCCGACGCGCTATTTCTGACGCCGCGCGAGCAGCAGACATTTAAGTGGTACGCCGGTCGCGCGGAAATCGCGACGCGGAAAGACGTTCCGCAAGATGCCCGCGGGCTGATGGAATGGAAGCAACGGCTGACAGACATCTACCCCCGCGATCCAGAACATCACTTGCACGACCTGGCAGCGTTTAGCGACGCGGAGTTGCTCGACCTCGCCAGGAAATACCGCGCGAGTTATATCGTGGCCGATCTGACACGTGCGCAGCGGCGGATCGGCTTGCCGCAGGTTTATCCTGTGCTGGTAGAAGATAATTCGTCGTTTGCCGTTTATCGCGTGCCGGAGGCGGCCGCGCCATGACGACCTGGCAGCAATTCGACGCGGCTCAAATGGCCAATTTTCTGTCCGATCGTCTGGCTCGCGGTCTGCCGGGACGCGCCGCGCAGCGAAAAATGGCCCATCGACTGGCGTATGGTCGGCATCACGGACCGGTGCCGGATGATTCGCGGCAAGCGGCGGTGCTACTGGCGTTGCATCCCGCTTCCGGCGGCTGGTCGATTCCCGCTACGTTGCGGCCCGAGACGATGAAGTCGCACGCTGGGCAGATCAGCTTGCCTGGTGGCATGGTCGAAACCGCTGAAACCGCCGCCCAAACGGCGCTGCGAGAGTTTGAAGAAGAGCTCGGCACCGCCGCGGCAGAGCTGCAGGTCGTCGGGCAGCTTACGCCTGTTTATGTATTCGTTAGCGGATTTGAAATTACGCCGCTAGTTGCTGTTAGCACGAAACCGCTGACCTTTTCTCCCAATCCACACGAGGTGGCGGCGGTTGTCGAATTGCCGCTGGCGGAACTGGTTGATAGTGCCCGTTGTGGCCGGCACGAAATCAATCGCCGTGGCCTGCGTTTCACCGTGCCGCATTTTGCTATCGCGGGCCAGCAAGTGTGGGGGGCGACGAGTTTGATTTTGGCGGAGTTTGTGGCACTGGTTGATCCTCAGTAGCCGGAACCAAACTTGGTTCCGGTGGTTCGCCAACTGCGCAGCCAACCGGGAGCAAGTTTGCTCCCGGCTAAAGGGATGGCCTGCTATATTGCACGCGGGTGAACCTACGGCGAAGAACGCCGTCTTTCACGTTCAAATAGGATGCCAATCAAATAGGCTGCCAATGAAAACGGTCCGAGTGGGAATATTGGGGGCGACGGGTTACACGGCTTTGGAGCTGGTGCGGATTTTGCTGCGCCATCCGGGGGCGAAGATCGAGATGCTGACGAGTCGCCAAGAGGGGCGGCCGCATATCAGTTCGATTCATCCGTCGCTGACCGGGCGGCTTGATTTGTGTTTGGAAGACGCCGGGGCTGACGTTATCGCCAGCCGCTGCGATTGTGCGTTTCTGTGCCTGCCGCATGCTGCTTCTGCCGAGTCGGCCAAGGCCCTACTCGCCAAGAACGTCCGCGTGATCGACCTCTCGGCCGATTACCGGCTGAACGATCCGGTGACCTATCGCCAGTGGTACGACCACGACCATCCTGATCCGGAGCGACTCGGAAAGACGCCCTACGGCCTGCCGGAATTATTTCGCTCGCAAATTCCCGATGCCAAGCTCGTCGCCAATCCCGGCTGCTACCCGACGAGTGCGATTTTGCCGCTCGCGCCGCTGCTCAAAGCGGGCCTGATCGAGCCGGACGACATCATCGTCGATAGCAAGAGCGGCGTTTCGGGCGCAGGGCGGACACCGAAGCTGAACACGCTTTATCCCGAGTGCAATGAGAGCATTTCAGCCTACAGCGTGGGGAAGCACCGTCATCAGCCGGAGATCGAGCAGATTCTCGGCCGCGTGACTGGCAAAACGGTGAACGTAATCTTCACGCCGCACCTTACACCGATGGACCGCGGTATTCTCTCGGCAATTTACGCCAGGCCAACGCGCCCCCTCACCGAGTCCGAAGTCCTCGCCTGCCTGCGCGAATTCTACGCCGGCCAGCCGTTTGTGCGCATCGTCAACCATTTGCCCGCGACGAAAGACACGGCCCACACCAACTTCGTCGATATCACCGCCCGCATCGTGAAGGGCCGCGTGGTCTTGATTTGCGCCGAAGACAACCTCATCAAAGGTGCCAGCGGCGCGGCGGTGCAGAACTTTAATTTGATGTTTGGATTTGAGGAGACGCTGGGGCTGGTGTAGTGAGTCGTCCTCTTAAGAACGATCGTTCGCCTGCGAAGGCAGTTCCCGCTTGGCCCCGTCTTCGAACAATAATCGCGTATGACCTGAGCTATCGGTGCATTGCATAACGCAGGCCGGCCGGTTTCCACGAAGCGCCTCGCAGATGCGCTCGTGTAGGTCACCAAAAGACATGGATTTATATTCGGCACCGGATAACACCAATAGAGGCTGGACATATTCCTGACCGACTTTTTCAGCGCCTCTGCGCACCACAACTAAGGCGCGTAGCGTAGTGCCATCGTCATTTTCGGGCACCGGAGTCGGTGGCGGCAGGAAACTTGCAAAGTGGTCAACCGACTCATTTCCAAAACCCGGTGACGGTGTACCAATGTGTGACGGAACCCCTTGCCCTAAAATCTCAACCCATTCGCACCCCGGATAGGAAAATCCCTCACTAGGCAGCTTCACGATCCACTGCGTTGCGTAGATGCTCATGGCGGCTTCCTCAAGCTATTTTGTGAGCCAAGTCGCGGCCAGCCGTTGCAGGAGGCAGCGGTTTGCCGTCGCGCTTTAAGGTTTCGAGCCATTCTTCGACGATACTGCAAAGCTGTGCATAGACTTCAGCCTCGTCGTGGCCATGGCAACAGGGACCGATTACGCCTGGACATTGCCCTACGAAACACTGATCCTCGTCGGACCACTCCACAATCTTGATATAACGAGCACTATCGCTCACGATTGAGCCCCCTTGATGGCGTGCTTCACTTCTCGCTCTTGA
>JANNTN010000658.1:0-6176 GCA_031394445.1 Anatilimnocola sp.
CCGCGGTCGTCGTGGTGGCGATCACCGCGCCGCTGGCATCAAAGAGCTGAATGGTCACGCCGCCGAGCCGTTGCTCGGTCGGGTCGATGTCGCAGTTTTCGTTGATATCGACCCACACGGTGCCGGCGATCGTCACCGGCAGCATCTCGCAGAAGTCGTAGTTGACGAAGTGGTTGCCCGAGCCGACGGCAATGTTCGTGAACAGATCGGTAACCGTCGCATCGCCGCCGCCAGTGCCAATGCTTTGGCCCGATTGCAAATAGCCTTCGGGCTGCAACTCGCGAACGGAATAGGTGCCCGGCAACAGGTCGGTGAACTCGTATTCGCCGTTTTGGTTCGTGGTCGTCGTGCGAATGATGGTGCCGTTCGCGTCGAGCAATTGAATGACCACGCCGGCAATCGGCTTGGCCGTGTGCTCGCCGGTCTCTTCGCCGCAGTCGCACGTGGCACAATCAGGGTCATCCTTCACATGGCCACGAATGCTGCCCGGCAATATCTCGCCAAAGTCATAATTGATGCCGTGCTGGTTATAGTTCAACGCAACAGCGCTGATCTGGTCGCCCGGATTTTGAGCCGAGCCCACAACCTGACCGTTGATCGTGCCCGCCGCGTCCTTGCCATCGATCCAGCCGCCCGGCTGAATTTCGCGAATCACATACGTGCCGGCCACGAGGTTCTCGAACTTATAAAAACCCGCGCTGTCGGTCGTTGTCGTGGCAAGCTGCGTGCCGCTCGTGTTAAACAGCCCGACGGTGACGCCCGCGATGGGGTCTTCGTTCTCGCGGATGCCGTTGTTGTAGGCGTCGTGATAGACGTGGCCCGACACGCTGGCCGGCAAATGCTCGCCAAAGTCGTAGTTGATGCCGTTGTCGCCCCAGAGCAGCGTCACGCCGTTGATCTGGTCACCCGGATTCTGCGCCGAGCCGACGACCTGGCCCAAAATCGTGCCCGCGGCGTCCTTGCCGTCGATCCAGCCGCCCGGCTGAACTTCGCGGATGAAATAATTGCCGGCCGAAAGGTTGCTGAACTTGTAGAAGCCCGCGCTGTCGGTCGTCGTCGTGGCAATCTGCGTTCCGCTGGCATCGAATAGAATGACCGTCGTGCCGGGAATCGGGTCTTCGTTGTCGCGAACGCCGTTGTCGTTCACGTCGTGATAGACGTGGCCCGAAACGCTCGCCGGCAGGTGCTCGCAAAAATCGTAGTTGATGCCGTCGTCGCCGCCGTTCAGCGTGATGGTGCTGATGATGTCGTTGCCCGGCTTGGAGCCGACCTTGACGCCATCCACCGTGCCGATGTGGTCGGCACCGTCGATCAGCCCGATGGGCGTCTCTTCAACAATCGTGTACGTGCCCGGCAAAAGCTGCTCAAACGCATATTCACCGTTTTGATTCGTGAATTGTGTGGCAATGGCATTGCCGTTGACGTCCTTCAGCGTGACTTTCACGTTCTCCAGAGGACTGGCCAGCGCTTCTTCGCTGAAGCAGTTGCCCTGACGATCGGTCAGATGCACGCGGCCGCGAACCGAAGCGGGCAGCGGAACTTGCTGCAGGTTCAGCATCACGCCCGTCGAGCGGTCGCGCTGGCCTTGATAGTCGTCGTGCGGCAAGCCGTTGGCGTTGCCCTGCGAAATCAGCAGGTTCGAGCCGGAAAAGAGCGGATCATAGACATTGCGGAATTCGCCGCCTCCCGACTTGTCGAAATAGTGCGGAGCCTTGAAATCGGCCGTGAGCTGCGAACCTTGAAACTCCAGGCCCGAAGCGATTGGGTCCAGCCCTTCGTTGATCGTGTTCTGGTTCGTGGTGCCGGGCGTGAACTCCTGCACTTCATCGACATCGACCGTGAAGATGATTTTTTCGCCGGCGTGGAAGCCTTGAAAATCGAATTCGATCAGCGAGCTGCCATCTTGCACATGCGCCACGGCGCTGGTGATGCCCGTGCTGGAAATGATCTTGAAGGGAAACGAACCGTCGGCCCCCAGGCCGCCAGCAGCCGTGTCAAAAATCATGTCGCCAAACGAAAGCCCCTCGCCATAGTGATCGCCATCGATCACCAAATGCGTCAGCTCCGTGCCCGGAGCTCCGCCCTCGAAAGAAATTTGGAAAGTATCGCCGTTTCCGTCGTGGCCGCTGTCGTCTTCCAGGTACGTCACGCCGACGCGGATGGGGTCGGCATCGAGCAGCCGCCGCTCTTCCATCGTCTCAAAGCGGCAAAAGCGGCCGGCTTGCAGTTGGCGGATCTCGCTTTTGATGACACCGCGAGCGGTGCTCAAGCGGCGCGACTTGTTTCGCCAATTTCTCCACAGGCTCAACAATCCCACAACACACCTCCTGCGTGTAAGTCACAAATCGCAAGCATCAAATCTCAAACCGCAGCAGCTTCTTGCTGCTGGCCCTTGTCGCTTTTTTTCTTAGCGACCAATCTTTGGTTCGCCCGGGCGCGTGCCCACGCGGCCTGGCACCTGCTCCGGCGCGGCGGCCACTTGATCACCGACATCCCAAATGCGGACTGTCGTGTCGTAGCCCGCCGAAACGAGCACTTTTTCTTTGCATTCGAGGGCTGCGACGCTGCCGGTGTGCCCCTTGAGCGAGCCGATCTCGGTTTTCGTCGCCACGTCCCACAGGCGAATTTGGTTATCGCTCCCGGCTGTCGCCAGGTGATGCGGGCCGTAAAACGTCAGCGACAGCACTTTGGCCGGACGCGGTGGCAGACTGTAGCCATCGCCACCGGCCAGCGGCGCGACGTGAATCAGCCGATCCTCGCCCGAGGACGCGATGTACGAATCGTCCGACGAGAACGCGATGGCGCGAATTCTCAGCCGATGAGCCGCAATATCGCGCACCAGCTCGCCGCGCGGCATGGAAAACAGACGCACCGTGCCGCAACGGCCACCGACGGCCAGCAATTGATCGTTGTGCGAGAAGGTGACCGCCCGCATGTCTTGACAAGGAGCGGGCAACTTTCCTGCGAGTTGTTTGGCGTTGGGATCGTACAAGCGAACGCTGTCTTCAAAGCCCACGGCCGCAAGCAAATCGCCCGAGTGGTTGAAGCGAATGGCCGCAATCGCCGCTTGTTGCACGCTGAGCACGTCCTGCTGCGTTGCCGTCGCCGCGTCCCAAAAGATGATCTGCCGATCGTTGCCCGCGGAAGCGAGAATTTTGCCGTCGGGTGAATAATCGACCGTGCGGACCCAATCGATATGCCCTTCCAGTCGATGCACCAGTTTGCCATCAGCCAGGCTCCACACGCGAACGTGATGATCGTCGCCCGCGGTGGCCAGCAGTTGGCCATCGCGATGCAAGCGCACGGCGGTGATCACTGGCGGCTTGTGGTGGTCGTCGTCGGGCGGCAACTGCACGACGCGCGAGGGCCAACTGATCGTGTGCGTTTCGGCCAGCGCTCGCTGTAAGCTCGATGGCAGATAGACGAAGGCAGTGCCAAAGGCCCCGGCAGCAAGCAATTGGCGGCGCGATAGCGTCATGGATTCCCCCCCTCGCGAAAAACAAATCGGGCCAAAAGGAGCGCAAGCGCGCACGAGCGGCCCACCAATCGTCTATCGGCGCTTGCCGGGTGAGAGGTGTACTAAGAAGTTCCGGTTGCACGGGGCGTTGTTAAACGGCAAGAAATAGGAAGAATTTGCGGAGGGCTCGATGAGTTGTGCAGGTGGCAATTCGGCAATCGCACCTTTTTTCCCTTGGTAAGTTCCCCCGTTCCCGATGCTGGCGTTATGCGTTCACTTTATTTCGACTACAACGCCACGACCCCCATTGCTCCGCTGGTGCAGCAAGCGGTGCTGCCATTTCTGGCCGAGCAATATGGCGATCCCTCGAGCAGTCACGGCATTGGCCGGGCCGCCCGCGAATCGATGGAAGATGCCCGAGAGCATGTGTCGATGCTGTTGGGCTGCGACCCCGAGGAGCTCGTGTTTACTAGTGGCGGCACCGAGAGCAACAACCTGGCGCTCAAGGGCGTGGTGCTGGCCCACGGCGTTGCTAGCGGCGGGCATATTGTTATCTCAGCTTTGGAACATGCCAGCGTTGTCGAACCGGTGCGTTTTTTGGAGCGATTGGGGTTCGATGTGACGCTCGCGCCGGCGACAGGTCAAGGAATTGTGACGGCCTCTGCCGTTCGGGATGCGATTCGCGCGGATACGATTCTCGTCAGCGTGATGCTGGCGAATCACGAGATCGGCACCGTGCAGCCGTTGAAGCAAATCGCGGATGTCTGTCACGAAGCGGGGGTGCCGCTGCATACCGACGCCGTGCAGGCGATCGGCAAGATGCGCGTTAGTGTCGAAGAGCTGGAAGTCGATTTGTTGAGCCTGTCGGGGCACAAGATGTACGCGCCGAAAGGAGTTGGGGCGCTCTACATTCGCCAGCGGACGGTGCTTGAACCGCTGCTGCACGGCGGGGGCCAGGAAACGGGACTGCGGGCGGGCACCGAAAATGTCGCCGGGATTGCCGGGTTGGGTGCGGCTGCGATGCTGATCGCCAAGAGCTTGGATGCCGCCGTCGAGCGTCAAGAATCGCTGCGCAATCGCTTGCACTCGCTCCTCAAAGCCGGCGTTGGCGATGGAATGATCATTCAAGGGGAGCGCGCGTCGCGGCTGCCCAACACGTTGGCGGTGAGTTTTCCTGGCGTAACGGGCCGAGACATGCTGGCCCGCATTCCCGAGTTCTGCGCGGCCACCAACACGGCCATCTTTGGCGAGACGGAATATATTTCGCCGACGCTCGCGGCGATGGGCGTTTCGCCGGACGTGGCCAATGCCACGATTCGCCTGAGCCTGGGTTGGTACACTACGGAAGATGAAATCGAGCGGGCCGCGAGTTTGCTGCTCGGTGCTTGGGAAGCGGTGGCAAGGTGAGGGAGCAGGGGTCAGGAGTCAGTTAAATTGATCGAAATGGGAGTGCGGCGATGACGATGAAGCCAGTTGAAGTGACGCGGAGAGTAGCGTTGCAGGCGACGGCTGCGGCTGGGATTTCTCTGCTTGAGCGACAGGCTCGGTCGGCCGACGTC
Source organism: Anatilimnocola sp. (assembly GCA_031394445.1). GTDB lineage: Bacteria > Planctomycetota > Planctomycetia > Pirellulales > Pirellulaceae > CAYLLN01. Next base: position 5,017 of record JANNTN010000658.1, read on the forward strand.
AAAGACGTTTCCTGGCTCGCGGAGATTCAACGACCGCCGGCGACAGTGCCAGCCACTGCGCCGCAGTTGACGGAGTTGCTCGTTGCTGCCAACGGCGAGCGCATCACTACAGTCGAGGCTTGGCAACGTCGGCGCGAGGAATTTCGCCGCTGGTGGCTCGACTTTTTAGGCCCGCTCCCGGCGGAGCGAAAGATCCCGCCACCGGCATTGACGATTGTGGACGAAGACCGGCCCGAGGGCGTAATTCGCCAGCTTGTGCGGTATGAAATTGAACCGGGAATCGAAACCGAAGCGTATTTGCTCAAGCCCGTGCGGCCGAGCAAGCCCGCGCCGGGCATCGCGGTGTTTCACTCGACGGTAAATTACACCATTCGGCAGCCGGCGGGGTTAGAAGGCCCGCCGGAGAAGCACTTTGGCCTGCGCTATGCCCAAAAAGGCTGCGTCTGCATTTGTCCGCGAAATTTTTTGTGGCCTAAGACGAGCAACGAACGAATTGGCACGACCAGCGAGGTGAACAGCCTGGCCCAGCGAGCGCCACGCTCGAAGGGGATGGCCAAGATGTTGTTCGACGCGCTGGTGGCCGTTGATATTCTTGCCGCGCAGCCCGAAGTTGATGCCATGCGCCTCGGCGCGGTCGGTCACTCGCTCGGAGCCAAAGAAGCGCTCTACATCGCGGCTTTTGACGAGCGAATCAAAGCCACGGTCAGCAGCGAGGGGGGCATCGGCACGAAATTTTCGAACTGGGAAGCGCCCTGGTATCTCGGCCCGTCGATCAAGGGAGCCACTTTCACGCACGAGCACCATGAGCTGCTTGCGCTCGTTGCCCCACGGCCATTTTTGCTTGTTGGAGGCAACTCCGCCGATGGCGATCAGGGTTGGCCATTCATTAAGGCCGCTCTCCCAGTGTACGAGCTATTCGGCCAGCCGTCGCGCCTCGGCCAATTCGTACACGGCAAAGGACACTCCGTTCCCCTCGCAGCCGAACAGCGCATCGAAGAGTGGCTCCTCACCTACCTGTAATCCCAGTACTTTCTGGCCCCTACTCCCAACCTCCTACTCGCTACTCCCTCCTCTCATTCCCCCATCCGCCACACAAAAAACATCATATACTGCGGCGTCCAGAGCAGCGCCGCGGCGAGCGCGACAACCAGGGCGATGGG
>JANNTN010000662.1:0-4540 GCA_031394445.1 Anatilimnocola sp.
GGCTACTCCAGCGGCTTATCCTTGGGCGCGGCCAGGCCCGCTGCGACGAGTGCCGTGGGCAGCACGTCGAGCGAGCTTACCACGGCGTCGCTCGTGCCGGGCTTAAGCTGCGACGGCCAGCATACAAGGAAGGGGACGCGAATGCCCCTCTCGTGGTCGGAATGCTTGCCGCCGCGCAAGGGTGCGTTATTCGCGGTCTGCGCGAGTGGTCCGCCGTTGTCGCTAAAGAAGAATATGAGCGTGTTATCCCATACCCCCTCCTGCTTCAAAGTTGTCACCACGCGGCCGATGGCGTCATCCATGCGTTTCCCCATCGCCAGGAGTGTGTCGCGATCCTTATTCCCGGTATTGAACTTTGCCACTTCGTCTCCGGGTGCCTGCAAAGGCGCGTGGACGGCATTGAAGGCGAGGTAGGCGAAGAACAGTCGATCCTTGTTTCGCGCGATAAACGCCGCCGCCTCCTTGCCGAGCCGGTCGGTGAGGTAGCCGGTTTCTTTGACCGGCGTGACGCCCTGGTAGATAGGATCTTCCGGGTCGTCGAGTTTGAAATAGTCGTGCGCACCGCGGCCGAGGAAGCCGAACACCTCGTCGAATCCGTGATGGTCCGGGCTCCATTCGACGGTCGGACCAAGATGCCATTTGCCGAATTGCGCCGCGACATAGCCGGCGGGCTTGAGGAATTGCGGGAAAATCTTCTCACTCATCGGCAGGCCGCTGCCGGCCTCGCCGCCGGTGTAGAGACCGAGCCGCTGCTGGTAGCGTCCCGTCATTAGCCCCGCGCGGGTCGGCGAGCAAACATGCCCGCTCACATAGCCCTGGCGGCAGAGCACACCGGCCTTTGCCAGCAGGTTGAGATGTGGCGTCGTGATCTCCTGCGGATGCAGTGGATTAAACAGCACGTCGGCGTAACCCAAATCATCGGCCACGATGACGACGATGTTTGGCTTCGGTTGGTCCGCGGCCTCCGTTGATTGCGGCTCGACGAGGAGGAGGGAAAGGGCTCCCACGATCAGGTATAGGATTTTCATAGGTCGCTTGCCGATTTCTTTACTTGGCTGTTCTGCTTGTGCTTGCTCTTTTCTATTCTCGCAACTTCTGGTGACAAGACGGGTTTATCGGAGTTCGCTCCCATGGGAACCAAGACTCATTTGCCTTGGATTTCAAGCTGCTCAACTTTCGCGATCTGTTTGTCCATCTGATCGGGTGCAAAGAGTGTGTCTGGCAAGTCAATCGACCGCGGAAAGCTGAAGTTCTTGGTACTGCTCGGTTCAGCGGCTCTGAGCGTGCCGACGCAAAGGAGTTCGCCCGCGAGAACGACAACGACGAAGCGCATGGTTGGTCATCCGATTCTTAAAAAGGGAAAACGGAGTGGTTCGGTCATTTGACCCAAGTCGATCGGTGTGGTCGTGATGGCTCGCTCCAGCAATGCGAAAAAAGGCTTGGTTAACGAAGACAAGAAACCGTTCTAATGGGCCAGCCGAGTCGCGATTGACGATCAGCCGAGGTACGCCAAGGCACCTAACTCATTTGCGGTAGCAGAATACTTTTCTTTGGGTAAAGCAAACTCCTTGTCATTGTATTTTAGAATCTCGGTTCCTGCACCAATGCAAGTCTAGACGGTGTCATCCACCGAGCAAAACGCCGTAGGTATCTGTCAGACTCGCCTGTCAGCAGAATGACGTTGAACTTCTCCGGACACCAGGCGACGTTGCCGGGCAGCACACTTGAAATAAACGGGCCGATTGCCGCTGGCAGCGATTTAGCCTGGCGACTGGACGGAAGATGAACGAACCGTTGCCGAAAACGAACCCGCCGAAACTCCGCGATGCTGCCGTCATCGGCTTTGGGCTGACACTTGCCCTGTTGCTGGTCGGCGGGATGCTGGGCTTCATCAACGCCGGGCGGTTGGCTTACCACAACCAACGAGTCGCCCACACACGTTCGTTTGCCGATTCTTGAAGAGCGGCTCAAGCCTCTGCCACATGCGACCGCCAGCGATGCCGTGACAACGACAACACCTCGTCGGATTCTGGTCGTGGACGATAACCGAGATTCGGCCCATACTCTGGCAATGTTGCTCAAGATTTCCGGCCACACCGTCCAGACAGCCTACGATGGGCTGGAAGCGGTTGAGGCGGCAGCGGCCTTCCAACCGGAAGTTATCCTGCTCGACATTGGCCTTCCCAAATTGAATGGATATGAAGCGGCCCGCCGAATCCGAGAGCAACAACGTGGCCGAGAGATTTTCATGGTCGCTCTGACGGGCTGGGGACAGGAGGAAGACCGCAGCCGCTCCGCACAGGCGGGATTCAACGCACACATGGTCAAGCCAGCAGACTTCAATGCCCTGGCAAAAATGATGGCCGAGTTACCGGCTGCGGATTGATTGTTCCGCGCGTGTAGAGATCCATCACCCCATCGAGGTCCATGGCGGGAGAAATTGTCAAATATTGTGGACTTTTGAGTTGAATTAGGCGGCGTCTTGGTTGGTGCGGAGTCCGTCTTGGAAGAGGACTCCGCGGATGACGTCGGGTAATAGTTCCGAGCCGTTAAGCAGCCGCGAGTTCTTGGCAGCGGACTGAACGAGCTTGAAGATCATGGTGAGACAGACGGTGCGTCAGCCGTTGCCTTTGGTGCGTTTGTGCCCCACCTGGCTGGAAGCTAGCTTCACGGCACTGAAGTCTGCCCAACAAGACCGGAAGCCGGCACTGCCAGGGACAGTGCTCGGGAAAGTCGGCGTAGCCGTTAAACCTTACCGGATAACCGGTTGAATCGGTGCTATCGGAGCTTCAGGCACGTTCGGGAAGCATGGCAAAATCGAAAAAAACCTTCCGTCCGGCACGATGGGAATCCGAAGAATACTTCCGGGTAGTCGTGCTCTTCACCGAGCTTGCGCCGGGGGGCGTAAACCATCGGCGGCCGACGGTGCGTTATTAACGCGCTGGCGGTCGCTCTCGCCATATCGTCCCTCCGCTCGCGCCGCTACCAACTTGATTCCAGCGCGACGACGCGCACGAATGAGCCGCTTGAGGGCGGCGGACAGGGCTTTGAAGACCCCGGCCCGGTCCGCACATCGCCCGCTGGCGCGAAGCAAAACACGCAGTCAACCTCAGGAGGGGGGACCCATGCGACGTTATGTTTTCAGGCTGGCCCTATTGTCTCTAGCCGTGTTTGGTCCAAACGCGGTCTATGGTGACGACCAGCAGATCGCCCAGCAGATCATTGAGAAGCTGCAGGCGGAGAAAAAGGCAGGCACGCTGAAGGGATTCAGCATTGACCTGCAAGTGGATGAAGGCACGGTCTGGCTTACCGGACGCGTCGCAAACGAACAACAACAGGCCCGCGCCCTTGATCTGGCGCGGCGCGTGCCCGGTGTCACCCAGGTCGTCAATGACCTGACGGTGAACACCACGGTCGCGAAGCCAGCGGTTGCGGCTAAACCCGCTCCGCCGGCGACTGCACCGGCCCCGATCCCGACGATGCCAGCACCGTCGGAGCCCGTAGCGGCTCCGGCTGCCAGCATGCCAATGTTCCAGAACACGGCACCGATGCCGCAGGTGGCGCAGGCTCAGGCCATTCCGTTCACTCCGATTGAATCCCCGCGGTCGATTCCCGCGTTGCCGATCCAATCGCAACCGGCCCCGGCCGTGGCGACGGTGGAATTGCCGCCGGCACCCTCGGCACCGACTCCAATCGAAGCAGTTCCGCTAGCGGTGGAGCCGCAAGTTGAATACGCTTCGCCCGCTTCGGCTCCGCAGGCTGTGGCGAAGGCTTCTCAACCTGAACGCAAGACTGGTTCACAGACTTCAGTGCTGAGCAATGTCAGCAAGAGTCTGATGGGCGCGGTTCATGGCAATCGGGGAGAAACTGCCACGGTGCAGACTGCCTCGACCACTGGACCGATTGGTTCAGGTGTGGATGCGAAAACCGCTAGCTCGCGTCAGGGTGTGGTGCAAGCTGCTCAGCCAGTGGCCAATGTGCCGCAAGCAGTTGTGCCTGCCGACTCGCTGCAACCGCTGCCTGGTGCTGGCTATGCTGCTGGCTATGCCGCCGCACAGCAGCAGATGGCGATGTATCCGATGGGGATGCCGTACATGGTTCCGGTTTATGCCCAGCAGCCGCAAGTGCCGCTGGCAGTGGCTCCGGCTGGTTACGGCGCTGCCAGTCCCGGCGGTGCAGTTGGTGCTCCGCAGCCGATGCACATGCCTGGCAGCGGAGTGGGTGTTGCCCCGGCTCGCTACGATCATCCGCAGATGCCGGGTTATGCCTGGCCGTCGTATGCGGCTCACCCGAACTATGCCGCGGTTACCTATCCTAAGCAGTATTCGCCGACCGCCTGGCCTTACATTGGCCCGTTCTATCCTTATCCGCAGGTGCCGCTGGGCTGGCGGAAAGTGACCATGGAATGGGACGACGGGTGGTGGTACCTGGACTTCAAAGATCGGCGAACGATGTATAACCACTAGGCGTGAGGCTTGAGGCCTGAGTGGTGGGAAGATAAGTTGACGACACAGAACCCCGCGGAGCAGAAAGCTTCGCG
>JANNTN010000666.1:0-13989 GCA_031394445.1 Anatilimnocola sp.
TTCAGGAAGTGCATGGCGCATTAACGCGTCGTCGTCGCCAAGAATGGTCAGATAGTCGCCTTGGGCCTGAGAGACGGCGAACTCCCAATTGTCGCTCATCGCGAGCGGCACATCCGACCGCACGTACACGATTTTTTCTGAGCGGAAGGCCTCGACGACTTGCCGTGTCTCGGGGGAGCTGCAGTTATCGCAAACGATGATCTCGTAGTCGTCAAATTGTTGCGCCAGACACGAGCGGATGGCAAAATGCAAGGTTCGCGCACGCTCGCGAGTGGGAATGATGATTGAGAAACGTGGTCGTGACATCGTGGCCTCCTGGCCAGGCAAAAATTCACTTTGGCTCGATGCTAGAAATCTGTCGTTTCAACCAAGCCACGGGCCAGTGCGTCACATTCTCGGTTAAATGGCTCTCGCAAAATGGCCAAGGGGGCGTCTCGACGACAAACTCAGGATGAGCGTCGATGAACTCCTTAACGGCGGAGCAGGGGTTGTCGGTTTTCCAACTTGGGTTGCCACGCGGAGAGTCTGCAACCGACTCCATAATGCCGTCGGTGGCCACGATGTATGAGCCGGGCGTTACGAGCGGGGCATAGTGGGTCAGCTCTGCCAGCACGTGGGCGTGGGAATGGCAGGAGTCGAGCAGGACGAGCACCACGTCGTCGGGCTTGAGTTTTGACCGAACCTGGGCCACCGTTTCCGGTGCGATCGAACTTCCCTCAACCAATGCGATCCGATGCGCCAGCTCGTGAGCTTCGATTGCAGCACGGTTGTGCTTGCGGATCTCGATATCGACGCCAATGATGCGTCCCTTGCCGATTACCTGACACAAGCTAGCGTAAAAAATGAGCGAGCCGCCATGCGCCACCCCCGTTTCGATGATGACATCCGGCTTCAAGCGATAAATCACTTCTTGAATACGGATCATGTCTTCCGGAAGCTGGATGATGGGCCGCCCGAGCCAGGAAAAGGTGTACGTGTATTTCTGGTCCCAGCCGATATTCACCCACTGCTGCGAGAGGGCTTCGAACGACTCGCGGCTGTAAAGCGGCAGCGTTCTGCTCTCACTGCCGTTTTGCAGCGTGAGGGTTTTTGCGTCTGTATCCAACGTTAACTTCATGCGACGTTCGCTCCTGCTGGCTGGAGCGCGTACGGATGGGCGGTCAAGCTTGGCTGTGAATGGCCAAGGTTTTCGGTCCACCAGCGGATTGTTTCTTGCAGGCCCGATTCGAGCGAAATTTGCGGTCGCCAGGCAGTGTGGCGTAACAATCGGTCGATATTGGCGACGACAAGCGGGGCTTCGGCCTGATCGGAAGTTTTTGAGCCGAGCCGCAGCAGGTGAGGCTTGTTCAGGGCGGCGGCAATGGCGGTGGCGATGGACGCAATCGAAGGTGCGTTGCCCGAGGCGATGTTTATCGCACCGACCAGCGAGGCAGGGACGAGGGCGGAAATTGCGCGGGCCACATCGCGGACATGCAGATAGTCGCGGCGATGCGTTCCGGAGGTGCAGTGGGCGGGCTGATCGTTGAGAAGGCTGAGGATGATTGAGGGAATCAACCGCTCAGGCGGCTCATGGGGTCCGTATGTCCAGAAGAGTCGCGGCCAGGCGAGGGGGACGCCGGTGGCGCTGGCTAATTCTGATAATTCTTGCGAGAGCGAAAGCTTAGCTTTGGCATAGGGGCTGGGGGGATTGAGTGCAGGCTCGGCTTCCAGACAGATTCCGCTGGTCCAGTCGTATTCCGCGCAGGTGCCGGCGACGATCATTCGCTCGCCGCCGAAAGTAATGAAGGACTCGGCGAGTTTTAGGCTGGCGGCTCGCCAGGTTTCGTTCAGGGGGGAGGTCCAGTAGAGGCCAGGAGTTGTCATCCAGGCCAAGTGCAAGAGATGCGTGGGTCTGATTTCGGAAATCAATCGCCGCGACTGAGCGGCGTCTAGTAGGTTGCACGCGTGCCAGTGGATCGATTCGTTGTGCGGCACGTTGTTATTGGACGTGACGCCGTGGATTTCGTAGCCCGACGAAGCGAGCGCCGCCAGGCAATGTCTGCCGATGAAGCCATTGGCACCGGTGATGAGTAAACGAATCATGCGGCGAGCTCCGTAAGCTGCCGATCTTTCTGCGAAATGACCGTCGGGGGCACGATTGGCCAGGCGATGGCCAAGGTGGGGTCGTTCCAAATCACGCCGCGAGCGGCAGTGGGCTCGGAATAGGCCGTGATCTCGTAGAGCAACTCAGTGTCGTCGGTGAGCGTTTGAAAGCCGTGGGCCAGGCCGGCGGGGATATAGACGGCGTGGCGGTTGTCGGCTGTGAGCTCGCAGGCGCACCAGTGTTTGTAGGTGGCGGAGTGGGGGCGGAGATCGACGAGACAATCGAACGCTGCGCCGCGGATGCAGCGTACGAGCTTGGTTTCGGCGTGTGGGTCGGCTTGATAGTGGAGGCCACGGAGCGTGCCGCGGAGGCGATTCGAGGAGATGCTGCTTTGCACGAAGTTTGTTTTCAGCCCGTAGGTGGCAAACTCTTGCGCGCACCAGATGCGGGTGAAAAAGCCGCGTTCGTCTGTCCGCAGCTCGGGCTCAATCCGATAAGCGCCTGACAGTGCTAGGGCAGTCAGGATCACGACGGCTCCACGATGCGGGGCACGGGGAGAGGCAGGATGAACCGGCCTCCGCGGCGGATGTATTCTTGCTGCTGGGAGAGGATTTCGTCAGCAAAATTCCAGGTCAGCAGCAGCACAAAGTCGGGTTTATCTTCCAGAAGGCGGGTGGGTGCGTCAATACGAAGGTGGGTGCCGGGAGCGTACTTGCCTTGCTTGATGGTGCTGCGATCGACGAGGAAATCCAGCGTGCCCTGGCCGAGGCCGAAATAGTTGAGGAGGGTGCTGCCTTTGGCGGATGCACCGTAGGCGGCGATGCGTTTGCCGGCGACTTTTAGGTTGCTTAGTAGCGACAGGAGCTGGGTTTTTAGATTGCCGACACGAGAGGCGAAGTCGCGATAGGCTGCTAGCTGGTCGATGCCCCAGCTTCGTTCGTGATGGAGCAGATCGTGGACGCGCTGCGAAGTGGGTGCGGTTCCTGACAATGTTGGTTGAAGCGTCAGTCGTAGGGAGCCGCCGTGGATGGGTAGCCGCTCGACATCGATGATTTGGAGGCAGTGGGCGGCGAAGAGGCGGTCGAGGGCGGTCAGCGAGTAGTAGCAGAGGTGCTCGTGGTAGATGGTGTCGAATTCGACTTTTTCCAGCATGTCGATGGCGTAGGGAGTTTCGATGACGGCGATGCCGGTGGGCTTCAGAATGGCCGCGATGCCGGCGACGAAGCCGGGGAGGTCGGCGACGTGAGCGAGGACATTGTTGGCGTGAAAGAGGTCGGCGGCAATGCCTTCGCTGCGCAGACGAGTGGCTAATTCGAGGCCAAAGAACTCGCTGATGGTGCGGATGCCGTTGGTGTTGGCGACGGCGGCGATGTTGCGGGCGGGTTCGATGCCCAGCACGGGAATTCCCCGGGCGGCATAGTGCTTTAAGAGGTAGCCGTCGTTGCTGGCGGCTTCGACGACGAGGTTGGTGCTGCTTAGATTGCGTTTTTCGATTAGGGAACTGGCTAGTTGCTCGGCTTGGGCCAGCATTGTGTCGGAGAAGCTGGAGAAATAAACGTAGTCGCGGAAGAGAACTTCCGGGGGGACGGTTTCTATGATTTGGAGGAGCGTGCAGTCGGTGCAAAGCACTAGCTCGAGCGGGAAGCGGGGCTCGGGCTCTGAGAGTTTGCTCTCTGCCAGCAATCGGTTGGCGAGGGGCGTCGATCCCAAGTCTAAGATGGGTTCAAGGTGGCTGCCGTCGCAGGCTCGACAGGTAGTGCGCCTCATGCGGCCGATTCCAGATATTCGCGGTACCACTCGACGGTTTGTTCGAGACCGCGGGCGAGGGAGAACGCGGGCCGCCAATTCAGAAGAGTGCGGGCTTTTTCGGCACAGAGCGACTGCGAGGGAATTTCGTGACCGACTTTTCCCAGGACGACGGGGGGGAGGTCGGTGGCGTGCATGACCTCGGCGATCGCGCCGACGATTTGCCGCACGGTGACATAGGACTCGTTACTAAAGTTGAAACCTTGGCCTTGGATTTCTGGGCGCGCGACGGATTCGGCGAGGGCGAGGTAGGCATTTACGGCGTCTTCGGCGTAGATGTAGTCGCGGACGAAGGTTCCGTCGCTGCGTAAAACGGGGCGCTCGCGTCGTAGAAAGGAGCGGATGGTGCCGGGAACGATGCGGGACCAATTCAAGTCGCCGCCGCCGTAGATATTGCCGCAGCGGGCGATGGTGATCGGCATTTGATACGTCGCTTGATAGGTCGCGGCGATCAGATCGGTGCAACTTTTCGAGACGTCGTAGGGATGGCGGCCAGCGAGGGGGTGTGTCTCTTTGTAGGGGAGGTTGTCGGTTTCGCCGTAGGCTTTATCGCTGGAGGCTACGACGACGCGCTGCACGAGGCGGGAGTGGATGCGGCAGGCTTCGAGCAGATTATAGGAGCCGCGGATGTTGGACTCGAAAGTTGGCAGGGGACTGCGGAGGGCGGAGTTTACGATCGCCTGGGCTGCTAGATGAAATACGACGTTGGTCTCGAACTTGTTGATGGCCCGTTCGAGGCAAGTGAAGTCTTCCAAGCAGCCGTTGACGATCGATACTTTTTTGATCGCGCCGCTGCGGACGAGTTCACTGTGGTCGTCGAGATCGCGAATGAGGACGGTGACGCGGGCTTTTTTCTTCAGCAGCGTTTTTACGAGCCAGGAGCCGACGAAACCCGATGCGCCCGTGACAAAAACGCGTTGCTGCGACCAATCGAGCGGCGCGGCGTTCATGGCCAGACCCTCCAGGGGGCGGAGCTGCTGGCCCATAGGCTTTCCAGCAGGCGCACGTCGCGGAGGGTGTCCATGCTTTGCCAGAAGCCTTCGTGGCGGTGGGCGATGAGTTGCCGCTCGGCTGTCAGCCGCTCGACGGGCTCGCGTTCCCAATGGGTGGCGTCGTCCTTGATGTATTCGAGCACGGCTGGTTCGAGGACGAAGAAGCCGCCGTTGATCCAGCCTTCGCCGGTTTGCGGCTTTTCCTGAAAGGCTGCAACCTGATCTCCATCGAAGAGGAGCGCGCCGTAGCGAGCGGGAGGGCGAACGGCGGTGACGGTTGCCAGCTTTTTGTGATTTTGATGAAAGGCGATGAGGTCGGCGATGTTGATGTCGGCAACGCCGTCGCCGTAGGTCAGCATGAAGGTTTCGTTGCGGAGCAGCCGGCCGAGGCGCTTGAGGCGGCCGCCGGTCATGGTGGCGAGGCCGGTATCAACGAGGTGGACCGTCCAATCTTCATCGCACGATTCGTGGCGGAGCACGTCGCCGGAGCGTAATTGGACGGTGAAATCCGAGTTGATCCGCGAGTAGTCCGAGAAATACCGTTTGATCATGTCGCCCTTGTAGCCGAGGGCGATGACGAACTCGCGCACGCCAAAATGCGCGAGGTGCTTCATGATGTGCCAGAGAATGGGGCGGCCACCAATTTCGACCATTGGCTTCGGCTTCAGCTCGGTTTCCTCCGAGAGCCGGGTTCCCATCCCGCCCGCAAGAATGACGGCCTTCATGGCATGTGCAGTCCTTCGCTAATGACTTTTGACGTTTCTTTTCCGTTGAAACGCCCCCGAAAAGTGTAGGCCGGCTGGCCAAGCGGGGTCAATGCCGATAACGCCGGTGCAGAATCTGTATTTTTGCCGGTTCGGCAGCCGCTTCTTACGGTCGAAAATCCTCTTCTCCCGTTAGGCTCATCACAAACGCCGCCAACAAATCCGCGGCACGATCAATATCCTCGAGCGAAATCATCTCCACTGCGCTATGCATATACCGATTCGGAATCGCGACGAGCCCCGTAGCCACCCCCGCCCGCGAAACCTGCAACGGATTGCTGTCGTTCGCCTGAGCCCGCCCACTCGCGGCCAGTTGATGCGGAATTTCGTTCTGCTGAGCCAGAGCCAACAGCCGCTCCACGATCACCGGGTTCATATTCGGGCCGCGCACGATCACGGGACCACCGCCGAGATTGATTTCACCTCGCTGCCGCTTGTCGATCGTTGGGCAATCGGTGGCATGAGTCACATCGACGGCGATCCCAATCTGCGGATCAACCCCATAAGCACTCGTCTGCGCCCCGCGCAGGCCAATCTCCTCCGCCACCGTCGAAACTGCGAACACACCCACCTTGGGATCGAGCTTCGCCGCACGCCGCAATCCTTCCAGCACCACCCACAGCCCGCACTTGTTGTCCATGGCCGGCGAATTCGCCAGGCCGCCGCGCATTTCCTGATATCCTAGCTGCAGCGTCACCGGATCTCCAATCCGCACCAACTCCTTCGCCTCCTCCTTCGACTTGGCCCCAATATCCAGCCACATATCCTCCAGCTTCACCACCTGCTTCCGCTCCTCATCGGTCAGCAAATGGATCGGCTTACGACTAATCACCGCCGGAATCGGCCCGCCAGCCGTCCACACCGTCATCCGCTGCCCAATCAACTGCTGCGGATCCCACCCGCCAATCGTCTGCGCATGCAAAAAGCCCTGATCGTGAAAATGGCTCACCAGCATCCCGATCTGATCGCAATGCCCCGCGAGCATCACGCGCACAGCCGCATCGGGATTCTTCGCCGCGATCACGTTCCCATGCAAATCGGTCGTCACGCGGTCGGCAAAATCAGAGACATACGCCCGCACCACATCCTGCACCGGCCGCTCATAGCCAGAAGGGCTCGGCGTTTTCAGCAGCTCAATGAGCAATTCCCGCGCGGCCGCTTCCATGATCCAAGAATCCTTTCCGAGTGTTTATCGAAATCGGTCCGTCAGTATTGCGCGAATTTCTCCCGCGACATAGCCCTACGCGCTTGTTCCCGCACCTATCGCCCCCCAGCCGCATAACCTTCCTGCAATTGCACAACCGCTTTCTTCACCAGCAAGTAATTCGCCCCGCGAAATTCCGTAATTTCGCCGCTCACCACCCATTGCCGCGTTCCACTATTTTCTTCGAGCACCGTGCTCACTCTTTGTAACATCAAGTTCTCCAGAACTTTCAGCGAATCCTTGCCGCCGTCGCGTGAAAACGAAATGTTATCGCCTCCCGCCGATTGAAACGTGCCCACCACATCCACCAGCTTCGTACCTTCACGCAACCGCTCCGCGGCCTTTGCATTGTTCGCTTCCGGAGGATTGCCCGCCGGCATGCGCGGCGCGTCGCCAACGGGCGAAGCGGCCGGTTCGACACCAATCGCCCCGGCTGCAAACACCGCAGCACCAGCCGCGACCAGCAAGGCGTTTTTAAGCGACGCGAAACCAACAACAGAACTGGCTGACATAACTTGGCTCCTGAATGACGCACAACTATAGCTTTTGACATGTTGCCCGCCGGAAAGCCTGTGTTGCCAAAACGCCACATGTTGCCTCCAGGCAACACAATTGTCGCAGCAAGCCTCCGAGCAAATCACTTCCACACATCGCTAACCCCCAATGGGCCCTAGACTTCCGCCACATCCCGCCACCGTCGATTCCTCCACGGCGCACCGCCTGCTACCTAGCTGTTGGCCCAACTCCATTCCAGCGGCCAGGTGCGATTATGACGGCGAAGGCCAATTTTGCGGCAGCTTTACTCACAGTTTGTGAGGCCTTATCCCCTGCCAACGCAGCCCCAGCCAACACAGCCCCGGCTCACTCGGCCGAGACGCCCGCCACCGTCCGTGTATCCAGCGGCCGCGAATTTCAAGGCACGATCGACGCCTCGTCCACCTCCGGTCACCTAGTTCTCCGCACGCAAAACGCCGGCATCACACTGAAACGATCGATCCGCTGGGAGCAAATCATCTCGGTAACCGCGAGCGATGCACCGCGCGACATTGCCGCCTTGCGAGCCACGTTCAATGCTCCATCCGCAGAGACACCCCCACTACCACCGCGAAGAACAATCGAAATTCACACGCTGCCAGCCGTACGCTTGGCAAACAACACCGCTGCCGCACCAGAAAGCACACCGCCTCGCGTAACTCAGGTCAGCTTCGATGCGCACCTCGGCAACTGGGACGCCGACGTCGAAACCGATGGCCTGGTGATCGATGCGTTGCCCCTCGACCGCTTTGGCAACGCCCTGCCGCTCGGCGGAACCCTGGAGGTCGAACTCTATTCCCCGCAGCGGCGAACCTTCGACCACGCCCCACTCTCCGGCGGAGACACGCTGGAAGTCGTCGAACGCTGGACCCAAGCAATTACCACCGACGACTACGGCCCGCGCGGCGCCCGCGTCCAATTGCCATTCGGCGCGATCACACCCGAATTACAACCCAATTGGACCGCCTCAAGCTACGGCCTCGTCCACATCCGCCTTTCGATTCCCGGTCACGGCGTCTTCTCCGGCTCGCGCGACGGCGTCCGCATTTACCCCTGGGCCCCCAATCGCGACCGACTAGAAATGAAAACCGGCCAGCGATTCCTACCCAACGAAAACCTCGGCCGCCGCGACTGATCTCTATCACTGGCGTCTTATTCCAGAGATGGAGGCGTTTCATCTGCTTCCTGCATGATCTCCTCCACCTCGCGCCGTCCCGTCAACCAGTAGCCCAGCCCAATCGTCGCAATGCAAATCTGAATCAGCCGATACCCCAGTGCAATCAACAAGCCCATATTCGGCGGAGCCGAAGGAGGCGATGCAGCGCGGAATAGCAGCCAGAAAACCATCTCTAACGAACCGATCGGCAGCGCCCCCGCAATCATCGACGGCGGCACAATGATGAGGAGGGAGCCCACCGCCGGCTGCTCCTCCGGCGCAGTCACCATACTTTTCGTCATCACCACGAACGCGCTGACATACGCGAGATGAATGACAAAACTCATACCAATCGCCGCGGCCAGCAAATCCCACCGCGACCGATAGGTCCGCATGGCGGTAACCAACTTGTGCAGAATCTTTCCCACGACCGGCGCGTGCTCCAGCCGATCCCACAACCGCGATCGTGTCACCGCGGGAATCATCATCACCGCCAGCAAGCATGAGCTGGCCAGCGACGCCGCTTTCACACACCAGCACAGCCGCACAATCGCCGCCCGGTCAGCATCAGCCAGTCGGCTCAGCGCTTCTTCCGGCAACAGCAGCGACGCGCCCGCAGCCAGCAGCAACAGGGCGTACAACCCCAGCACCCGATCGACGAAAACCGACGCCACCGCCTCGGTTTTTCGCAGTGGATTGCTATGAATCAGCATCACCGCCTTCAGCGAGTCCCCCGCCACCAGTCCAAATGGCAGCAGGTTCGCCAGGTATCCCAAGAATCCGGCCCGCAATGTCTGCGGCACGCTGAACGAGAGGCCGATTGCCCGCACGAGCAGATTCCAACGCAGAATGGTGATGGTCACCGCGAACAAGCAAATCGGCAACGCACACAACAACAGCGGCCAGTTTTTTGGTCGCGACACGAGCATCCCAAACTGCTCGTCGTTTGATGCTCGATAGAACAAATAGCCGATCAGCGTGGCCGATACCGCCAGTTTGCCAATCGTCGAAATAACTTTTCGAATCTGCACGTCGAAAGATAAACCACGCAGGCCGCCGAGCCCACAAAACAACACGAAACCGCCCACTTTGCCGTAGCACTCTCCCCTACCAATTCTCGAACGGGCACTGTCCCACGCTCCACTAGCGGGCCAGAGCGTCCTTGACACTAAAAATAGCTACTGATAGCCTCATCGTTGTCCAATCGGCCAACACAGTCGATCGGCCAACGGTTTAACCGATATCGCCGCCAGCGACAAGCTTGACGTGCGAAACAGGCCAAACGGGGGATTAGCTCAGTTGGGAGAGCGCTTGCATGGCATGCAAGAGGTCATGGGTTCAAGTCCCTTATCCTCCACTAAAAAACTCAGGGAAAACGCAAACCGTTGGCCGGTAATGGTTTAGTTCTGCTCCGGCACATCGCCGGCCGGCCCCTTTCGATAGGGATCGGTGCGATGCAGTATCGCCTTCGCACGCTGCTTCTGGCGATGGCGATCATTCCGCCGGTGGTTGGCTTTTGGCCGAACATCGAACGGCGAGCGACACGCGGGCCACGCAAATCAATGCGTCCGATGTAGCGGTGGCAGCCGCGGCATCCACTTTGGTTCTGATGCGACTCTACCTCGACCAGCGAACCGAGTCAGACGTTTCCAGCTTTTCGTAATCATCCCCGGCGTCATTCGCGCGGTGGGTTGGCCGCTTCGGCTGCTTGCTGGGTTAGGATTGCTCGTAGCCCCATAGAAAAGTTCTCGTCGAGCGGGGTTTGCTGCATCCAGTGATCAACGCGAAAGGCGTGGCGGGCCTGGTCGAAAGGCAAATCGGTGTCGATGAAGCCAAAATTGTAAGCCGCGTAGTCGGAAAAGCCGGTTAGTAGCAGAGTCAAGTCCCACGGCAGATCGCGGCCTCCTAGGCGACGCAGATGGAGGGTGATGTTATTCATGCAGTTGTTGAACAGGAGGTGATAGAACTCGGGATGTTCTTCCAGTTCGTGGGCCCGCTGCATCATGTCGAGAAAAATGGCCCGCTTTCTTGCTTGCGTCGTGCGGCCCGGATAAAAGCGCACGGGTTGCTTCCAAATGGCTCCTCGGAGGCCAACGACATCACGTTCGTCGCCGACGACATACAGTAATTGGTACTGCCGAAACATCGAAGCGATGACCCGATAGGGCCGGTCTTTCACGCGCCGGCCTTCGATGGAAACCGCCACGTGTTGGCCATCGGAAAATCCGAAGCAGACAAAAACGTGGGCCAGGCCGTCGATATTCCCCAACGGGACAACGACATAATGCATCGAATCGAGAGCGTTTAAGTCGTACACGCGATCGTAAAATCCTGGCGTGAAGTCAGAACGCGAGCGCCAGGTAAAATTGCGTACATTGCCGACATGCACCTTGTCCCCTTCGATCCTGACTGCGGGCACCCGCGAGTGTTCCGCGGCCCAGTCTTGATTCGGATCGGGGGAGACGAAGCCGAAGTACCAGATTGACGTGATAGCCGTCACGGCCAGGGCTGCGATCGATAGCGGCAGGGCTCGCCAGTGGAGGGTGAACAGGCTCCAGGGGCATTCGCGGAGAGCGCTGGCAAAAAGCCCGGCAGTACCGAGTGCGAGGATCGTCGCCAGCCACCCCGGTAGCGGCACGGTGAAAAACAGGGCTAGCGCCGTCCATAAGCCCAGCAGGCACCAGGCGCATCCGCCCAGAAGCTTGCCCAGCCAAACAGCTATTTTGCGAACTACGTGCATATCTGCGACTGCTGATGCGATTTCAGGCCTCGGTCCATCACTCACAAGTATGCTGAGACCGATCGTCAATTTCTCGAACCACTCGACTCATCGATCTCTAATCTTGCAAGGCTCAAGGGTGCTTGGGAAGCTGTCGCGCGAGTGGGTCAACTCTGCCTCGACGAAATATAGTAACCAGCAGCTCGGTGATTATGGTCTCCGGCGAGCGGCTTACGATCTGCCGAGGTAACTCTCGGCACGAAATCGGTCATTTCTCCGTTCGGTTGCAATTTCTCACAATCGACAATATCTCGCAACGGATCAAGTTTCCTTCGACGGAGATCCACGTGAGATTTTCAAATCGAAAAACGCGGCGGCAGCTTGTGCAATGTGCTGGATTGTCGGCGGGAACTCTGGCAATGGGTCAATTCCCCCGTCTAGCAGCGGCACTTTCCAGCGCTCGGCCGAAGCCGGATGAAGTGCTCCAGCGTCTCGTTGAAGGCAACAAGCGATTCGTCGAAGGCAAGCTAACGCACCCCGGCCGGGCACCAAAGGATTTTCAGCGGTGGCCGAAGGACAAGCAGCTCTGGCGATCATTCTGGGCTGCGCCGATTCGCGGGTCAGCCCTGAGATCGTATTCGACCAAGGCGTTGGCGATCTGTTCGTCGTTCGTGTGGCCGGAAATATGGTAGGGTCGGGCCCGATTCTCAAAGGCAGCATCGAATTCGCGGTGGCGGAGTTTGGCGCACGCGTCATTATGGTGCTCGGCCATAGCGCCTGCGGCGCGTGCAAAGCCGCGATCGCACAGATCGATAACAAGGTCGTAATGCCTGGCCTTATGGTTTTCGTGAAGATTCGGCGTCACTGCCAGGATTGTTCTTTGCATTTGACTGGCCGACAGATAGCTTTGTTCCAACAGCTTGCTCCGCTTCCGCTAGTGAAGCAAACAACTGCTTGGCTGATAAGTCTTCATCTCCCCAGACAATCCAACGCCCAGTTTTCAGTTCGGTAGCCCACCACGCCGACCGGTCGCAATCGAATAGCGGCTTGGAAGCGGCCAGCATTTCGCGTCGCGTGGCAAATCCGAACCGCATGGCAAAAGCATCCTGGCGAAAGTCGCCGACTTCCTCCTTGCGAGCAGCCGTATCAATCGCTTCCTTCGCGCCCTCGACCGATCCAACTCGATGTACTAATCGTTGCGCCTGCAATTCCACCTCGTTGGGAGCTGGTTGTTCGGTATTCGCCCCTGGCGGCAACGGCGTCGTCAGCGGCGGCTTGGATGGCTCGTGCTGACGAACCTTTCGTTGGGATTTTGTACGGGTGGCCACTATTCGATTCCTTGCTACGAGATGCAAATTGCCACGCCCTAAAAAGATGGCCTTCATGACCATCGCGGCATTTATTGCAAAGACAGTGCCAAACATGCGATTGCAGTTGCCAGTTAAGGTTGCAGTCGCGGACAAGGGCCGATAAAACTGCCTAACTCGACGCCAACGGAAATTTGTCGGATTTTGCGGCCATTTGAACGGGACGTCGTGCCTGGATAACTATGGAAGCCGTCCGCTCAGACAGTGAAAGCCCAGCGACCACCGGCGGCTCGTTGTTGTCGCCGGGATTTTTGGGCCTGCTAGCCACGCAATTCCTCACCGCGGCCAACGACAACATCTTCCGCTGGCTCGTCATCGGCATCGGCAAGCAGCATGTCCCCGAGTCGCAGCACGCTTCGATTTTAACGGCTGGCACGGTTTGCCTCGTGTTGCCGTATTTGTTGCTGGCAGCGCCCGCCGGCTATCTGGCCGATAAATACCCCAAGCGCTCGGTGATCGTTGGCTGCAAGCTGGCTGAAATCTTCATCATGCTGATCGGTGTCGCCGCAATTCTCTGCGGCCAAATGACCAGTGGTTGGGCCGTCATCCTGATGATGGCCACGGTCGCGCTGCTCGGCGCACAGACCGCTCTATTTTCCCCAGCTCGCGCGGGCAGCATTCCCGAATCTCTGAAACCCGAGTTGATTTCCAAAGCCAACGGCCTCTTCACGCTGTTCACCGTCATTGCGACGGTCATCGGCATGGTCATCGGCAACTGGCTCGTCGATGCGACCGGCCCCAAAGGACTCGATGGCTGGTGGCTCTCCGCCATCGTTCTGATCGGCGTGGCAGCGCTCAGCGTGTTCACCAGCTTGCCAATTAAAAGCCTGCCCCCCGGCAATCCCAGCCGGCACTTTCCGTGGGATGCGCCGCAACAAACCTGGCGCGACCTCAAGCTCCTCGGCAGCAACCTGCCGCTGTTTCGTGTCGCCCTGGGAATTGCTTTCTTCTATGCCATCGGCGGTCTGGCCCAACTCAATATCGACCAACTTGCGGCCGAAGGCGGCGCGATCAATGCCTCCGCCAAAAGTCCGCTCCTGCTGGCTTTAATTGCCGGCGTTTGCACCGGCAGTGTGCTCGCGGGCATCTGGTCGCGCGACCATGTCGAACTCGGCATCCTCCCATTGGGTGCGTTCGGCGTCGCGCTGAATTCGCTCTTGCTGTTCACGGTTCCGCAACGGCTTTTTCAAGAAGGTAATCCAGTCCCATGGCGAATGCTGGTTGCGTTGTTGATCACCGCGCCTTACGAGTTTTTTCAAACTATTCCGCCTGTGACGCTTGGTTTCCTCTGGGCCAGCGTGCTGCTGTTTTTGCTCGGCGTGAGCGCGGGCCTGTTCAATGTTCCGCTGGAAGCCTATTTGCAA
>JANNTN010000680.1:0-5020 GCA_031394445.1 Anatilimnocola sp.
ACGTAGGTGCTCATGTTGACTTCGGTGATGAGCTTTTGGCCGGCGGTGGCGTCGCGCTCTTCCACAATGCCGATAAAGTTGCGGCTTACGTCGCGGACGATACGGCCCAGGCCGAAGGGATTTTCCTTGTGCAGCGTGCCGAGCAGGCAGGCCGGCTGATGTTCTTGGAAGTGGTTGAGCAGTTTTTTAAGTGACGAGCTCTGCAGCAGCGGGGAATCACCAGCGACGATGACGACTGGGCCGGTGTGGCCGGCGAGAAGCGGCGCTGCCATGCGGGCGGCGTGGCCGGTGCCTTTGCGTTCCGACTGCAAGACGAATTCGATGCCCTGGCGGCCAGCGAGGAGTTGTTTTACGTCGTCGGCGCGGTGACCAACGACCACGATGACTCGGCGGATGCCAGCGGCAGTCAGCGCGTCGAGGACGTACTCGAGCATGGGACGCTCGAGGACGGGGATGAGTACCTTGGGGAGGTCGGATTTCATCCGTGTGCCGAGGCCGGCGGCGAGAACGATGGCTACTGGATCTTCCATGATTTAATCCGTGTAAATTCGAAGTGCCGAACACGCACGAATGAGTGAAGTCAAAAAACAAGGCATTCAACCGCGGATGGCGCAGATGTCGCTGATGGGTTCTGACGTACGACACGCTCGTTTACGCAAGTAATAATCGTAGCCTACGCGAACGCAATAGAATGGGGCGTCGATTCCTTCGGCAAGCATCTGGTCTCGAATGTCTAGGCCAGATTTTCCAAACCAAATTCGGCCGCTGATGGGCTCAATGCCGGCAGCTCGATTCAAAAGAGGCGTTATTTCGTGATGCTTTTGGTAGTCAGCCCAGATCGCTAATGCGCGATTCACGTCAATGCTGGTGGTTGGCTGAGATGCCATGACGGATTGCCGCTGATACCCAAAAACGCCTTTGCAGCCTGCTTTTATCGCCTGCTTGCGATGCGTGGCAAAGGGGCTGGCGATTCTCCGGGAGCAGGTTTGCTCCCGGCTGATGGCGTGGATCGCTTTTCAGTGTTTATCGCGGAGGATGGCGAGGAGAGAGTGGACGGCTTCGGAACGGTCGGAGGCGGCCATGACGGCGCTGGAGACGGCGATGCGCGAAACGCCGCTGGCGACGACGTCGCGGACGTTGCTGAGCGAAATGCCACCGATGGCGAAGGCTGGCAGCGAGATTTCAGCCGCTACTTCCTGTAGGAACTTGAGACCGGGGAATTTGTCGAATTCTTTGGTGCTGGAGGGGAAGGTCGGGCCGCAGCCGATGTAGTTGGCTCCGTCGAGGACGGCCTGGCGGGCTTGCTCGATGGTGTGCGTGGAGACGCCGATTAGCATTTGCGGGCCGGCGATTAGGCGGGCGTCGCGAACGGTGAGTTCGTCCTGGCCGATGTGCAGGCCGTCGGCACGGGCCAGAGTGGCGAGGTCGGGGCGATCGTTCATGACGAACAGGACGCCACCGCCGGACTCGTCGATGAGCTGACGAACCAAGCGAGCGCGGGACAGCAGCTTGCGGTCGCTTATTCGCTTTTCGCGGAGCTGGATAATTGACACGCCGGAGGCGATGAGCCCATTCACACGGCGGACAAAGGACTTTTCGGACTTGGCACCGTCGAGCAGCACCTGCAATTGGGCCGCGAGGAGCCGTTCATCGCTTTCGTTGGCGGTGAGGCAGGCTTTGGCGAGCGTGTAGGTTTGGTAGCGCAGGCGTTCGATTGCGGAAGCGGACGCGGGCGCGAGGAGCTTGACGCACTCATCGATGACGCGGAGGGCTTGCTGGACACGTTGCCAGGAGGCGGCGGCTACCTGGGCCAGGGATTGGCGATTGCCTTCCTGCGGAGTCGAGATTTCGGCTCCGACGTCGTGCTGGGCTTCGCGCGCGGCGGCGAGAGTGGGTGTTGAGATCGAATTGAGTGCGGTCACTAGGCCGTGGCGGATTTCCTTGCAGCGGCGGGCGAGGTGCTGGTCGTCGAGGGCAAACCGGCAGTAATCTTCGACGACGCGGAGCCCTTCGGAGGCGCGGTTGAGGTTGGCGTCCAAAATGCGCAGCGCGGCCAGGTTATCGCCGCCGCTATTCGCGATGCCGGCATAACTGGCACTATCGTCAGGGTTTATGCCACTGCTACTGGACACGGGAATCAGCATGTTTGGATTGGTTAGTGGCCCCACCAAAGTGTGGCACGGTGCTTGCTGTTACCTTAATTCGGGGCTTTCAAACATACAATTTGGCAGATGGAATGTGAGCCGAGCGGGGAGAATTGAAAAAAACGACCCAAAATTGGCCTAACTGCTTGAAGGAAACGGACTTTGTTTGCCTGCCTGGTAATTGGGAAGTAGAATTTTCGGCCTTTTTTCGTGAGGGGGAGTCTAATCCGCAGGTGAAAGCTGGGGGTTAGATGCCAAGTGGGAAGGGCAGAAGGCAGGCCGGCTTGGTCATGAGGTATTGCGGTGTTTTCAGGGAGAGTGAGAGTCGGTGCAGGAGACGAACAGCCGAAGCCGCGGGCAGAACGGTGCAGCTTTGGCCACGACAGACAAGGACTGTCGTGGGCTGATGGTTGCGGGAAACTGCTGGAGTAAAGGTGCTTCCACTTGGCGAATGAAACCCAAAGCGAAACAATACTGACGCGACCGCGAACAATTGTTTGCGGCGCTTGCTGGTAAGGACACGAGCCAACCTTTGATAACCACCGACAGTCGGTGGCGGATACCACAGGAAAACCAAACATGTACGAACGATTTACCGATCGCGCTCGCAAAGTGATGCAGCTCGCCAATCAAGAGGCGCAGCGATTCAATCACGAGTACATCGGCACGGAGCACATTTTGCTCGGGCTGGTGAAAGAAGGTTCGGGCGTAGCGGCGAATGTTCTGAAGAATTTGGATGTCGATCTGCGGAAGATTCGCCTGGAGGTGGAGAAGCTGGTCCAAAGTGGTCCTGAAATGGTGACCATGGGCAAGCTGCCGCAGACTCCGCGGGCGAAGAAGGTCATCGAGTATTCGATGGAAGAAGCCCGCAATTTAAATCACAACTATGTAGGAACCGAGCACATTTTGCTGGGCCTGCTGCGAGAACAAGAAGGCGTGGCGGCTCAGGTTTTGATGAATTTGGGCTTGAAGCTGGAAGAAGTTCGCGAGGAGGTGCTGAACCTACTCGGTCACGGGATCGAAGGGGAAAGCACCGAGCGCGGCGGCCGCGAGGGAGTTGGCGTGGGCAGTGGTGCCTCCGAGGGTGGCAGCCAAAGCTCGGGCCGCAGTGGCAAGAGCAAGACGCCGGCACTCGACAGCTTTGGCCGCGATCTGACCGAACTGGCCAAGCAAAACAAGCTCGATCCGGTCATTGGCCGCGAGCGAGAAATCGAACGGGCAATCCAGATTTTGTGCCGCCGGCAGAAGAACAATCCGGTGCTGCTCGGCGAAGCGGGTGTGGGCAAGACGGCAATTGTTGAAGGATTCGCTCAACGCGTGGTCTCCGGCAATGTGCCGGAGATTCTGGCCGAAAAACGGATTGTCGTGTTGGATCTGGCGATGATGGTGGCCGGTACGAAGTATCGCGGCCAGTTCGAAGAACGCATCAAAGCGGTGATGAACGAAGTTCGCCGGGCGCGGAACACGATTCTGTTCATCGACGAATTGCACACGCTGGTCGGTGCGGGTGGCGCGGAAGGCGCGATCGATGCGGCCAACGTGCTGAAGCCGGCATTGGCCCGTGGTGAAATTCAGTGCATCGGGGCCACGACGCTCGACGAATATCGCAAATACATTGAAAAAGACTCGGCTTTGGCTCGCCGGTTTCAGGAAATCATTGTCGAACCGACCTCGAAAGATGAGACGATCGAAATTCTCAAGGGACTGCGGGATAAGTACGAGGAACATCACCGCGTGCAGATCACCGACGATGCCGTCGAGGCAGCGGTCGAATATTCGGAGCGGTACATCACGGCCCGCTGCCTGCCTGATAAGGCGATCGACGTGATCGATGAGGCCGGTGCTCGCGTGCGTTTGCGGGCGATGACCAAGCCACCGGATTTGAAGGAAATCGACGACGAAGTTGAACGGCTGAACAAAGAGAAGGAAGAGGCCGTTGCCAATCAAGACTTTGAGAAGGCGGCGTCGCTGCGCGATTCGGCCGACAAGTTGAAGAAGAAGAAAGACTCGATTACGCGCGAATGGCGCGAAAAGTCGCGTTCGACCGACGGCGTGGTGGATGAAGAGGTGATAGCTGAGGTTGTCAGCAAGATGACGGGCATTCCGCTGACGCGGATGAGCACGGAAGACACCATGCGGCTGATGAAAATGGAAGATGATCTGCATCGCAAGGTCATCAGCCAGGATCAAGCCGTGAAGGCGGTTGCCAAGGCTGTTCGCCGCAGCCGGAGCGGTCTTAAGGATCCGCGGCGTCCGACGGGCTGCTTCTTGTTCGCGGGGCCGACGGGTGTGGGCAAGACGCTGCTCGCCAAGGCCTTGGCGGAGTTCATGTTTGGCGATGCCGACGCGCTCGTGCAAATCGACATGAGCGAATACATGGAAAAACACAATGTCAGCCGGTTGATCGGCGCTCCGCCGGGTTACGTCGGCTACGAAGAAGGCGGTCAGTTGACCGAGAAGATTCGCCGCCGGCCGTATGCCGTAGTGCTGCTCGACGAAATCGAGAAGGCCCACCCGGACGTGTTCAACACGCTGCTCCAGGTGATGGAAGAAGGCCGGCTGACGGACAGCATTGGTCGCAAGGTCGATTTCCGCAACGTGATCTTGATCATGACCACCAATGCGGGTGCCGAGGCCATTAAGAACGAGTCGGCATTCGGATTCCGCAAGGAAGACGGCGATTCGTCGTATGACGGAATGAAGGAGCGGGTGATGGAGCGGATCGAACGGGCGTTCCGGCCGGAGTTCATCAACCGCTTGGACGATGTGATCGTGTTCCGCCATTTGAACGGCGAGGATCTGAAGCTGGTGATCGATCTGGAACTGAAAAAGGTTCGCGAACGGCTGCTGGACCGCGGCTTGAAGCTCGAACTGAC
>JANNTN010000752.1:0-1315 GCA_031394445.1 Anatilimnocola sp.
CGAGCGTTCAGAAGGCGGCACGCCATGCCACCATGGAGCAGTCTGGGGCCTATGATCGGTCATCACCTTTGGAGCAGGGCGTCATTGACGCCCTGATGGGCTAATGTTGGAAATGGGCGATGCACTCAGACAGGCGATAGAGGACTGTGGTTTTGTCTTGCTCAACGTCAAGGCAACTCAAGTCGAGGATTTTTACTACCGAATCCACGGCAGTTCTCGCGCAGAGCCGTTTGCCAGCACTTGGCTCGATGGGGCTACGCTGACCCTGCACGGCCACACACACGGCAAGACCACCTACGACCTCAACGATTCCCAGAGCCTGGACCTGTTCTTCGAGCGGCTGAAGTCGCTCGCCCGTCGTGCGGGGCTGCGGCCCAAGAAGGCCGGGGTCCAAGCGGGGTCCAGCGGTGGCCCGCAAGGGGCGGGAGGGCCAAAAACCGCGTGACGTATAGTACACCCAGGAGGGCTCGAACCTCCAACCTTCGGTTCCGTAGACCGATGCTCTATCCAATTGAGCTATGGGTGCAAATGGTTGGCATTCATGCATGCCATGCGAATTCTGGCAGGACAACCGGCACAGTAGCCCGGTTCGTGCCAAAAATAGCCTGAAAACCAGTTGTAATGTTAGCCATTGGCTCAAATCATGCAAGGACAGCAGGCGGCGAAAGCCCTGCGGAGCGAGAAAGCACACCGGAGCTAGCGGCGGCTTTCTCTTGACGCCGCCAGCGGCAACGGATACTTACCGCAAAGCGTTTTTTTCCCTAAAGATTCCCACTCGGAGCGCCGAAAGGCGCGGCGGCCGTGGCAAGATGGTCCGGCCATTTGACGCTCGTACTAGCTGCGCTCGTCGTGCGCGCTGGCCCGCTGTTCGCACAAACCATTCAGTTTCCGCAAAGCCCGCCGCCTGCCTCGTTGCCTCCCACGCTGAACACCGCTCCTGCCGCAGGCGGTGCCATTACCGGAGTTCCGGCGGCCCCGATCAACCCTTATACGGGTGCAGCCGCAACTGCCGCACCGTTTGATCCGTATTCGCCGTCGGGCTCGGCCGCTTACCAGTTTTGGTCCACCACGCCGCCATCCAACGCCAGCGGCGTGTTCGGTCAACCGCCGGTCTCGCCTTATGGCGCGACCACTCCGCTCGCGCCGCCGGCTGGTTCCTTTCCGACTTATGGCCCCCCGCCGCCAGGCGCAACCACTCCGCCGCCGCAATACCTTTTTCCCCAAGGCACGGGGCAGCCAGTCGATCTGTCTCAATCCATCCGCTTTATTCAAGACTTGCGGTTCCGCAACACCTACGTGGGTGGCGGCGACGACC
>JANNTN010000252.1:0-2613 GCA_031394445.1 Anatilimnocola sp.
AATGTCGCCGGCCCAGCGAAAAGCGGGGCGGCCGTATTCGTAGAGATTCGAGCCTCCTTCGTAGCCTCCCTCTTCCCAAACCCGGTGTGACGGAATGTAAGAGATCATGTCGTCAGAGTAGCCACAAACCCACGTGCCCGAACCGAATTCTCGTTTGAACCGCAGCGCGTAATCGACGACCGTTTCAGCTCCCATGCCGATCAGCAGCATTTCGTTGCCCAGCCGCCAGGCGTGAAGCGGGTACGGATAGGAACTCGAGAACGTCCCGCCCTGATCAAGCTGCGCGAGTAGCCGGGCCGCCCACCGCGCGCGGATTGCATTGCTATCTTGCCGCAGCCCCTCTAACTCGGTGCGCGAAACGACCTTGAGGTAGGGCAACTCGACGTAGTCGAAAGCGGTCCGCAAACCGGATGAAATCGGCGTTCGCGGATGCTGAAGCACGTCCTCAACGGCCGCGGCCAGCATGTGCCCATATTTTTCGCACAATTGGACCGTTCGTCTGGGAAGCGGGTTCTGGTCGCCGCCACACGTATTGACGAACATCGCCACCGCCTCAGGATGGCTCTTCTCGAGTTCGAGCTGCGCGAAGCCAGGATAGTCGCCGCACCAGGTGAAAAAGCTAAGCGTCGTGGGATGGCAGGTGTAGCCGAAGACAACCGCGGCCAGATCGCCAGCCGGCCGCGTCACGATTAATACCGGCACGGCATGATCCACCGGCCCAGCCAGTGGAGTCCCGCTAGCCAGCATTGCTGGGACATCCGCCTCGCGGTTATTGCGGCGGTTGACGGCGAAGGTCGCCTTTCCTTCTCCCTGGGCCAATTGCGCAGGAGCGAGGTTCGCGAGTGCTTCACCCACCAGCGTGACGCACTTAGTCACCATCAAATCGGTATAGTCCTGAACCAGCTCAACTTGCTGGGGCTCCACCGGGTAATAGTCCACCAGGTCGTCCCCCAGCCGCGGGCCGCAGTGATTGTGTGAAAACGTGAACATCACCTGTTCGCGCGGGAGCTGGAATTTCGTTTGAAGCTGCGCGAAGACGCGGTCGCTCATGCTTTTTGGAACGCCTTGAAAATCGCTGGTGATCAAGACCGCGCGGCGACCGCTCGCATCTTCCAGCGCCAGCGCCTTCATCCACAGGTCGTGCAACTTCCCGTCGGGCGGGCGTTTCGATCCATAACCGGCCAGCCAGACGGCTTTCTCGGGCGTAACGACGACTTTGGCGACTCCTGCTTTCCACGAAAACGATTCGGCTGCCACCGCCGCCGGCGAGCAAGCCACAGCCAGCGCTGATTGCTTCAGAAAACATCGGCGAGAGACTTGTTGGATCATCGCGCTTGTTGCCCTTCCGTCGTTAAGCACCTATTCTTGGCCAGCAGCCCAACCCAAACAGGATCGCAGACGAGGAACCACGATGCAAACCAATCCAATCACTCGCCGTGCGCTCTTGCGGGCGACGGCGGTCGCTCCGTGGGCAGCAGGCCTTGCTTTCGGCACACCTCGTTCGCGTGCGGCAGAACGACCCAAGTTCAATGCCGCCATCGATGCCGCCTGGCAAGCCGGGCTTGCGACTCTCAAGCCGAGCGCCTCGGAGCTGGAGCGCGGCTTGAAATTGCATGAGGAATCACTGGTCTTTGATTGCTACGGTTTTTCGCCACGCTGTGCAGTCGATGGCGATCGTATCGCCAAAGCAGTCGCTGCCGGGGCTTCGAGCGTCGAAGTGCAGGACTTGCAGGAAGACATGGGGATGACTCGCTGTGTTAATAGTCCCCAGGAGCGGGCTGAATTCGAACTCGGTTGGCAAGCAGCCGGCGTGACCTGCATTTTTCAGAACGCGGGCGAAGAGGGACAGGACCCGCTGCGGTTGCTAAAACGCCTGGGACGCTTTACGTACTTGACCGACCATCTACGCGACTTCCTGTACAAGGCGGTCGATCCTGACGACATCGAAGCGGCGAAACGCAACGGGCGGCATTGCCTGTACTTCACCGGAAATGGTGTCCCGCTGGGCGGCGACTTCAATTCGGTGCCTGAAGAACTGCGTTACATCCGGCTGTTCTACCAACTGGGCATTCGGATGATGCACGTCACCTACAATCGCCGCAATCTGCTGGGAGACGGATGCGCTGAGCCGGCCAACGGCGGGCTCAGCGATTTAGGGCGTGCGGCGATTGCTGAAATGAATCGCGTAGGAGTAATCGTCGATGTGGCTCACAGCGGCTGGCGTACGAGCTTGGAAGCGGCTCAAGTTTCCAAGCAGCCGATTGTCGCCAGCCATACGGCCAGCGATGCCGTGAATCATCATATCCGCGCCAAACCAGCGGACGTGATCAAGGCGATTGTCGATGGCGGCGGCCTGATCGGCATTTGTTGCATTCCAGGCTTCCTCGGTGGCAATGGTGATCTGGCGGCGCTAATGGCACACATTGATTACGTGGCGAAGCGGTTCGGCGTCGAGCATGTCGGCATCGGAACCGACATCGTCTATACCTCGGCTAATGCCCCTGGCGAGAATCGCAAGATTCCCGGCCGCGGCCCGCAACGCACGCGCTACGAGTCTTTCTGGCCTGAGGGTTCGCTGGGGAAGAAGTATCCGGGCGAGCAATCGTTAGCCTG
>JANNTN010000795.1:0-1784 GCA_031394445.1 Anatilimnocola sp.
GGCGAACCGTGGTCCCTTCGGCGACATCCAGATGGTCCGCAAATCCGCCACCGTCGTTGTTGATGAATAACACTTTCATAACGAAAATCTCCTGAGATAAATGAGAAGGGTGTGAAAGAAGGTGACCCGCTGGGCGCAGCAAGTCTTGGCCAGTGCGCTACGCCGGCTGCTGAGCCAGCCAGTTGGCAATCAGCCAAGCTGTTTCCGCGGCGAGCGCCTGACTGCGACTCGCAAATGGCCCTAGCAGCGGCCCGGCGACGGGCGCTAGATCCGCATGCCACTGCCCGAGCTGATCGGGCTCCACGAACGAACCACGCTGGATCGTCGCCTGGCCCAACTGGTTACAGTCCAGCAACTCGTCATACAGGCAACGCATTTGTCCGGCAGGTGTAATGACCAATTCCATGGTTAGGGCCTCGCGCGGCGCAGGATGCTGCGCCGCGGCCGATCGACCAGCAAGCCATCCAGCACGGACTGGACGCTGGACAGCTGCGTGGCGATCTGTTGCCGCAGTGAGGCGTTATCGCGCAGGGCTTGGGGTTCGACGCCACGGGTGATCCGCTGGGCCTGGCTGACCAAGTCATCCAATTGCGGGCTGGAGCGGACGCTGAGATGCCGGAACCGCTCAAAGAACTCGTGGAGGTTCTCCACTGCCGAATCGCGAAAGATCTTCGGCTTGCCGTCATCGGCTCCGCTGATTCGTTCGCTGAGGTGAGACACCACTTTGGAGAGTTCATCGAAGAAGGCCTGTTCGGCCAGTTCGACGGCCTCCTGAAAGCGGGAGCGGGCCCGCTCAGCTTCCTGCTCGTAAAGCTGGGGGCTCAGTTGCCGCAGATAGGGCGGCGGTTCGACATTGGGAAAATCGAAACTGACCTCAAACAGCCCCCGGAGCGACTCGGGGTAGTCAGCCGTATTGAAGAGCCGACCCAGTCGCTGTCGAGCGGCTGTCTTCAGTTCCTGGTAGCGCTGACTGAGCGCGCCCACAGCCTCGCCCAGTTCTGCCTGAAACGTATTCAGCTGCGTGCTGAAGCTGCCGAGGTCGTCCTGGCGGATGAGCCGGATACCAGGTTCGGGGTAGGGCAAGCTGCTGCCTTTCCAGTAGGAGATGGCTCGGCTGCGAACTCCCGTCACGGCCTGGAACAGCGGATGGGACGTGTCGAGTAGCTTCTTCGCGGCTGACAAGTACGTACCTTCGGCGCCGAACGTGTCGGCGGCTTGGGATTTTTGTTCCGGGGTCAACGAGCGGCGGACCCCAAACCAGGTAAAAGCGAGCCGCACGGCGGCCATGGTCGCCCGGAGCCGCTCGGCGGCCCGGGTCGTGCTCATTGATGACTCGGACGGTTCGATTAATACACTCATGCAGTTGTTCTCCGGGTGTAGTAAAGACGTAAAAGCAGCAACTTGGTCCTGATCGCGCACCGCGAGACCTCCGTGCTACCAACGAGATGCAGTTCACGGTCAGGCACCGTACGCGGTCAGACACAGTTCAAGTTCAACCAACGGCCGCCGCGAGATGCCGACGCTAGTTGTGGCGCGGATCGATCGAACCGCGGCTCACGCGACGCCGGCTGGTGCCGGATGCAGCAGCGGGGGTATAGACGCCTGGCCGATCGGCACTTAGGCACCGGCCGGCAGCCCATTGCCGCAGCTTTTCGACTGACTCAGCGGATGTCCGGGCCACCGGCACGATTTTCTGGACCGGTGCCGAGATCAAGGCTTGCTGCCGCTTAGCGGCACTCTTGGATTTACCGGTCTCGGCTGCGGCCCAGAATATCGTGCCGGTG
>JANNTN010000823.1:0-1252 GCA_031394445.1 Anatilimnocola sp.
GGGGCTCATGTAGAGGGGCGTGCCGACGAGTTGGTTTAGGCCGGTGTAAACCGTGTGCCCCTCGCTTGCGCTGCGGGCTAGTGTGGTGGCCTTGGCGACGCCGAAGTCGATCACCTTCACGACCGGCGTGCCGTCGTGCAGCGTGATCATCACGTTGCTGGGCTTCAGATCGCGGTGAATGATTCCCTTTTGATGGGCATGCTGCACGGCCTGGCAAACATCGACGAACAGCTCCAGCCGCTGTCGCGGGGTCAGCTTGGCCTTATCGCAGTACTCCGTGATCGGCATCCCCCGGACCAACTCCATCACGAAGTACGGGCGGCCGGCTTCGGTTGTACCCGCATCCAGCACCCTAGCGATGTTTGGATGGTCCATCATCGCCAGCGCCTGCCGCTCCGCCTCGAACCGCGCGATCACCTGCTTGGTGTCCATGCCCGGCTTGATGATCTTCAGCGCCACTCGCCGGCGGACTGGCTCGGTCTGTTCAGCGACATAGACGACGCCCATTCCCCCTTCGCCAACCTGCTCCAGCAGCTTGTAGCGGCCGATGTGGGTACCAGGCTGCTCAGAGGAAGGCTGGTCAATCGTGGGCAAAACGCCCACGGCTGGGGACTGCAGAAAACTCCCTGGTTTGGCCTCAGCCCGCAGAAGCACAGCGACACGCTCGCGCAATTCGATATCGCCACCGCACGCGGCATCGAGAAAGGCTTCGCGCTGATCCGCGACCTGCTCCCGAACCTGGTGGAAAATCGCTTCCTCTTTCATAAACACTCTCCCGAGGCCAAGAATGGCCCTCCACAGCAATAAGCGAGATTTAAGGCCCGCCAGCACCAAGAATTTCCAAGAATCTTTGGCTTCAGCCTAAGCCGCGAACTTTGGTTTGCAGCCAGGCCCTGGCAAACACCCAGTGACGATCCGCAGCGCTCGGCGAAATTCCCAGAATTTCCGCGGCCTGGTCCCCCGTAAGCCCAGCAAAGTACCGCAGCTCAACGAGTTGCGCTTTCAACGGCTCTTCGGCTGCTAGTTGGTCGAGAGCTTCGTGCAGGGCCAGCAATTCGTCATCGGGCAAAGGAGCGGCGATGTTTTCCAGCAGTTCTCTCGCGCGGATGCCACCCCGTTTGTCCGCTCGCTTGGCGCGGGCACTATCGACAAGGATGTGGCGCATCGCGGTTGCGGCTGATGCAAAGAAATGCCTTCGGTCGCGGTAACTCCGCTCAGTTTCGCCATCCACCAGCCGCACATACGCCTCATG
>JANNTN010000836.1:0-15920 GCA_031394445.1 Anatilimnocola sp.
GGGGGCGGCGGGGGAGGAGGCGTGCCGAGCAGTTGCTCCAGTATCCACTTGCCGCGTTTCACGGGGGCAGTGCGAGTGGAATTGGAAGTGAGCGTGAGGATGCTGGCTTGAGTCAGCAGGCCGCCGCGATGGGCCGGCGACTTTACCTTGCGGAACTCGGTGCCGTCCACGCCGCTGATGCCGTAGTGCTTCGCGAGGCGGGCATTGACATAGGTGAAGTCGGCGTCGATGAAATTCAGGATGCTGCGGTTCTCGCGGAGGATGTCTTCGAAGAAAAGCTCCGTCTCCGTTTGCATGGCGGCGCGGAGGTCGTCGTCGAATTGCGGAAAGAGCTTGGTATCGGGTGTTAGCTGTGGCAGCTTGCGGAGGGTGAGCCACTGGCCGGCAAAATTCTCGACGAGTGATTTTGACTTTGGATTGGCCAGCATCCGAGTTACTTGCGCGTCGAGATTGGCCCGTAGCTCGCCCCGGAGTGCGAGGCTATACAGCTCTTGGTCGGGCATCGTGCTCCAGAGGAAATACGACAACCGGCTGGCCAATTCCAACTCGCTGATCTGGTAGGTATCGCCGGCCTTGGCCGCTGTGGGATCGGCCTCAATCCGAAACAGGAAATGGGGGGAGACGAGCACGCGGCAGAGGGCCAGGCGGAGACGCTCTTCGTAGCTGTCTCCTTCTTTCTCGGACATGTCGTAGATACGGAGGATGTGCTCGACCTCGGCGGGCTTCACGGGGCGGCGAAAGGCGAGGGTGGCCAGGCGGGTGATGATTTCGCGGGCGGCTTCGCGCGGCTCGAGGCCTGCGCTGTGGGCCAACAGTTTTTGCTGGGCCGGAGGAAGCGGCGGCAGGGGAGGATTGTAAGGACCGTCGGCAAGAATGCTGCGGACGAATAGCAGGCGGCGGTTGGGCACTTCGGGAGTCGAGTCGGGAGCGACATACGGATTGACAAAACGGACGCCGATGCGAGCGGTGCCGGCGGGGACGCGAATCTTGCCTTCGAGGATTTGCAGGTTGTTGCGATTGGTGGAAGTGACCTCGAATTTCTGCACCGGCTCACGGTTCAGACGAATTTCGGCGATGGGCTTTTCATCGCCGACCTGCTTGCTATAAACCTCGACGAGAATTTTGTAATCGCCTGCTTCGAGAAAGGTCTCGTTGCCCGCATCGCCATCGCCGAAGAGCGCCCCGCCGCCGTTGGTCTCTTCGCCCGCGCCGCGACTGACACGGAGACCCTGGAGGCGAATGTCTTTGGGAGCAACAGTTTCGGGAATCGTGATGACTTTTTGTAGAATCGATTCGGCGGCGGTGAGATAACGCTCGAAGAGGAGCGGCGTGGTCGAAAGGACGTCGCCGATGTTGTCGAAGCCGTAACCGACATCGTCATTGGGAAAATCGGCGGCGGGCTGAAAATCGACGCCGAGCAGATCGCGAATGGTGTTGTTGTATTCGGCCCGATTGAGGCGGCGGAGCGTGACACGGCCGACGTTGGGGGTCATCGAGCAATCGAGATTGGCGAGGACGCCTTCAATCGATTTGAGGACCGATTCGATTTGGTCGGCGGGCGGGCGGGGGCGCTCCATCGGGGGCATTTCGCCGGAGCGGATCATCGCCAAGACGTTGTCCCAGACTTTGCGGTCTTGTTGGATGGACAAGTCGTCCGCGTATTTGTTGAGCGTCAGGTCGGCTTTGTTTTTTCCGTCTTCCGTGCCGTGGCATTGGAAGCAATGCGCCTGGAGAAATGGCAGTACGTCGCTGGAATATGTGGGTGGCTTGGGTTCGTCGGGCTTGCGCGCGGGGTCGTCTGCCTCTGCAACGACATTGGCGGCGAGGAGGAGAATCAGAAGCGTGAGGGTGGATGATCGCATTTCTGTAACTGTGGGCCGGTCTGCGTTTCCCCCCTGCGTATGCACAGGAATTTATTTTCTCTGAGGAACAGCCATCGCTAAGTTGTTTTTGCCAAACAGCTTATCGTGATGAACCGCAGTTTGCATATGCACGCTATGCGTGTCTTATGCACCGCGAAAACAATCAATTGGAGGGGGCATTTCCGAATCGCGGCTGATGGTCGGCAAGCTCAAGGGGATTGAGCGGTGGGTGGCGTCGGCGCAGACCATGAGCCGGGAGGTGTATCGTAACCTAATTAAACCCGAAAAGTCACGAATCGGGCCGCAAGAATTTTGGGTCGAGAGGCGGAATAAAGGCGTTGGACTCGGCAGCCAAAGAGGAAACCACGAATGACACGAATCAGGCAGATAATAGCCGCGGATGATACGGATTAAGACTACGAAGCCTTAGCCATGATTTTTTGGATGAGTGTGGCGACGTTTTCGGGTTTGTCTTGGACGCGGAGATGCGCGATTACGTCGGGCTTGATGCCGAGCTTGGCGAGGTGGCCGGCGAGGCTATCCCAGTGTTTTTCGCGCTTTTTGCCGGTTGTCAGATAAAGCTCGGTGACCAGCTCCTGGGCGCGCTGGAGGGAGATGGTGTCGCGGTTGTCGTAGTACCGCTGGATGACCTTTTGTTGATATTTGGAATATTCGGCCATATCAGTCCGTCCGTGGGGGGGGAATCGGGAGTCAGGCGGCAGGAGTCAGAAAAGACCATCCTCCTTGCCTACTTAGACTAATTGAGACTTACCCGGGATGCTGACGCCTCCCGCTCGCTTAGTCAGTGTACCTATTCTTTTTCGCCTTCTTTGGCGCGGGCTTTGAGTTTTTCGAAGCCGGAATCGCCGAGGAGGGATTTAGCGGTTTCAACGTATTCCCCCTCGGTCATTAATCCTTTAGCGGAATAGAAGCGGGCTTCGACGATGATGGGGAGCATGTCGTCGGGCTTTTGAGTGACAAGATCAGCGATGCGCTTTTTGGCGCGGTCGGCGGTGACGGCTTCGGGAAGCGGGACGGGCTTGAGCGCTTTGTCGAGAGCTTCCACGGCTTTGGTGACTTCTTTTTCGACGGGGTCGATCCCTTTTTCTTCTTTTTTCCGCCAGGTTTCGACGGTGAGATTGGTGAGCGCCTCGGAGGAGTATCCGGCCAAGGGTTTGCCGGTCCGCAGATTTTGGATTTTGAGAATGGTGGTATTGTTAATGAGGCTGGAGGCGCGGGCTTCGCGGAGGGTGATATGAAAGACGGCCATGATGTCGCACCCCGTGGCCTGGGCGCGCTTGACGAGGTCGTCGCGCGTTTCGGTTTTGCCGAGCCAGATGATGCACGGGTTGAGTTGCTTGACGGAGCTTAAAAGCTCGGATTCCTTTTCGGCATCGCGAGAGCCGAAGCGGCGTTTGGTTGAGTCGGAATCGTCGCCAGCGCCGGGGAGGCCGCTAGAGCCAGCCAAGGCGCTGACATTACCAGCGCCACGGCGCGCGCCGCCCGCACCGCCACCTGCATCGCCGGGGCCACCGGATTCGCCGCCCGGCGGGCCGCCAAATTCGCCACCGGGGGGCGGTTCGCCGGCCAGAGGCTGGCCGTCAGGACCGATGCCGCTGCCGCGTTGAACGGGGCGGGACGATTGTTGCATCAGCTCTTTCATCACGGGCCCATAGTCGCCGGCTTCCATGCGATCGAGCAAGGCACCGACAAACTTGTGGCCGAAGTCGCCCAGGTAATAATTAAGCTGCGCGGCGGCCGGCAAACTATCGTTGGAATCCCCCTTGGCACGGTCGCTGAAATCTTTGGTCTGGTTGGCATTCTTGCGTCGTCCGCCACCGCTTTGATTGTCGCCTGTGGTGGCTTGCTGCAATTGATTGACGGAGGTCGTCAACTCCGAGGAGCCGATGGGCATCGGGTTGCCGCGAAATTGTAGTGGAATCTGTTCGTAGAACACGCCGATTCCGATGCGCGGAGCGACACCTGGCCGCATGATGCCGGGCATCCAGGCCATTTTTTGGCTGAGTTCTTTGTTAGCCGCGGGCGCAAA
This sequence comes from Anatilimnocola sp., assembly GCA_031394445.1. GTDB lineage: Bacteria > Planctomycetota > Planctomycetia > Pirellulales > Pirellulaceae > CAYLLN01. The sequence goes on from JANNTN010000836.1 coordinate 3,913, forward strand.
GGCGTAGTGAGCGTTGAGCAGCTTATAGCCCATGACATCTCGGCCGGCGCGAAACTCCGCGTAGGCCTGGTCGCGGAGCGTGCGGGGCGGCGGTGGACGACGCGGAGTGTTTTCAGGGTTGGGGTTGTTGGGATCGGGGGGCTGCCCGCCACCTTCGAGTGAACCACCGCCAGGTTGGCCACCGGGAAGAGGAGCCTGCTCTGGAGGCGCGGCAGAGGGCGTCTCGGGTGGAGGAGTTCCTTCGCCACCGCCACCGGGAGGAGGCGATTCCGAAGGGGGCGGAGTTTCGGGCGGAGGAGGATTCTCGCCCGCGGGAGGTGTTTCGGCAGGAGGGGCATCGCCGCCAGGAGCGGGCGGACCGCCGGGAGGGCCGCTAGCGGATGGAGAAGAGCCGGCACTCGCGGTTGCGGAAGGAGCATCGCCACCGCCGCAGCCCAGCACGAACAATGCAAGAATTAGAAGACAAGCGCTAGCGGTCCAACGCATGGGAGCGTCCCTTCGCAGAAGATGAGAGGCAATATTTTTGCCAGAATCGATTATTGCACGTCACATCCTGGCTGTCGAGCAAAGGAGCTCGCTTTAAAAGGCCAAGTCATGGCTGATGAAATCCGGCAAAGTCAGGAGTATATTGCTGCACGGTTGAGCGCAAAGTGAGAGTGACTTTTACAATCAGCACATAAGGGAGCACCCGATGCGAAGGGCGTGGAAAATTTGGGGGCGCAATTGGTGGACCGTGGCCGGAGTGATTGTCCTCGGATTTGTGCTGGCAACATCGGCACAGGCCGCGGATGAGAAGTGGCCGAATGTGTTGTTCTTGATTGCGGATGACCTCAATAACTTGCTGGGATGTTATGGCGATTCGCGGGCGAAGACGCCGAACATCGATCGGCTGGCGGCGCGGGGAGTGCGGTTCGATCGGGCGTATTGCGCGTTTCCGCTGTGTGGACCGAGCCGGAATTCGATTTTGACGGGGCTGTATCCGAACAGCACGGGCATTTTGGGGAATCAGCAGATTTTTCGGCAGACGATTCCATCGCAGCAAAGCATGCCACAGGCGTTTCGGATGCAGGGATATTTCGCGGGGCGAATTGGGAAGCTGTTTCACTACAACGTGCCGAAATCGATTGGCACCAATGGGCACGATGATCCGGGCTCGTGGGAGTTGGAGCTAAATCCCGCCGGCGTGGATCGGCTGGAGGAAGAGCCAAAAATTTTCACGCTGCTGGAGAATCAATATGGCGGGACGCTGAGCTGGTATGCCTCGCCGAAGAGCGATGAGGAGCACACCGATGGGCTCGAGGCGCTGGATGCGGAGTGGGTGTTGGAGCGGTGCGCGAAGCGGAAGGATCGGCCGTTCTTTCTCGCTGTTGGCTTCTTCCGGCCGCATACGCCGTATGTCGCGCCACAAAAGTATTTTGGTTGGTATCCCGAGAAAGAAATGCCGGTGGTGCAAGGGGTGAAAGAGGATCAGGCCGATGTTCCGGCTGCGGCGCTGATGAGCCACAAGAAGGAGCAAGAGAAGCTGACGGACGACTTGCGACGGCAGGCGCTGCAGGCGTACTACGCGAGCGTCAGCTTTATGGATGCCCAGGTGGGGCGCGTGGTCGCTGCGCTGGACCGGTTGGGGCTGTCAGATAATACGATCATCGTGTTCACGAGCGACCATGGTTACCACGTCGGCGAGCATGGGTTGTGGCAGAAGATGAGCCTGTTCGAGGAGAGTGCGCGCGTGCCGCTGGTGATCGTGGCACCGGGTATGTCGAAAGGGGCGGCGGCGAAGTCGCCGGTGCAGCAGATCGATTTGTTTCCGACGCTGGCGGAACTGTGCGGTGTGAAGACGCCGGCGAATTTGCAGGGGCAGAGCCTGGCACCGATGCTGAAGGACGTGAATGTCGCAGGCCGGGGCTGGGCGGTGAGCCAGGTGATGCGCGGCGGCGGGCTGAATCGAGCAACGGTGACGTCGGACGTAGGTTCGCAGGCGAGGAATTTTTTTGGCTACACGCTGCGGATGCCGCGCTGGAGATACACCGAATGGGACGAAGGGAAAGAAGGCCGGGAGTTATACGATCACAATGCCGATCCCAAGGAGCTAAAGAATCTGGCGGGCGACGAACGTCATGCAAAGACGATCAGCGAGTTGTCGCAGCAACTGCGGGCCGCGGTGAAGACGACGTTTCCGCCTTCGGGAACTACACCGGCGATTCAAACGGGATTGTGGGCACCGAATTTGACGGAGCCGTAGGACAGCCGAAAGCAAACTGGAGCAGAAACGGCCCATGAAGGACGTGTTGTCGTCGAAAGAATGTGCCGAGCGGCTGAAGGCGCTGGCGGACGAAGATCGGCTGAGGATCGTTCAGGTATTGCGCCACGGGCCGAAAAACGTCGGCGAAATTTCGGCCGAGCTGGAGCAGGAAATCACCAACGCCTCGCACCATTTGCAAATCTTGAAGCGCGAGGAGCTTGTGCAGACCCAGAAGCAAGGGCGGTTTGTCGTCTATCGGCTGCACCCAGACGTTTTTGCTACCACGCGTTCGACGACCGATTGCCTGGATCTCGGCTGCTGCAAGTTGGAACTGCCGAAGTAGTTCGCACGTTGGAGGCTACGCCAAGTCCGCAAGGCGTATCGACTCAAAACCGCGGAGCTTGCCATCGTCGGCGGTCCAGACAAGCACATGTGCCCACAACGACCGCCAATTGTGCGGCAGCCGGCCCTCAGCCTTTAATTTGCGGACCGCCTCTAACGATGAATCGGCGTCAATACTATCCAACTCACTTGAAGGCGGGGAAGCGTCGAGCGGGTTGCTCGAAAAGAAATACAGAAGTGTCGCCATAATTCCTCGCCGTTAGCACCATCAAACACCGTATTGGACTGCATGTTCCGAAGTTCGCGGCAAGCTGGCCAGAGAAGTGACCAATCGACATCCGGCACAAGGCCACCTGACCCAAGCGTTCCATGTCCCCACATCTGCCCACCGATCTAACCCGAAAAAACCGCGATTTCCGGCTTGAAAAAATCTTCGGAAATCTCGCCCGGTTTTTCGCGCCGATTGCAATATAGATATAGGGAGGCACCTGCCTTACCAACCCGAAACGTCAGCGAGGGCCTATACCCGAACTGCGCCCCAACCTTGAACTTGAAACCTTGAACCTGGAACCTCTCACTAACCGCTCACCTGACCTCCCTAACCGCTCACTAACTGCTCACTGTGAGCGCCAGTGACTTTTCCGAATCAGCCGAACCCCTTTCCCCGTCTCCACTTACAAAAATCACCCAAACAACAATTCACCAGAAGTGAGCGCTTTGCCCGCCCGCCAAAATCCTCCACCCAAATCCTGACGTGAACCAATCCAGGCTAACTGCGGTATCCTAGAGGGACTCACCGACGACTTTCACTGATGTATCGCACGATTCGCCATTTGCTGGAGATGATTCGGTTCAGCCATACGCTGTTCGCGCTCCCGTTTGCGCTGCTGGCGGCCTTGATGGCCTGGACCACGCCGGTTCTGAGGGATCGGCCGCCTGCGTTCCGTTGGTCTGTTCTCGCCGGAATCCTCCTCTGCATGGTTGCCGCCCGCAGCGCGGCGATGGCCTTCAATCGCCTGGCCGATCGGCGGATCGACGCCGAAAACCCCCGCACAAAAACGCGGCACCTGCCAGCGGGAATTCTCTCTTCCGCGAGCGTGGTCTCGTTCACCGCCGCATCCTGCCTGATTTTCGTCGCTGCTACGCTCTTGTTCCTGCCCAACCGACTGCCGATCATTTTGGCGATACCTGTACTGCTCTTTTTGCTCGCTTACAGCTACACCAAACGCTTCACGTCGTTCGCCCACTTCTGGCTTGGCACGGCACTCATGCTCGCACCGGTCTGCGTCTGGATCGCGATCCGTGGCGAGTTGTTGCTGACAAATCCCGCCGATATTCTGCCCGCCGTCTGGCTCGGCGGCGCGGTCCTCACCTGGGTCGCCGGCTTCGATGTCATCTATGCTTGCCAGGACGCTGATTTCGATCGGCAGGCGAAGCTGAAAAGTATTCCCGCGACACTGGGTGTTACCGGTGCGCTGCGGCTCGCGGCCGTGTGTCACTTGGCGACGCTTGTTTTACTCGCCACTTTGCCCATTGTTGGCCCGCAGGTGCCACTCGGCTGGTTCTATGGCGGCGGCGTGGCAATGGTGGCGATTCTGCTTGTCTATGAGCACCTCGTCGTCCGCCCCGACGACCTCAGCCGCGTCAATCTGGCATTCTTCAACGTCAACGCTCTGATTAGCATTGGTTTGTTGATTGTCGGAGCAATCGATCTGTTGCTGTAACTTTGCAGCTTACCAGGAAGCCGATATGTCGCGGATTGTTTGGATAACTGTCGTCGTACTGCTTGCCTGTTTGGGCTGCGGCCGTAAGAAAGACACCGCAGCGCCCATAGTCGAAGCGGCACCCGCACCCAAGTCGCCAGCCGGCACTCCCGCGATTCCGGCCGTCGCCGCAGCACCAGCGCCCGCCTCGCCCGTCGCCGACCCGCTCCTCGCGCGCCTCCGCGATCTTCTCTCCCGCTATCTCGAAAACGACGGACAAGGCGGCTGGCGGAAGGACGAAAAAGCAGCGACCGAGCTAGAAAAGCTCACCACCGAAGAAACATCGCAGCTTTGGCCGCTGCTCAAGGATCAAGATGTCAACGTCCGACGTGGTGCCGCTGTCTTCCTTCTCGGCATCTTCGATCCGGCCAGCAGTGAACAAGTCGCTGCACTTGCCGCATTGCTGAGCGATTCTGATTCGATGGTGCGTTCCCGCGGCCTGGATGCGGTGAGACAATTCTCGGCTGCCGACAAGATTGCTACCCTACCGCGGCTTGATGCGTTGTTAGACTCAACTCGCGAAGACCGTGTCGAAAACCGTGCCGCTGCCGCGCGATTGCACATCACTACTTATCCTGGTCGTGGAGGGATACCTGGGCCCGCGTTATCCAAGGCCGCCACGACTGATCCTGCTCCGAATGTCAGGTCTGCAGCACGGTTGGCCCTGGAACATACTGGCAATCCGGGGGATGGACTAATGATGCTCACGGAAGGCCTCGGCGACACCGATCCTTCCGTGCGCCTAGTTGTCGCTGCTCGCTTACGGCAACTCGGCCCAGGTGCCGCTTTTGTGTCACCGCGATTGGCTGCCGCGCTTGCCGATACTGACTCCCGCATCGCCGAAGCGGTCGCCGAAGCGCTCATTCGGATAGGTGCGCCCGCAGTAGAACCACTTGCCGATCAGCTCTCTTCCCCCAGCGTCTCCGCCCGCAAATTGGCGATCGCTTGTCTCATCAAAATCGGCCCGGCGGCAAAGCCAGCGGCGAGCCGAATCGAAAAATGTAAGTCGGATTCCGATCCCGAGGTTCGGAAGCTTGCCGAGGCGGCACTCGCGCGGATTTTGGCGAAATGAATTCGGGTTGTCGGGTGTGCGGCTAATTTTTTGGCAAGTGGTTTCGCGGATGGTGAGTAGCGTGTGCCGCCGCTACGCGGCTACATGAATTTTTCTTGCAAAAATCCGTGGGTTCCGCTGCGCTCCACCCACGGCTATTCACCGGTCGCCGCTACGCGGTTGCGTTGTATGAGGCCACGCGGATTTCGCCGTAGCGGCCGAGCCCAGGACTTCGATCAGAAAGCTCCGTTCCGGCGGTGCCACCGCCGGCAAGCGAACTTCGAGTCGAGCGCCGAATGTTTCGGCTTGGGTGATGCGAACATCGGCTTCGTCCATGTCGAGTGCGTGAGCCGTAAGTTCCGGCCGCTCCGTCAGCGGCGGGCAAAACGCCAAGTGAATGATCGCCAGCCGATCGTTCGCTGCAACTTTCGCCTGCACGATCGCATGGATTGATTCGCGGCTGTCTTCCAAAACACGAGTGACTTGTTGAATCAGACCCGGCGGGATTTCTGCTTCGGCAGATTGCGTTTCATCATCAGTCGAGGAATCCAAGTGGGTTGGAACTGCCGAACGTGGTTGAACCTGCGGCCACATCGGCCGCAAGTGAATCTGCCATTGAGCTGCTTCGCCAGCGATGACGATAAGCCAAGCCAGGAGGAGGCCGAGCAGTGGCGTTCCGGGAATGGTTAAGGAGACCAGGCCAATCAGGACGACGAGGCTGGGAAGCAGGAAATTAAGAGGAAGGTTGCTCAATACTGGGTACTGAGTACTGAGTACTGAGTACTGATGGCTAGTGCAGTCACGACCTGCCCAGAGGCGACGGTAACTCGCAGTTGTCAGCACCGCGAGTGCCGCCAGCGCAACAATTGCCATTCCGCTCAGCGGCTGCAGAAAGGCACCGCTGATGCGCCGCACGAGGAGCAGTAAGTCGAGGCCAATCGCCAAGCCGAGTATTGACCACAGCGAAACAACGACCAATTGCCGCTGGATGGCGAGTGTGCCACCAGCGTGCTCGGTGCGTTCAATTGCTCCCGCCGTGGAGCGCATTGTTTATGGCAGGCTGGAAGCCTGCCCCACTTTTCTTGGGAGGCTGGACGCCTACCCCACGGGCTTTATCGAGCCAGGGCTGGTTCTTGCTTGGCTGCTTCCTTCAAAGCCTCGGCCTTGTCGGTGCTTTCCCAGCGGAATTCGGGCTCGCTGCGGCCAAAGTGCCCGCCGGCAGCCGTCTTGCGATAGATGGGACGACGAAGGTCGAGATATTTGATGATTCCACTCGGTGTCAGTGGGAAAACCTCGCGAACCAGTTCGCACAGCCGCTGATCGTCGACGCGTCCCGTGCCTTGCGTATCGACATGCACGCTCACCGGCTCAGCCACGCCAATTGCATAAGCGAGTTGCACTTCGCACCGCTCGGCCAAGCCAGCCGCAACGATATTCTTCGCGACGTGCCGGGCCATATAGGCCGCACTGCGATCGACTTTGGTCGGATCCTTGCCACTGAAGGCACCACCGCCGTGCCGGCCCCAGCCGCCATACGAATCGACAATGATCTTGCGACCGGTCAGGCCGCAATCGCCGTGGGGTCCGCCGACAACAAAGTTGCCCGTCGGGTTGATGAAATACTTGATTTCACCGTTGACCAGATCCTTCGGCAATTCGGGAATGATGATCTTGTTCTTGATGTAGTCGTAAATCTGCTCCTGCGTCACCTTGGGTGAGTGCTGCGTGCTGACGACCACCGTGTCGATTCGCACCGCGCGGTCCCCATCATATTCGACCGTGACTTGGCTCTTGCTATCGGGTCGCAACCAATCGACCTCACCCGTTTGGCGAGCTTTCGTCAAGCGATTGAGAATGCGATGCGAGAGAGCAATCGGCAGCGGCATCAGCTCGGGCGTTTCGTCGCAGGCATAGCCGAACATGAGGCCCTGATCGCCGGCTCCGTCGCGATCGACGCCCATCGCGATGTCCGGACTTTGGCTGTGCAGCTTCACATCGACTTTGCAAGTCTTGGCGTCGAAGCCGATGTCGTCGTGCGTGTATCCCACGGCGGCGATCACTTCGCGGGCGACCTTTTCGTAATCGACCTTGGCGGTTGTTGTGATCTCGCCAGCCAGCACGCAATAGTCGGTGGTGACCAGCGTTTCGCAGGCCACGCGGCTCTTGGGGTCTTGGGCCAACAGAGCATCCAAAATGCCGTCGGAAATTTGGTCGGCCAGCTTGTCGGGATGGCCCATGCTGACGGACTCACTCGTAAACAAAAACTTACCGTTTGTCACTGGTCGCTCCTGGCCTGAAATGCTTGAAAGCGTGGTTGCTTCCGATACCTGAAACCGCGAAACTGCTTGCCGGCGGCGCTGCCGGATGATCGGCAATTATAAGGAATCGGGGCGGTAGCTCACAACGGCTGCGCAGGCCACAAATCGCAAGAAAAGGGGCATTTATGCGGACATTTTGGCGAACTGTGCGGGCGATGGGCAGCATTTACGCGGTTGCGACGCTCGCTGCCCTCGTGGCGAGCGAGAGCACTGTGGCTGACGATCCGGCCCCAAAACAGGCGACTGCGGCAGCCGATCAACCGAAAACCGTTGGCGATGCCGAGGTGAAGCCTCAGCCGGGAGTGGTCGCCAGCGAGTTCATCTACGACACCGCGCCCTTCCCGCAATGCCATGCAACAACGATAGCGGAAACGAAGTCTGGACTCGTTACGGCCTGGTTCGGCGGCACGAAAGAAAAACATCCCGATGTGGGCATTTGGTTTTCCCGTCACGAGGGGCAGAAGTGGACGACGCCGGTGGAACTTGCCAACGGCGTGCAAGACGCGACGACGCGGCACCCGTGTTGGAATCCAGTGTTGTTCCAAATGCCGAGTGGACCGTTGCTGTTGTTCTATAAGGTTGGTCCCAGTCCGCAGTCTTGGTGGGGAATGGTGATTCGGTCGGAGGATGGAGGCAGGACCTGGTCGAAGCCGCCCGAAAAACTGCCTGACGACATTCCTGGGCCGATTAAGAACAAGCCGATTTTGCTTGCCGATGGTCGGCTCTTGTCTGGCAGTTCGACGGAGGATCACGGCTGGCGCGTTCACATGGAGTGGACGAAGGATGCTGGCAAAACCTGGGAGCGGACCGGTGTGTTGTGTGATGGTGTGTCGCAAGGGGCGATTCAGCCGACGATTTTGAAGTACGGCGACAAGCTTCAAATTCTCTGCCGCAATCGAATTCCCGGCCCGCTGTGGCAGAGCTGGTCGGAGGACGCGGGGCGAACATGGAGCAAGCTGGAACTGACCGACTTGCCGCATCCAGGGTCCGGCGTTGACGGCGTAACGCTTGCCGACGGTCGTCAACTGCTCGTCTATAACCACGTCGTTCGCGGCCGGTCGCCGCTCAATGTCTCCGTCTCCAGCGATGGCAAAAAATGGGACGCGGCGTTGGTGCTGGAAAGTCAGCCGGGCGAGTATTCGTATCCCGCTGTGATTCAATCAGCCGATGGCCGTGTGCATATCACGTACACATGGAAACGGCAGCGGGTGAAGCACGTCACTGTCGATCCGGAGAAGCTGGTTTTGCAGCCGATTGTCGATTCGAAGTGGCCGCAGCCGTAGTGTTTAGTAGTCGCCGATCACCTCGCCCCCGGCGCAGGTGGCCAGATCGCGGATGAGTTGCGGCGGTGTATTTTTCGTGATCGCGGCGGTATGGCCGTCGTAGAACAGCGCGAGATTGACGTTCAGATGATTACCGGCCGGCAGTGACATCGGTTGGCTAATATCGAGATCGCCAGGCTCGGCCCAATGGAGGCCCGAGTTCTTGACTTCGACCATGCACATCGTGTTCGATGTGCCGTCCGTAATGCTCGCCAGGCTCGATCCGGTCGGCGGTGGCTCAAGGATCGTTCCTTTGCCCACGACAAACAGAAAATCCGTTTGACCTGGCGTGCGTTTCGACGCCGATGGATCGATGAAGACCATCAGGTCCGTTTGCGAGATGGGCATATTGGCGGGGCTATCCCACGCCTGGGTTTTGTCGAAGGCATCGTACAACGCCTTTTGCTCCATGAAGGGAAGCAGGAGCACCCGGCCGCTATAGAGGGGCTTGCCGTTGTCATCTCTGACGACCGAGGGTGGGAACGTGCCGTACGTATCGTGATAATTCTGCACCGCCAAGCCGATCTGCTTGAGATGGTTGCTGGCCTGCATGCGGCGGGCTGCTTCGCGAGCGGCTTGCACGGCTGGCAGAAGCAATGCGACCAGAATGCCGATAACGCAAACAGCTCCCACTAAACCCGCAGCCAGCAGGGCGATCACGACGCCCATGCCGCCCCCTTTGCTTGGCTGTGGTGCGAAGGGGGCCGTGCCCGCCGCCAGCGGAATGGTTATCGGCTTGCCACATGCCGCGCACGGGCCAGTTTGACCGGCATACTGCTCAGCCACGGAGAATTGCTTGCCACAGTGAGGGCAGGAATAGGCGAGGGGCATTAGTTGCTCGCGGGGTAGTTGCTACTTCAAAAACTTCAATCGCACAGCGGGCAATCGCTTGAGACGCTGATTCCGCGGATCGACTTCGATGCCAACGGACTCGAGTGCAGTCACACCTAAGAGCGGCTCGGCGTCGTCGCCACCAAAAATGACGGTGGCACCAACAGCTTCCCCCATGAACTCAATCTGAGCGACGCCGACATTCAACGAGATCTCCGTACCGTCAGCCAATTCATAGATACGCTTACCGATGGATTGGATGCCAATTTCTCGCAACCGATTGCCGGGGACGTAACAATCAACTGCCCTCGTGTCAACAAGAAAAAGACCATCCCAGCGGCGAGATGAGTCACCTGGATTTACGACGGAGACGGTTACCTGTGTTGTGCCCATGCCTGAATTGTACGATGCAAAGAATACGTGTGCCACTTACTCAAAGAACGGGAACAGTTTCTTTAGTTCGTCGCGAGTGGGTTGGCGACCGTATTCGCAGATTTCGAAGCATTCGGCGTTCTTGACGGCTTTGCCTTTTTCTTCACCGTAAAAGGTGATGAGGTCAGCGCGAAAGCGATTGGCTTCGCCGCTGCTGCGGCTGGTCCATTGCTTGCGGAGCCAATCTTTGCGACCTGATACGTCGCTGGCTGGCGGAACGGAGCGAACGTGGGCCTCGTTGCCGTTGGCACCTCCTTCGTAGTGCTGCGAGGCGAGTTCGTGGACGGCGTCGATCTTTTGCTCGAAGACGTCGTCGATGGAAACGGCAACGTCGGCCTTGAAGGGGTATGGCTTTTGAAAGCGGTCGCTGGAATACATGAAGACGGGGTTTTTGGTCAGGATTGGCGTGTCGGGGCAGATGAAGGGGACGGTGACCATGTAAGCCGCGTCTTGAACGAGGACGCCGACGTAGCGATGGTCGGGGTGATAGTCCCAGGGGCGGTGGGCGATGACGATGTCGGCCTTCCAGTCGCGGATGACGCGAATGATCTTCTTGCGATTTTCGAGCGTGGGCTCCAATTCGCCATCGTGAATGTCGAGCACTTTGGAAGTAGTGCCCAAAACCTTCGAGCAGGCCGCGGCTTCGGCGGTGCGTCGTTCGGCGAGGGGGCCGCCGGCCATTTGCCAGTGGCCGATGTCGCCGTTGGTGACGGAGCAGAGCAGTACATGATGGCCGAGCTTGGCCCACTTGGCTCCACTGCCGCCGGCTTTGTACTCCGCGTCGTCGGGGTGGGCACCGAAGACGACGATGCGGAGTTTGCCGTCGTCCGCGGCGGGGACAGCGTTAGGAATGGCGAAGGCGAGAGCAGCGAATAGTGTAAGGGTGAGGCGGCTAGGCGACATGGTGAGGGCTCCGGACAGACTGTTGAAACTGCGTACAGAGTACTGAGTGCTTAGTACGGAGTACAAGCAGCGGCCGCATCTTCCGGTAACGCAAAGTTACCGGGGGACTTACGTCCCCCGCTCGCCTTTTTTTAGGCTCGCCTTTGTTTTATTTTGCCAACGTCGCGCAGGAGGCGAGAAGTTGCTTGAGAGGGGCGTTGCCCAAGCGGTTGTGGAGCCGTTTGAGAGGGAGGTGGGCGGCGGAGCGATTGGTGGTTGGGAAGCTGGGGTTTTCGTCATCGGAATCGCAGCGGACGCGGAAGGAGAGGACTTGCTCGGTGGCGGCCTCGTCGCTGGTTTCTAGGACGAACTCGCTAGCATCGACGTTGAACTCGACCTGAGCCGGCGAGGTGTCGAGTTCGCAGCCTTCATTTTCGCTGCCTTGTTTCGGCAGTTCGGCCCGAATGACGCGGACATCGCGGGGGGCTTCGATGCCGACGCGGACCGTATTTCCCTTGACCTTCACAATGGTCACCGTGATCTGGTCGCCAATCTTGATCTGCTGCTGCTGCTTGCGTGACAGGACCAACATGTTGCACACTCCGTTGCGTTGAAAGGGATGTCTCTGGGGAACGATTCGTTGTTGCCTTGGGTTCGTATGGTATGCACTGCAATGCACGGGTCATGCCAAGGATCTCGCGAATTTTTCGTGAAGATCGTAAGTCCTTTGGCAGCAACCATTTCCGCCAAATGGCTATCCACCGCGGGTAGTGGACATTTGGTTTCCTGCTTACAAAACCTGTGCAAACCTTGCATTTCTTAGCC
>JANNTN010000845.1:0-3598 GCA_031394445.1 Anatilimnocola sp.
CGCTAACGTCTTGTGGGGGCTGGTGTTGGCTGGGGTGGGTGCAGATTGCCTGGGTGGTGCAGGCGATTCAATCGTCTCAGTTTGAAGCTTAAAAGGGACGTGGCGTCTCGTTTTCGAACTGAACGTAACCAAAGGAGGTAACAAACCACGAAAGACACGAATTACACGAAAAGGAAGAGAGATATAGCCACGGATGGACACAGCCCGGCGAAGCCGGAAGCAAAGGGATTTGAACAGGAGCTAACAGAGGAAACGGAGAGAAAAACTTGAACTGAAGGAAACGAAGGCAACGAAGTGGGAATTCAAGAATTCGCGCCGGCTGCGTAAAAACGCAGCGTTTGTAGTACGGATCAACACGGATAAAGGCAGGAAAGCTTGCTGCGAAAACAAGTTGTTAAGGGCGTGCAATACGGATTTTGGGAACAAGAGCAAGCAAAGGAAGCGAAGGAGCGAGGGCGGTGAAAATTGACGCAGAGTGCAGGGGATACGAATGTTTGCAGTGTTTAAGAGCGAACATTGTCTAGCGCAGGGATTTTGCCAGTTCGAGGGGGAAGTCGGTGAGGATGGAATCGATGCGGAGGGAGGTGGCGGAGGACCAGTTGGCGGGTTCGTGGCCGGCGACGAGGGGGCCGGCGATGAAGGTGCGTTTGTTGGCGGCGTGGATGCGGGTCATGTCGGCGGGGGTGGGTAGTGTGCGGACATAGATCCAGTCGGTTTCGGAGTCGGCGATTGCGGCGGTGATTTCCGCGGGGTTATTGCAGAGGCGGGCGGTGCGGGCGAGGTCGCTAGCGTCTTTGAGCTTGGAGCGGATTTCGGGGGATTCGATCGTGACCCCGATGAAGAGGAGTTGAGCGAGGATGCCGCGAGATTCGGCGAGGCGGACGATTTTTTCTTCGAGTCCGTCGCCGGATTCTTTGAGATCGACGGCGAAGATGAGGCCGGCGGGGGCTTCGTCGGCGATGAGGGTGAAGATTTCGTCGATGCGGGGGACGCGCTGGCCGCGGAAGGCGGGATCGAAGCGGCTGCCGGCGTCGAGCTTGCGAAGCTCGTCGATGGTGAGGTCGTTGAGTTTGCCGTGGCCGTCGGTGGTGCGGTCGAGCGTGGCGTCGTGGAGGCAGACGAGGGTGCCGTCTTTGGTGCGGCGGACGTCGAACTCGAAGCCGACGCGGAGAGCGAGGCAGGCGCGAAAGGCGGCGAGCGTGCATTCCGGGGCGGAGTGAAAGAGGCCGCGGTGGCCGACGATGAGGGGGCGGGAGGGCTCGGCGGCTGTGGCGGTTGAGAGCAGGGCGAACGAGGCGAGCAAGAGTGTCCGAATTGCCGCGAGTTTGGGTGTGGTGGTGATCATGCCAGGGATTATGGGGGTGGTGCGGGGGTGGGAATAGCCGGGCAGGGGTTAATTTGTGCTAGCCCAAGGTGTTGGGAGGGCGGGGTTTAGGGAGAATGGGGCAGGGGGAAGAGCCGTGTGCTTTTTTGGCCTGGGATTCGTCCTTGGGTAAAATGGGGTGGCCGGAGTGGGACAGAGGCCACACTCGAAGGTCCACCCCGTGCCGGTTGTTGATTAGAAGATGGGCTGGTCAGGGAGAGGGCCTTGGTTTTGGCGGGCACTGGCAGAGCCAGTGGCACACAGGGAGACGGAAGGGGCATGTTGTGAGTTCCGGTGCGATACAAACGAAGAATGCGGAAAGTCCCGAGGACGAGGGAGTGGAGCAACTGCTTGCGCAGGCGAAGGTGGTGGGGGGTGAGGAGCCGATTGGGAAGTTGCTGACGTTGTATCGCAACTATTTGACGATTTTGGCGACGACGCAGCTCGATGCCCGGCTGCGGCGGCGGATTAGTCCGTCGGACCTGGTGCAGGAGGCAATGCTGGGAGCGTATCGCGACTTTGAAAAGTTTCGCGGCAATTCGGAGCGGGAACTGCTCGCTTGGTTGCGGCAGATTTTGATCAATTGCTTGCATCATGCTTATGAGGCCCACGTGCAGGCTGGGCGGCGTGACATTCGACGCGAGGTTTCGCTGGAAGATATGAATCGGGCGCTCGATCGCTCGGTGATTCGGTTGGAGCATGTGCTGGCCGATCGTGGGCCGTCGCCGAGTGCGCCGGTGCGGGAGCGGGAGCGGTCGGTGGCGCTGGCCGATCAGTTGGCGAAGCTGAAGCGGGACGACCGGGATGTGATTGTGCTGAGAAATTTGCAGGGGTTGTCGTTTGAAGAGGTGGCGGAGCGGATGGGGCGTAAGCCGGGAGCGGTAAGGATGCTGTGGTTGCGGGCGATTGAGCGATTTCGTCAGGTGTATGAGACGGATGTGTTTGAGAAGGAGTGAGTGGGTGAAGGAGTGAGGCGGGAGGAGGGAGGGAATAGAGACGAGGAGGGAGCCTCGGGGGAGTGCGTTTGCGAGGCGGACCCTGGGAACGAGTGAGGGAAGAACGACGCAGAGCGTCGAGGCAGCGCGTTCCCACGCAGAGCGTGGGAACGAGGAGTGGTTGAGGAAATGAGTTCGCGATCAAAGCGGGCGAGCCAGATTGGCTCGCGAGCTGACATGTCGAATTCGTCGAGCGAGGATTTGTCGTCGTCGCTGGGGGATCTTACGCGCGAGCAGCGCGAGCGTCTGACGGATGTGCTCGATCAGTATTTGTCGGCGCTGGAGAAAGACGCGCCGCTCTCGCAGAAGTCGCTATTGGAAGCGAATGCCGATATCGCGCCGGCGCTGGCGAACTATTTTCGCAGCTTGGAAGATTTGCACGATATGGCGGCCGGTTTTGGCGGCGGGCCGAGCCAGAGGGATGAGCCCGAAGATGACGAAACGCCGACGGGGAAGAAGCAGATCGGCGATTTTGAGTTGATTCGGGAGATTGGCCGCGGCGGGATGGGCGTGGTGTATGAGGCGCGGCAGATTTCGCTCGACCGGCAGGTGGCGGTGAAGTTGTTGCCGTTTGCGGCGGTGCTCGATTCGAAGCAGATCGCGCGGTTTAAGCACGAGGCGCAGGCGGCGGCCCAATTGCACCATCCGAACATCGTGCCAGTGTTTGCGATTGGCGTGGATCGGGGCGTGCATTTTTATGCGATGCAGTACATCGATGGTCAGCCGTTGGATCGGGCGATTGATGAGTTGAGGGGGGAGGAAAGTGGGGTTCGGGGCTCGGGGCTCGGGGGGAATGGGTCAGGGAGCAGGAGTCAGGAGTTAGGAGTCAGGGGGAGGAGTGGAGCGGTGACGAGGTCGTGGAATGGAATTGCGGGCACGAGTGTGAAGCAAACTCAGTCGGGGGCGGTATCGGGTGGAGAGGGAGTGAGTGTTTGGTCGCGGGCGTTGGAAAGTCGCAATGAGCGAAGTGTGGTTGAGAGCGATGTTGGGCACAGGGCACCCTATGCGGCGGATACGAAAGATAAGAGGAGAGAGAAGACGAAGGCGTCGCGGTTGGTGGTGGGGTCGGTGCTCAGTCGGGAGCATTATAAAAGTGTGGCGAGATTGGGAATGCAGGCGGCGGAGGCGCTGCATGCGGCGCACGAATATGGAGTGGTACATCGCGATGTGAAGCCGTCGAACTTGCTGGTGGAGGCGAGTGGCAAGCTGTGGATCACGGATTTTGGGCTGGCGCGGTTTG
>JANNTN010000856.1:0-20693 GCA_031394445.1 Anatilimnocola sp.
AATCTTTTACAACCGCGTCCGTCGACACTCTGCGCTGGGATACCTCTCCCCCGCACAGTTCGAACTGGCCGCATAACCCAAAAACCGCGCCCACGAAACGTGGGTAAGTCCAGTGAGTTGATTGGCGAGATTGAGCAGTTGCCGGCTCGGCTGCGTCTGTTCGTTGGCGGAATGAATGGCTCGGAGCTCGAAAGGCGCTACAAGAACTGGATGGTGCGGCAGATTGTGCATCATCTGGCCGACAGTCATTTGAATGCTTATGTCCGATTTCGCCTGGCGCTGACCGAGGATCGGCCGACGATTAAGCCGTATGACGAAACGCGTTGGGCCGAGCTATCCGACGCGAAGACGGCGGATGTCGAGTTGTCGCTGCGGCTTTTGGAATCGCTGCATGCCCGCTGGGTGCTGCTGTTGCGCTCGCTGACCGACGCCGATTTTGCGCGCACCTATTTTCATCCAGAGCATCAGCGGGAATTTCACCTGGATGAGGTGCTGGCACTCTATGCTCACCACGGCCGGCATCACTCGGGGCAGATAGAGTGGTTGCTGGAGCGAGGGGGTGAGTGGCGAATAGATGGCGACAGGTGATCGGGGCTCGGGGGCGGCGGGAGCGAGGTGGTGCAGTGAGGAATGTCGATCGCGTGGCGGCCAGCCCCGCCACGGTCTATCGCGTTCTGAAGCAGGCTGGCTGCTTCGCTCGGTGAAATCGACTAATTAGTGCTGCTGCAATCAACGTCACTGCCAAGAGCAGGGCGCGAAGGCCATAACGCATGGGTCGCTATTCCTAATTCGACAACTTATCCCAGAACCGCTCCCAATCTGTCTGCCGGTCAGATTATACGCTGCCGCGTGATACACTCATTGTTGGCCATTCATGCTTCGTCATTCGTCATTTCCCCCTACGCCACGCTTTCGCATCTTCATCGCCGCTGAGCTGTTGCCGCATGTCACTTGCCGTGGAAGAATTCCTCCGCTCCACCGACATTATCGACTGGCAACACCCCGACGTATTTGCCCTCTCCCAGCAACTCACGGCCGATAACATCGAAGCAACGGTCCGCCGCTGCTTCGAATGGGTCCGCGACGAAATCCGTCACAGCGGCGATTTTCAATTGAACCCGATCACCTGCCGCGCTTCCGAAGTTCTGAAAGCTCGCACCGGCTTCTGCTACACCAAGAGCCACCTGCTCGCCGCGGTGCTCCGCGCCAACAACATCCCCGCCGGCCTCTGCTACCAACGCCTCAGCATCGACGACGCCGGCACTCGATTCTGCCTTCACGGCTTAAACGCAGTGTTTCTTTCCGATTTAGGCTGGTATCGCCTCGATCCTCGCGGCAACAAACCCAACGTCAACGCTCAATTCACTCCCCCTGTAGAACAACTCGCCTTCACACCCACGCTCCCCGGCGAATCCGACCTCCCCGGCATCCACGCCAATCCCTTCCCCGAAGTCCTCGCCGCTCTCCACACGCACACTACAGTTTCTTCGCTCTCCTTGAATCTCCCCGACGTTACCCTGCCCGCCTAGCGTCGGCTGTTCTCACCATCTCCTTCCTCTCCGCGCCTCCGCGCCGCCGCGTGATACACTTTCATTCGTCATTGGTCATTCGAGCTTCGTCATTCGTCATTTCCTCTCATGCCCCGCGTCCGCACCTTCATCGCCGTCGAGCTCTCCCCCCGCGTCATTACTCGCGCTGGCAATCTCATGGACGAGCTCCGCGCGATCGGTGCCGAGGTCAACTGGGTCCATCCCCAGCAAATGCACCTGACGCTAAAATTCCTCGGCGACGTATCCGATACCGAAACTCCGGATATCTGCCGCGTTGTCAAAGAAGTCGCCGACGACTTCGAACCCTTCGAAATTGTCTGCCGTGGCGCGGGGGCTTTTCCCAATTCCCGCGACCCGCGAACCCTCTGGATCGGCATTCAAGACGGTGCCGACGAGCTCAAACGGCTGCAAGCCGCCATCGATGACGCCTTCAAAACCCAGCTCGGCTACGGCAAAGAGCAACGCGCCTTCCATCCCCATCTCACCCTCGGCCGCATCAAGCACGTCCCGCCCGACAAGCGCGACGAACTAACCGAGGTTCTCGAAAAACACTTCCAATTCGATGCCGACCTCGCCATCATCGACGAAGTCGTCACCTTCGCCAGTTTTCTCGGCCGCGCCGGCCCCCAGCACGATCCCCTCGACCACGCCGAACTCCGCGGTCACCGAAAGTAGGCCACCGACGCCGTCGGGGCCTGCGAAAACGTGCCGGGCCGCATTTTCGAGGCTTCTTCAAACCCGTACTCGCTGCCTTTCGTGGGGAATCTCAAAAAATATTTTTTTCACTTGACTCAAATGGACCAGACTAGTCCAACCGTCCGCGACAATACCTACGTGGAGCAAGCGAGCTTATAAGCGCCGGCCCACCAATTCGCCGAAATCGCTAGTTGACAAACGGCCACCGGTCGATAGATTACACAACTGTTCACTGTTCGCCCGTTCACGCAGCAGCCTTACCTCGGCGCTTGTGTTTTCCCCCACGCTTCTGGATAAAAGGAACCACGAATGGTCGCCACTGAAACCCGCACGAACAACAATCATCGTATGGCTAAGAAGGAAAAAGCGAAGAACAGCGGCAAGACCGCCGTCCATGCCCTCATTGAGGACAACGAGAATCTGCGGACAACCCTCCAGCAGATCGAAAAGCAGTTCGGCGAAGGCTCGATCATGCCGCTCGGCGGCGATCGCATGCTGACGATCTCCGGCATTCCCACCGGCAGCCTCTCGCTCGACGTGGCTCTCGGTGGCCAGGGCATTCCCCGCGGCCGCATCATCGAGATTTTTGGCCCCGAATCCAGTGGCAAAACCACGCTCGCCCTGCACGTCGCGGCTCAGGCCCAAAAGGCCGACGGCATCGCCGCCATCATCGATGCCGAGCATGCCTTCGATCCCACCTGGGGCAAGAAGCTAGGTGTCCAGCTTGAAACATTGCTCGTCAGCCAGCCCAACAGCGGCGAAGAAGCGATGCAAATCACCGAAATGCTGGTGAAAAGCAACTCGGTCGATGTGATCATCATCGATTCCGTCGCTGCCCTCGTGCCCCGCGCGGAACTTGAAGGTGAAATCGGCGATACGCACGTCGGCCTGCAAGCCCGCCTGATGAGCCAAACGATGCGCAAGCTCACCGCCGTGATCGCCAAAAGCAAAACGGCCGTCATCTTCATCAACCAAATTCGAGAAAAGATCGGCGTCAGTTACGGCAGTCCGGAAACGACCCCCGGCGGCCGCGCCCTCAAGTTTTATTCCTCTTGCCGCATTGATGTCCGCCGCATCAGCCAGCTCAAGGAAGGTGAGGAAGTCGTCGGTCAGCGCGTGCGGGCCAAAGTCGTGAAAAACAAAGTCGCCCCGCCCTTTCGCATGGCCGAGTTCGACATGATGCACACCTGCGGCATCAGCTATGAAGGCGACATTATCGACCTGGCCGTCGAGAAAAATATCCTCAATCGTAGCGGTGCCTGGTTCAAATACGGCGATACCTACCTCGGACAAGGCAAGGAAAAAGCTCGGGCTTTCCTCAAAGAACACCCCGAGACAACCGCCGAACTCCGCGAAAAGATCCTCGCCAGCGGCTCTCTCGCCGGCGGCGTCGCCAGCGAAACCGACGCAGGCGAATAACTTGTAGTAGGCTCACTCCGTGTGCCGTTGGCTGTGCGGCAGGCATCTTGCCTGCCGTGTCTCTCGCGTAGCAGGCTTCCAGCCCGCCTTGTCATTCCCTGCTCCTTCTGGGAGGAGGGTAGGGTGAGCCGCATTCTGCAACCCGATGGCAGTTCAGCAGCTCGGAACATGCCATGTCCAGTTGCTGTCTATCACTGCCACTAATGGAGCCGCCCAAAAGGCCACTAAATTCCCGTGCATACCGTGCATAATGCATATGAGCCAATTCGTCCATTGACTCTTTAGTGACAACGATTTACGTCTTATGCACGCCTTCCAAAAAATAATTCTCAGTGCATAGCCAGAGGGGTATGAGAACCATGAACAATCACATTTTCTAATGCCAATCGCGATTTCGCTCGTCTGGTCGCTTTTTTCCTACTCCGGTATGCTGGCGCTGAACCCACATGCCTGCCGCGCGCTCCTTCCACTATGTTTGTGCGCACGCCTCGTCCGTCTGTTTAGCAAGCCGCCATGAATACCAACGAAATCCGCGAAAAATACCTCGCCTTCTTTGAATCCAAAGGCCACACCCGCAAGGCTAGCGACGTGCTCGTCCCTCGCTGGGATCCGTCCGTCCTGTTCACGCCCGCTGGCATGAATCAATTCAAGGACCACTTCCTCGGCAAGGTGAAGCTCGAATTCACCCGCGCCACCACCTGCCAAAAGTGCCTCCGCACGGGCGACATCGATAACGTGGGCCGCACGGCTTACCACCACACGTTTTTCGAGATGCTCGGCAACTTCAGCTTCGGCGACTATTTCAAGCGCGAAGCCATCCACTGGGCCTGGGAGCTGCTCACCGACAAAAAATGGTTCGCCCTCGACCCCAGCCGCCTCAGCGTCACCGTCTATCTCGACGACGACACCGCGGCGGAAATCTGGAGCAAGGAAATCGGCCTGCCGCTCAATCGCATCGAGCGCATGGACGAAGCCGACAATTTCTGGCCCGCCAGCGCGCCGAGCCAAGGCCCCGATGGCGTCTGTGGTCCCTGCAGCGAGATCTATTACCACCAAACCGTCGGCAAACCGGTCGAAATCTGGAATCTCGTCTTCACGCAGTTCAATCGCGTCGGAAATCCCCCCAACAATCTCCGCCCGCTACCGAGCCAAAACATCGACACCGGCATGGGCCTGGAGCGCATGGCCGCCGTCCTGCAGGGCGTCGATACAAACTACCACATTGACACGCTCCGCCCGCTCGTTGAAGCGGCCGGCGAGGTTTGTGGCGTGAAATATGATCCCAAGGACGACAACGGCCGCCGTCTCCGCCGCATCGCCGACCATGTGCGCGCCTGCACCTTTGCCATCCACGAAAACGTCCTCCCCGGCCCCAACCGCGAAAAATACGTTGTCCGCCGACTGCTCCGCCGCGCCGTCCTCGACGGCTATCAAATGGGCAAGCGCGACCCGTTCCTCTTCGAGCTTGTTCCCCAGGTCGCCGAGCTGATGGCCGTACCCTATCCCGAGCTGAAAGACACGATCGAGCGCGTGCAAAAAGGCATCAAGGCCGAGGAAGGCACATTCTTCGGCACGGTCGGCGCGGGGTTGAACCGCATCAACAAAATGTTCGACGACATGCGCTCCGCCGACCGCGTAACCGTTCAAGGCCAGGATGCAGCCGAGCTTTACACGACCTACGGCGTACCGCCCGAAATGGTCGAAAGTATGGCCGCCGAGCTGAACATCGCCTTCGACTGGGATGGCTATCGCCACGCGATGGACGAGCACGGCGAAAAGTCGGGCAAACCGCAAGGTGAACTTTTCAAAAGCGGGCCAATCGAGGCTTTGAAAAAGGCGCTTAAACTCACTGAATTCCTGGGCTACGAAACCACCGAATCGCCGGCTGAAATTCGCGGCATCGTCGCCCAAGGCCATCTGCTCGATGAACTCACCGAAGTCGGTCACGACAAGCCTGTGCAAGTCGTCCTCGATCGCTCGCCGTTTTATGCCGAATCGGGTGGCCAGGTCGGCGACACCGGCGTCATCAGCGGCCCCGGCTTTGAGTTCAAAGTCACCGACGCTCAAAAAGATGGCGACCTCATTGTTCACACCGGCCACCTCACCAGCGGCACGATGAAGGCCGGAGCAAAGGTCACCGCCCGCGTCGATACCGCTCGCCGCGACGGCATCCGCCGCGCCCACTCGGCCACGCACATTCTCCACTACGCCCTGCAAAAGAACCTGGGCAAAGACGCCCATCAAATGGGCTCCAAAGTCGAGGAAGACTGGCTCCGATTTGACTTCGGCAATCCCGCGCCGATCGAAGCCGACAAGCTCGCCGCGATCGAAATCGACGTGGCCGAGCGCGTCGCCGCGGGTGAACCCATCAATTGGAAATTCGTCCCCCTCACCGAAGCTCGCGCCGCTGGCGCGATGATGCTTTTCGGCGAAAAATATCCCGACCCCGCCCGCATGGTCAGCATGGGTGCCTTTAGCCGCGAACTTTGCGGCGGCACGCATCTAAGCAACACGTCTGAGGTTGTTGCACTCGAAATCCTCGCCGAGGAAGGGATCGCCGCTGGGACGCGCCGCATCACGGCCCTCACCGGCGCGAAGGCTCAAGAGTATTCCGTACGCACAAAGTCTGCACTGGAAGATATGGCCAAGCAGCTCGGCGTTGCCCTGCTCGATGTCCCCGCCGCCGCCAAGCGCCTCGCTCAATACGTTCGCGATTTGAAAAAGACCACCACCAGTGGCGGCAAAACGCCCGATGAGCCTGCACCTGTAGTAGGCACACTCCGTGTGCCGTCTTCCGCGCCCACCGCGTTCGATTCGCGTCAAATTAAATCTGCCGCCCGCGAAGCGGCTCGCTTGCTCAATGTCGCCCCCTTCGATGCGCCCGGCCGCATCACCGGCCTCTTGGCGGAAGTCGAAGACCTCAAGTGGCAACTTGCCAACCGCGCCGCCGCCGGTGGCCTTTCAGCCGACACGCTCCTCGCCGCTGCGGAAAAAGTAAACGACACAACCGTCATCGTCGCCGAAGCACCGAATGCTAACTCGAACCTCATGCGGCAACTCATCGACCAGATTCGCAAGAAGACGAGCCCGAGCGTCATCTTCCTCGCCGCGACTGAAGGGGAAGGCAAAGTCGTCCTCGTCGCCGGCGTCTCCCGCGACTTGGTCGATAAGGGCGTCAGTGCCGGCAACTGGGTTCGCGATGTCGCCCCCGTTGTAGGCGGCGGCGGCGGCGGCAAGGCCGACCTCGCCCAAGCCGGCGGCAAACAACCCGAAAATCTCCCCGCTGCCCTCATCAAGGCCAAAGAAGTCGCCCGCGCCATGTTGGGCGCGTAGCGAAGGCATCTCGCTTGTGACCGATACTGGCCAAGCGAGCGGCTTTGCTCAAAAACTAAATCGACTTTGCATCCCCCACGCCAATCGGCTGCATATTGTGCAGATGCCGTGGGTCAATCTTGGCGATTTCTTCGGCCAAAGTCGTCACCGTGCGGCGAATTTGCTCCTCGTTGTGGGATGACGTGATGAAAAACCGTAGGCGAGCTTTTTCCTCCTCCACCGCTGGATAAAGAATTGGCAACACGCTGATTCCCCGCTCAAACATGGCTCGCGACGCCATCAAGGCGTGCAGCGAATTGCCGGTAATGATCGGTACCACCGGCGTGTTGTTGCTCATCCCTGTATTCAAACCGCGTTCCTTGGCCAGTTTCAAGAACAATCGGGCGTTGGACTGCAGCCGCTCGATGCGTTCGGGCTGCGATTGCATGAGACGAAGCGAGGCGAGCGCCGCCGCGGCTCCCGGCGGCGTCAAGCCGCAGCTAAATACAAATCCAGGCGAGGTGTACTTGAGATACTCGATCAGCTCCTTGTTGCCCGCAATATATCCGCCGCAGCTCCCCATCGCTTTGCTGAGCGTACCCATCAAGATATCGACATCGCGCGGATCGCAGCCATAGTGCTCCGTGAGCCCGCGCCCCGTTTTGCCCAGCGCCCCCAGCGAATGAGCTTCGTCGATCATCAGTAACGCTTTGTGCTTCTTCTTCACTTCGATGAACGGAGGCAACTGGGGATAATCGCCGTCCATGCTATAGACCCCCTCGATCACCACGAGCACGCGGCGATAGTCGCGGCGAACTTCGGTAAGCAACTCGTCAACCGCTCGCCAATCGTTGTGGGGAAACGGCCGCCGGCGGGCACCGGACAAAATCGACCCCTGGATAATGCTATTGTGTGCCAGTGAATCGTGAACGATCAAATCACCTGGCCCGAACAAATGGCCGATCGTCGATTCGTTCGTGGAGTGACCGGCCACGTAACAAATCGAATCCTCCAGGCCGTGAAATTGAGCGATTTCCCGCTCGAGATCCACGTGAATGGTTTTTTCACCAGAAACCAAGCGGCTGGCGGAAGTACTCGTGCCAAACTTATCAGTCGCGACTTTGCAGGCCTCGGCAATGATCGGATCGCCCGACATGCCCAGGTAGTTATAGGTCGAGAAGCTGATCATCTCCCGGCCGCCAATCATCGCCGTGTCGCGTGTCGCGCCTTCGTGCGGGCGAAAATACGGATTGGGCACTCCCGTCGAGGTGAGCACGTTCATCGTCTGCTTCAGCCGCTTGTACTCGGGCATTTGCGCGAAGTCATAACACCCGGGCGGAATGTCACCGCCAGCCGACCAGGGAGTCGTGCTAGCCGAAGTCACATGCCGCTGCACCCGCGGCTCCGTGCCGATATAGGTTTGAATCGCCGCTGCGACCTCGCCGACCGTCTCGATTTCCGCCAACACATCCTCGGGAAATCGACCGCCGAATGTATCCTCCAGCGAACTCGCGATCTGCAATCGCTCCAGCGAATCGAGCCCCAGGTCGGTGACGATGTTCGTCTCGTTCGTTAGCTCGCCTTTCGCCCGTTCCTTGGCAATTGCCCGCACGTGGTCCATTACAATCTGCGCCACCGACGAGTTCACGCCTCCGGTAGTCTTATCTGTTGTTAATTCGCCGGCCGGTTGCGATTCGACGGTAGTCGTCGCCTCGGAATCTCCTTCGGCCCACGACCGCCACTCCTGCATTACCTGCAATGCTCCATTCATAAAATCGGCGCGACAAGCGTGCCGCTGAATTTTTCCGCTCGACGTTTTCGGAATCGTGCCGAATCGCACCAACACCACGGCATCCGGCGGCAATTCATGTTCGGCGGTCACGGCCTTTCGCACGTCCGCAATCACGTCCGACCAGTCGCTTCGCCGGGCCCGCTCGACTTCGGCAACGATGATCAGCCGCTCGCGCCCGGCCAGATCGAGGGCAAAGGCCGCCACGGCTTGCGATTGAATTCGTTCGTTGGCCCGTTCCGCGGTCATCTCGATATCCTGCGGATAGCGATTGACTCCGCGGACGATAATCATGTCCTTGATTCGTCCCGTGACGAACAACTCGCCGTCAATCAAGAATCCCAAATCTCCCGATCTTAAAAACGGCCCTTCGCCCGTGCCCGCGATGCGGGCCCGAAAGGTCTGCTCCGTGGCATCCTGATTATTCCAATAGCCCTGCGCAACGCTGGGACTGCTGATCCAGATTTCTCCAATCTGATCGGCGGGCAATTCTCGCTGCGTTTCGGGATCGACAATCCGCACCGTTTCGCTGGGCAACACATGCCCACAGCCGACAAGTTCCCGCGCTCCCTCCTGAGCGGCCTTTACCGGCACGACCTGCTTGACATCGAGCGCGCGACCGTCGAATGTGCGGATGATCTTCGGCCGCCCCATGTAGCTGCCCGTGACGATCAGCGTCGTCTCCGCCATGCCGTAACAGGGGTAATGCGTCTCCGGCCGGAACTTGTAGGGCGCAAATCGTTCGGTGAATCGTCGCAATGTGTCCGACCGAACTGGTTCCGCGCCGTTAAACGCCACTTCCCACGTGCTCAGATCAAGCCCCGCGAGTTGATCATCCGTAATTTTCTCGGTGCAAAGATCGTAGGCAAAATTCGGCCCGCCGCTGATCGTCACGCCATATTTAGTGATGCCGCGGAGCCAGCGAATCGGCTTCTGCAAAAAAGACATCGGCGACATGAGCACTGCTGGCCGGCCAAGAAACATTGCCATCAGCACGCCACCGACCAGCCCCATGTCGTGATACGTCGGCAGCCACGACATGCCGATCGTTTTGCGGCTCGGCTCAAACGAATAGCAAATGATCTGCACGTTATGCATCAGATTCGAGTGGGCCAGCATCACGCCCTTGGGAATGCCGGTCGAGCCACTCGTATATTGCAACATCGCCAGCGCATCGGACCGAATGAGCGGTGGATTCCACCCCGCCCCGTCGCTATCCGCGATTCGGTCGGTCGCCAGCCATGTCAAATCCTTCAGCCGCGGTGCCTCATCGAGCAAATCTTCGATCCGGTCGAGAACATTGTGCTCCGTCAGGGCAATCTTCGCGGCGCAATCGTCCGAGATGGCCGCGATCCGCTGCATGTTGCGGTTGCGACGTGGCGGATAGGCGGGCACGGCCACCACGCCGGCATACAAACACCCAAACCACGCGACGATGAATTCCAATCCCGGCGGATACAACAACAGCGCCCGCTCGCCGCTCATGCCCAAATCGACCAGCCGCGCTGCAATGGCCCGCGCGTGCCGATCGAACTGTTCATACGTCAGGCTCGTCTCCTCGGTTTCGCCATCGGTGAAGTAATAAGCGACTTCTTGCGGCTGCTGCTCCGTCCAATAGCGGAGAGAATCAATCAGCGTCGTCGTCGGTGGCGAAAACGGTGCGACAAATCGTTTCAAATCCACGGAACCACACACTCCCCGCTAAAACCCGAGAACTAGATGAGTAGATTTTAGCGAAAAACCCAAATGCCGACAGGCGGAAACAGCCGCCAAATTGGGCGGAATCAACGCGCCCGGGGCCGCCCAGTGATCGGATATTGCGAGTCGCGAAAGCCTTTCCCGCTGTGCTCCCCGGGGGGAACAAGCCGATCGACAAAATCTTCGTCAGCCGCCGTGATACACAGATCGAGCGCCGCGATGTTGTCGTCGAAATGCTCCATGGTTCGCGGGCCCAAAATGATCGAAGTTACGATTGGATTCGCGAGGCACCAAGCGAGCGCAAACTGCGAGGGCGCGACCCTTTTTTGCTGGCAATGTGCCGCCAGTTGCTGTGAAACGGCAAGACTCTCGTCGCGCAGCTCCGCTTCGCTCATTCGCTTGTCATTCCGCGCCGCCCGACTGCCTTCCGGAAATGCTTCGCCCGGCTTGTATTTCGCCGTTAAGATACCGCGCGCGAGCGGGCTATAGGTCACCACGCCCAACCCGTGCTCGTGGCACAGCGGCAGCAATTCCACCTCAATATCGCGGTTCACCAGGTTATACAGCGGCTGCACGGCCGCGAATCTTGCCAATCCCAACTTGTCGCTCGTCCACAACCCTTCGCACACGCGCCACGCCCGAAAATTCGAGCACGCTGGATACAAAATTTTGCCTTGATGCACTGCGTCGTCTAAAAATCGTAGCGTCTCGTCGATGGGCGTGTTGTAATCGGGCGCGTGAATATAATACAGATCGACGTAATCGGTATTCATCCGCTTCAAGCTTGCGTCCAGCGCCTGACGCATGTGCAACCGGCTCGTGCCCCAGTCGTTGGGGCCTTCACCCATCTTGTTCTTGCCTTTTGTCGCCAGCACTACCTGCCCGCGCCGCTCCGCGATCGCCTTTCCCACGACCCGCTCTGAATCGCCAGCGACATACATATCCGCCGTATCCACGAAATTGATTCCCAAATCCAACGCTTTGTGGATGATGCGAATCGAGTCCGCCTCCGTCGTCTGTCCGCCAAACATCATCGTGCCCAGGCACAACGGCGACACCCGCACTCCCGTTCGACCGAGTAAGCGATATTCCATAACTACGTCCCCTTTTCGTTTAACCCGCAGCCGAAGGCGCAGGAATTCTCAATGCAAAACACGAACCTACGAAGCCTTCCGCGCCCCCGCCGTCGCCGCTTCCATGATTTTGTGCTCCGTAGCTTCGGTGCGACTGAACGACGCCGTGAGCCGCCCTTCGGACAACACCAGAATCCGATCGCAGACGGTCAGCAGCTCCGGCAACTCGCTCGAAGTCATAATCACGCCGATTCCTTCGCGCACCAAACCATCGATCAGCCGATACAATTCCGCCTTCGCTCCGACATCGACGCCGCGTGTCGGATCATCGAGCAGCAGCACTCGCGGCTGCGTCTGCAACCAGCGGCCAATGATGCATTTTTGCTGATTGCCACCGCTCAGGCTCGTTATCGCTGCCGACAGACCGGCCGACTTCACGGCCAATTTCTCCGCCGTCGCTGCTGCCATCTGCCATTCTCGCGTGCGGTTGATGAAGCCTCCCGCTCCGGTCTTTCCCAGCGTGCAAACCGAAATGTTCTCACCCACGTTCATGGCCGTGAACAGTCCGAGCCGCTTCCGGTCCTCGGTCACCAAGCCCAACCCTGCGGCGCAGGCCTCGCGCGGATGGCGAAACGACACCGGCTGACCTGCCAATTCAATCCGCCCCTGCGGTGGCTCGCTCGCCGCCCCAAACAAACACTCCAAAAGCTCCGTTCGCCCCGCCCCCATCAAACCGGCAATCCCCAGAACTTCGCCTTTCCTTAGCTCAAACGACACGTCCTTGAGCCGCCAACCGCGAGCGTGCCCCGGCCAGGGCAGCGAGAGATTTTCGACACGCAGTAATACCTCACCCGCCTGCCGCTGGCTGCCAAAATCGACCGCTTCGATCTCGCGGCCCACCATCAGCCGCGTAATCTCCTGAGGATTGGTTGCCGCTCGGTCGAGAGTCTTCACCAGCCGCCCATCGCGCAGCACCGTAATGCGATCCGCCAGATGGAACACTTCGTCCATCTTGTGTGAGATATACAGAATCGTCACGCCGCGTTTCCGCAGCCGCTCGATCACGCGATAGAGCCGCGCGACTTCCCCCTCCGTCAGAGCGCTCGTCGGCTCATCCATAATCAGAATGTCGCTCTGGAGCGACAGCGCCTTCGCGATTTCGATTAGCTGCTGATCGCCAACGCGCATCTCTCCGGCCAGTTGCCGCGGATGAATCTCGCACTCAAGTTCCTTTAGCAATCGCGCCGCGGCTTGCTCCATTGCCCGGTCGTCGCGCAGCACCAGCCAGCCGCGAATTTCCCGCCCCAAAAAAATGTTCGCCGCCGCCGAGAGTTGCTCCACCAGGTTCAATTCCTGATGAATGATGCTGATTCCCGCCGCCTCCGCGTCCCGTGTTCCCTTAAATCGTACCGGCCTGTCACCCAACACCAACTCGCCATCAAAATCAGGAATCACACCCGACAAAATCTTCATCAGCGTGCTTTTGCCCGCCCCATTCTCGCCACAAATCGCGTGCAACTCCCCCGCGCGCACGTCGAGCGTCACCCCCTCCAGCGCCACCACGCCCGGAAAGCGCTTCGTTACCGACCGAATCGAAATGATATTTTGGTCAGTTGTCATTTGTCAGTAGTCATTTGCTTGATTGCCGTCTCATTTCGATTAGCTTTACGGCCCCCAGCACTACCAACATTATGACTCCGACCACGACGCCAAATCCCACCGACTTCCCTTTCAGCACCTCCACATTCGCGCCCCCCATCATTGCCAGCAATCCCGCAATCACGGCGAGCGTTGGAATCGCCACCGCCCCGCGCACGCCCGGGAAAAACTCCCGGCCCGACTGCACCAACTGCCGCACTTGCGTCAGTGTCACCGCCAACACCACAACCACGCCGACGATCATCCCCTCATAGACGTCCGCACCCGCCTTGATGAGCTTCGCCACCGCGTCGATCACCACTCGCAAAAACAGCGCGCCGAGGATCGTCCCCGTCACGGTTCCCACACCACCCTGCAGGCTACATCCGCCGACCACCGCCGCCGCGATCGCGTTCAGCTCATAGCCCCGCGCCAAATTCACCGGCTGAGCGACGCTGCCATCCGCCATCGCAAAAATCCCCGCGATCGACGCCGTCATTGCCCCAAAGCAATACGCAAACCATTTCACATTATCGGTCCGAATTCCTGACAGTCGGGCCGCCTGCTCATTGCCGCCCAGCGCATACAAATGTCGCCCCAGCACCGTGCGGGTCAAGATCACCCACGTAATCACCGCCAGCACGCCAAACACCGTCGTGCTCACCCACAAATGTTCCTTGATATAGATGAACGCCGGCGTATTCACGTTCACCTGCTGATACTGGCTGCCCCATCGCTGCGTCGTGATGAATTCGCACATCGCCCGCGCGAATGACCGCAGACCGACCAGCGTTGCCAGTGTCGCCACAAACGGCGGCAGCCGAATCGATGTAACTAGCCAGGTATGCAGCGTACCGACCAAGAAACCCGACAAGATTCCGCCACCAATCGCGCAGGTCACGCCGAGCGCCCCCACCGTCACCAGCCGCTTGTCGGTCGGCTCGGCAAACAAAACCAAGATCAACGCGCAGGTCGTCGCGCTAAACGCCACCATCGAACCCGCTGACAGATCGATGCCGCCGGCGATGATCACCACCGCCGCGCCGAGAGCAATGATCCCTAGCAGCACCGTATTACGAAGAATAATAACGAAGCTCGAGTCAAAATTCTTGAAGTACGTGTGGTTGCGATCAACCAAACCCGTCAACACGAACACCAGCGCAATGGCCAGCACCAGCGCTAGTTCGTTCAGCGGTAAAGAAAACCGACCGGCCGGCCGCGCCAGCATCGGCGAGCCTGCCGAGGGCGCGGAAGAAGGCGAAGAACTCATGAACTATGCAGGCCGAATTTCGCCAGCCACGCTTTGAAATCGGGGAGGAGCATGAACTCAACGACTTTCGGATCGTACAACTTGGCCGTCACCGGCGACTTTGCGTCCGGCACCACCACCCGCAAGCCTGTCGTATAAATATCGCCGTCCTCCTTGCCCAAATTCGGAAACATCGCCTTGATCGTCGGCTGATCGTCCTGAATCATCGCCTTCAGCAGCTTCACCGTCTGCACGCCCATGTCGAAAGGATTTTGCACCACCATCACGTCGATGCTCCCCTTCTCCATCGCGGCAATCGCCAGATCCTGGGCGTCGAATGTTCCCACGACAAACTTGTCGCGCGTTCCGGTCTCCTTCACCACGTCAGCGATCGCCGGCGCGTTGTAAGCCCAAATGCCAATCTGCGCCACCACGTTCTGGTGGTTCTGAATTGCGTTCCGCACGTTGTCGCGAGCCTTGATCAAATCCATCCCGTCGGGCATGCGATCCTTTTCAGTGAACGCCGAGCCGATTGCTTCTTTCACGCCATCCATTCGAGCGCGGGCGTTATCGACGTCTGTGAACCCGGCGTACTGCACGTACCCGCCTTCCTTTTTCCCCTTGGAATCCAAGATTGCCTTGGTTGCCGTGCCCAACGCACGCCCGCCAACGATATTGTCCGTTCCGATATAAAAGCTCCGTGCATCACGATAACTGCCGCGGTTCACATCGCTATCGACGGTGATAACCTTAACGCCCTTCTTTTGCAGCTTTCGCAATTCCTCGACGATCGCCAGATTATCGGCCTGAATTACCGAAATGGCCACGCCGGCGATGTCATCCTGCGTCGTGTACTGCCGCAACTGTTCAACCTGTCCCTCCGCCGTGCCGTTGTTCACGTCGCGATGCACCGAAAGCCCTACCTCCGCCAGCTTGCTCTGCTTCGCCCCCTCATTCAGCCCGCTGAGCAAGGCATCCCAAAACGGATCGTCACCATTCGTGACAAACAGCAGTCGCTTCGTACTCGCCGCGCTCCCTTTCTCGCCGGCTGGGCCGCCCTCCTTGTTCGCTCCCGGCTGAGAGCCAGCGCAACCCATGATTGCCATCAATGCAATTACTTGAACCAGTCGTCCAAACTTGAATTTCATATAATTTTAAGTGGGTCTTGGCCCATAAAACGTCGTAGGGTGGGACCAGCGACGGGCACCGACGCGCAGCGTTGGTCGGCTCGCGCCGGCCCACCATTGCCCCGCCAGAGCATCGTAGGGTGGGCTCTGCCCACCATATCCGCGATAGCCCCAACTACTTGCCGCGCCAGAGTTTCGGATTCTAGTTCTGTCCCGAAGCTCATGCAAGCATTTGATAATCTGTGCGGCCTACACACCGCCGCAATCACGCCTAGCTACCGCCAAACCCGATGCATTCGATAAGGCTTATCAGTTTCGCGGCGTGGGCTGGGCCCTCCGCTAATTCTCTTCGCAGTAACTACCGGCATGAAGCCACAAGGCGTCGTCCTGCGTCGTGGGACACCCGTCCCGCCTGCCGTCCCTCGTGGGGCAGGCATCTTGCCTGCCGTTGCCTCGTCACTGCCCAACGCACCACCCTTCCCCTGGCGGCTCACCCGTCGCCTCCATAGCACCGGAAAGCTGGCCCTCTATCGCGCATCCGCCAACACCGATCGCGGCCCCGGCTGCTACATCCTAAAAACCTCACGCTCGACAACGATACCCGGCCATTTCGAGCGAACGTTTCTGCGTCGCGAAGTCTCCGTCACTAGCGCCGTCAAACACACGAATCTGATCTGTGTATTAGCCGCCGACCACGACGCACCGCGACCCTACTCATTATTGCCCTATCAAGAAGGTGTTGCGCTTCGTTGCCTGCTGCACCAATCCGCACCGGCAAAAAATTCATCGCCATCAATCCTGCCCATCGCCCGCGCACTCAACATCACCCGCCAAATTGCCGAAGCGCTCGCCGCCCTGCATCACTCCGGTTGGCTTCACGGCCAAATTCGCCCTGAGCATGTGATCCTTTCGCCCCAAGGCCATGCCACGCTCATCGACCTGACCATGGCCCGGCAGCTAGAAAGCAGTGAATGCGAATCGAATGATTCTTTTCCGATTTCCGCCCAATACGCACCGCCCGAGATATCGTTGGCTCGCCAGCGCATCACGCCAACGGCCGACACCTATTCTCTCGGCATCGTTCTCTACGAAGCGCTCACCGGCCAGACGCCATTTACCGATTCGTCACCGCGGCAACTCCTAATGCGCCACCGAAACGAAGCCCCGCCCGATATCCGCCAGTTTCGCTCCGACATTT
Organism: Anatilimnocola sp.; assembly: GCA_031394445.1. GTDB lineage: Bacteria > Planctomycetota > Planctomycetia > Pirellulales > Pirellulaceae > CAYLLN01. Next base: position 16,750 of record JANNTN010000856.1, read on the forward strand.
CGCTAGAAATCGCCTATCTCCTCCGCCTCATGCTCGCCAAAGATCCCCTCCGCCGTCCCACCGACAGCGACCTCCTCCACTTACTCGCCAACCTCGAAATCGCCTCCCTGACGTAGCGACAAGCAGCTTGCTTGTCGCATGACAAGCTGGCAGATTGCCCAACGAACGAACTAAAACTTCACCGCTTCCTTCCGATACGACAAATCCAACAACTCCATCGGGTGCATGATCTTTAGCGCTTCCCCCTGCATCCGCGCCTCACGGGCAATCTGTAGCAAACACCCCGCGTTCGCCGTCAGAACCAGCCGGGCACCCGTTGAGCGAATGTTATTGAGCTTCCGCCGCGCCAGCCGCTCCGCCATTTCCGGCTCCGTCAGGTTGTAAGTTCCCGCTGCTCCACAGCACAGTTCCGATTCGGGCAAATCGACTAGCTTCAGGCCTGGAATTTTCTTCAACAAGTTTCGCGGCTGCTCCCGCACTTTCTGCGCATGCACCAAATGGCACGCATCGTGATACGTCGCCGTCAGCCGAATCTCCCCCGGCGGCTCAATCAGCCCCAGCCCATCCAAAAACTCATTGCAGTCGCGAATTTTCGCAGCGAATTGCTCCCTCGCGTGCTGTTTCTCATCATGCCAATGATGGCCGTAGTCTTTGAGCATCGACCCACACCCGGCCACGTTCACAATAATCGCATCCACGCTGGAGTGATCGAACGCCGCCGCATTCGTATCCGCCATCTCTCGCGCCGGCTCGCTGCTCCCGGCGTGAAAATGAATCGCTCCGCAACAAACCTGGTTCTGCGGCACGATCACGTTGCAGCCGTTCTCTTGCAGCACCCGCGCCGTCGCCCAATTCGTCTGCCGAAACAGCACATCGCCTACGCAGCCAGTAAATAGCGCCACCCGACCCCGCCGCCGCCCCTTTGCCGCCAAAAACTCCGGCAGCGCCGGCAGCGGCTTCTCCAGCGGCGGTAGCATCGTCACCAGTCGCCCCAACCGCGGCGGCAACAATCGCCACAGCCCCGTCGCCACCAGCAGCCGATCGAGGCCCAGCTTTTGCGCGATTCGCGCGGGCACGAGCGACTGTCGCAGCTTATCGGGATATGGAAATAGCCCGAACAAAATGTACCGATGGAACCAATCGTCGTTTTTCGCCGGCTTGCCGCTCGCCGCTGCCTGCTGTTCCATCCCCACGCGAAACGGCTCGATCAACTTTCCATACTGTACGCCCGACGGGCACGCCGTCTCGCACGCCCGGCAATCCAAACACAGCTCCAAATGCCGCTGCACCTCATGCGTCATCTGCAGCCGCTCATCCCGCACCGCCCGCATCAAATAAATCCGCCCCCGCGGGCTATCGTTCTCGTTTCCCGTCTCCACATAAGTCGGGCACGACGCCGTACACAACCCACAATGCACGCAATCGAGCAGTAACTCGTAATCAATCCCCGCCCCAGGGTTACTCCGCCCCTGCACCATCGGCAACGCCATCTCCCGTTTCGAAGTCCGCGGCGCAGCATCCCCCGCATCCACATTCAGCGGGTTCTGCACAGCCGCCGGCGGCGTGCTCATTGGCAGTTCTTGTTCAAGCGTTTGCGAATCGGCCACAATGCACTTCTTCAGATGAGAATTCCCATTCGAATTACTCCCTCAATCGTAATCCGAATCCCCGCCGTCTAAAACCAGTCGCGAAATTCGTTTAAGACGCCGCTGGGACATTCTGCGGGGCTGGCTGGCTATCGAGTTGCCGCCGATTCCTGAGTCCGCTTGGCAGTTCCTGCCCCCAGACCTCCCGCGGCTTTGGTCACCGCTAGCTCGTGCCATAGCACATACTCGCGTGTCCGATTCTGAATCCACGGCGAATAAAGATACGCCCGCCAATCATGCGTGCCGCCCACGATATTCGAAACATTGATTTCTTCGATGCCGGCGTTGGCAGCCGGATCGAGCAGATTGCGGCCATAAATGCCCGCGAAACCGACGGCCACGGGATTGCTGCATTCATCGACGAATCGATAGCGAGACAACACCGGATCGCAAGGATTCACGGTGACAAACCACGCTTCCTCAGCCGCCGGTGCCCGACCATGAAACTGCCCCGGCTGATACCAATGGTTGTGTTCCGCGGCCGCCCACAAAGCCGCACGGATTTTCGGATGCTCTCCACCGGGAACTACATACCCGAACATCGCCCCACCGTGAACCGCATGCAGCGCACCGCTGAGCACACGTGCCCCAAAGCTGTATCCCAGCAACCCCACCCGCACGTCCGGCTGCATCCGTGCCAGAAAACAGCCCAAAAAGTACGACTCACAATCGGATCGGTCGGCCTTCACTCGAACATCTTTCAGCGGCCCTTTAATCTGATCGCTCGGCCAAGACCAAATCACAAACCGCACCGGTGGCTCGTCATCGAATTTCCCCACCAGCTCGAAATAGAAACTCAAACCGTAGCTGCTGGCCTCGCTGGCAGTGATTCGGTTTCCGTGGACATAAATCGGCGTCACCACATCCGCTGAGTCAGCCGCAAAAAAATCGGCCTCCGTTCGCGGCTGCCACGTCCCCTTCTCGTAGAGCCAAATCTGATAGGTCGGGATGTACTTGCCCACGCAGCAATCCAGATGCCGCGTGCTCACCAGCCAAACCTGGTCCTGTTCGCGGACGCGAAACGCCTGGCAGACCTGCTTCTCGGCCCCGGCGGGTGCTTGAACCGGCGTGGGATCCGCGGCGGAGTCACCAGCCGGGCCTTCGGCCGCCTGTAGCGCTCCCACGGCAACCAGGGCCAGACACAAGGCCAGCCCGGCGGCAATTCCTGCCAGTCGAAATGCCGCTCGCCGCATCATGAGAAGGATGATTCCGTTCGTAATGGTTTTGCTAACTACGCGATCCGTGCTTCCGCCGCCATCTCGGAGTGCGTGCGCGTGCTGAGTTCGGCTAGGAACCCGCTTTATCATTTTCTCGACTTGGCCGGAGCAAGACTACACCCCCTTGCAAAGCATAACGACAACACCCAGCGCCGCGCGGTCGGCATATTCGGCAGGCACTGCCCAGCGATTGGGGACAGATGTTGCGAATTCGCCACGGTTGCGTTTGCACCTCGTCATACCGGGGCTAGAGTTGCCTGGAAGAAACGCGGAACTTGAGCGCCGATTCGGAGAAAACGCCATGTCAAACAAATTGCTCTCTCTAGCCGCAGTGATTGTGACGATCGCAAGCCTTTCCGGCTGCAGCACCTGCCGCGAAGCGTGCGGAAGCTGGTTTAATCGGGGCGATCGATGCAATGTCTGCCCGCCGCCGTCGTGCCCACCCGGCTCGCCGCAAGCGAGCATGATGCTGCCAAGCTCACCCCAGACATTCCCCGGCCCCATCGAAGTTGCGCCGACGCTATAAACGGACCCTGAGGTCCAAACCGCAACTTATGCTTCCCTAAACGCCGCGATGTAAAATCGTGGTGCGGCCTATCCGCCGCGAGGGGAAAACATGAGTTGCCGTATTTCATTTTGCCTGGCCACTGCGGTCGCATTTGCGCCGTCGATTCCGGCTGTAGCCCAGCCTGAGCCGCAGCCAGTCGCGGTGGCAGGTAAAGCCGCTGAGTCCGAAACCCACAAGTGGGAGTTCGGAATTTCGGTGCGCGCCATCGCCGGCTCGTGCAGCGAAGTCGTCGGCACGTTTCCGGTGCCCGCCGATTGGCCTGAGCAACAAGCCAAGGTAATTTCCGAGCAAGTCTCTCCTGGCATTCCGCCGTACAAGTACCGCCAGATCGACGGGCTGAAGCAAATCGTCTTCAACGCGGCGCAGGTTCCCACCGGCGGCACCGTCGAGTGCTACATCACGTTCGAGGTCACGCGGCACTCGCAACTCCCGCCTAGCGACACTTCCAATCTGGTCATTCCGAAAAACCCGTCGCTCGAAATCAAAAAATTTCTTAATCCCAGCCCGCTCATC
>JANNTN010000857.1:0-2864 GCA_031394445.1 Anatilimnocola sp.
CCAAGCTCTGACTTCCGACTTCTGACCTCCGACCTCTAATGCCCGACCCTAAACCCTAAACATTAGCGTACCTATGTCCCACAACCCTCAACTCCCAAACCCAATACCTTCAAAGACTTGCAGCAAAGTTGAGGCTTCAAACCGCTCGCAAAAAAGCTCCGCCCACACCCTACACTCACTATTAACTTCTACCCAGCTTCGCCAAACAGCCGTCGCCAATCCGGGCAATTCAGATGGGTGCGGCAATCCCGGCTAAGGAAGTGCATAATAGGCCTCGCCTGCTGCCCCTCTCTTTCCCTCACCATTCACGAGCCCTCCATGAAAACGCCCCTCCTCTCCGCCGCCCTCCTCATCACCGCCGCCACCGCTTTTGCGGCCGACCCGCCGGCCATTCCCGATAAGCCGATCGCCGTCAAGAAGGAACTGCTCTTCTCCGACGACTTCGAGGGAACCGAGCGGCCCAAAGAATGGCACCGCGTCGTCCCGACCTTCGCCTTCGAATCCGGTGCGCTCAAAGGCACCCAAACACGCGACAAATTAATCCCCGCCGCTGACGGCAAACGCGAAATCACCGCCCACGCCGCCGTGCATGGCCTGGAGGTGCCCACGACGAACAGCATCATCGAGACTCGCATCCGCTTCGACGGCGCGACGATGATCGACGTCGAGTTCGACGATCGCAAATACACCGGCGCGCATTACGGCCACCTCTGCCGGGCCCAAGTCCGCCTCGACAGCGTCACCCTCATCGACGAGCGCGACGGCAACATGCGCAACGACATCTACGAGATTAAGAAAGACCCCACCAAAAAAGCCGAGGTCGCCAAAATGCTCGTCGGCCGCAGCGCCAAATTCCCCGCCAAGCTCGAACCCGGCCGCTGGTACACGCTCGTTGTCGAAACAGCCGGCGACGAAATGCGCGTCACCATCGACGGCAAACCCGCCGGCTACCTCAAATCCTCCGGCATCGCCCACGCCACCAAATCCAAAATCGAGCTCGGCGTCGCCGGCAAAGACGGCTTCTTCGACGATGTCAAGGTTTGGAACGCCGAACCAACCAAATAACACTCGATGACCTCCGATGTCACCCGCCTCACCGATGCAGCCGTTCCTACCAAGGTTCGCTACCTCGTCGTCCTGCTCTGCACGGCGATGTCGGTCCTACTGTATCTCGATCGCTTCGCCATCAGCCCCGCGACCGATTCGGTCCTGCGCGAGCTGAACCTCGACAAGGAACAATTCGGCCGCACTTCCCTCGCGTTTTTCTTCGCCTACGCCCTCATGCAGGTTCCAGCGGGCTGGTTGAGCGATCGCTTCGGCGCGCGGGGCACGCTCGCGCTCTATGTCGTCGGCTGGTCGCTGGCCACGATCGGCCTGGGACTCGTGAACGGTCTCGCGGCGATTGTGATCGTGCGCCTGGCGATGGGCGTGACTCAGGCTGGCGCGTATCCCGCCGCCGCGAGTCTGCTCAAGCGCTGGATTCCCGCCTCCGCCCGCGGCCGAGCCAACACCATCGTCGCGATGGGTGGCCGCGCCGGCAGCCTGATTTCGTTCTCGCTCACACCCACCTTGATGTTGATCATCGGGCACAATCTTGGCTGGGAAACCGGCCGCTGGCGGGTCGTTTTCATGCTCTACGGCCTACTCGGTTTTTTCTGGGCCGCCTTCTTTTGGTGGCTCTATCGCGATCGCCCGCGGCTACATCCGTGGTGTAACAAAGCCGAAACCGAACTCATCGGCGAAAGCCCGGTGCTAGCGCGACGCGTGGACGACACATCGCTGCCCATCGACGCCCTGTTTCGCAGCCCCGAAGTCTGGCTCATTTGCGGCTGCAACTGCGCCGTCAATCTCGGCTGGATCTTCCTCGCCACTTGGCTGCCGCAATACTTGGTGGAAACACACGGCGAATATCTGACCGCAAAAATCGGCGACAAGCTGGTCGTCGCCGGCGTAATGACCGCACTGACCGGCTTAACGGGAATTTGCGGCGGGCTGATCGGCGGCGCGACGACCGACCGGCTCGTGCGGGCCTACGGCCTGGCCTGGGGGCGACGGCTGCCGGGAATGTGCGCGGGAGTCATCGTCTGTGGCCTCTACCTGGTCGCTTCGCAGGTTCGTGATGTCTGGTTATTCGTCGGACTCATGCTTCTGATCGGATTCACAATCGAATTCGGCCTCGGCGCGTCCTGGGCCGTCTATCAAGACATCGCCGGACAAAACGTGGCTTCAGTTCTCGGCATCGGCAACATGTGCGGCAACCTCGCCGCCGCCGTCTTCGCCTGGCTGATCGGCTTTCTCGCAAAAGACGGCAACTGGCAGACGGTGTTCTACATCTCCGCCGGCGCAATGCTGATGAATTCGTTGTTTTGGTTCTTCTTCGATTCGTCTCGTCCGATTTGGAAGGAGCAGAATTAGGCGATCAGCGCCGCGATTCGTTCGCTAATCGCCGCCAGGATTTGCTCGGCGCTACCGGGAGCCACAACAGCGATTTGTTCCTGATAGATGCCGCGGCCGTAGGTTTCGGCAGGAGGAATGTAGCCCGGTTGCCAGCCGTTGGTAATCGTGGAAACAAGAATGGGCCGATCGGGGAACGTCCCGCGAAGTTTGGTTTGCAAGCTTTGGTAATGCTCACCCGGCACGAACAGCCAAATTGCCTCGCCGAGTTTCGCGAGTGTTATCGGTAGCGGAAACTGAGGTCGCGGCAGGCTTTGCAGTCGCCATAACTGGCGCTGAGCTTGTTCGACGCGGGCATGGCAGACTTGGGCTTCCTCGGTTTTGCCGGCGACGGTCGCAGCGGTTTCGCATTGTTGCCACGACGCAAGCTCAGCTTGCGCTGCTTCGATCGTTGGCAGATCGTCGCGGTA
>JANNTN010000864.1:0-4476 GCA_031394445.1 Anatilimnocola sp.
CTTGCAGCCCAAATTGCGAAACATCGACGCATATTCGCAGCCGGTGACCCCCGCCCCATAAACCGAAATGCTCCACGGCGTGGAGGTCAGGTTGAGGATCGTGTCGCTGTCGAAAATTCGCGGGTGCGTGAAATCGACGTCCGGCGGACGATAGGGACGGGCACCCACGGCGATCACAAAGTTGTCGGCCGTGATCCGTTCGCAGGCCCCCTTGGCCTCGCAGACCTCGATGGTGTGCGGATCGACGAAGCGGGCTTGCCCGTTGTAAATCGGGATCCTGTTTTTCTCGTAAAAGCCGCGACGCATGTCCTCCTGCTTGCGGATGACCTGTTCGGCGCCTTTGCGAAGCTGTGGGAACTCGAACTCGGCCGACACGCCCGCCTCGCGAAACAACGGGCTGTTGTTGACTTCCGTCATGCGATAGATGGCAAAACGCAGAGCCTTGCTGGGTATGGTGCCCCAGTGTGTGCAGCCGCCGCCAATGCGGGCATAGCGTTCCACCACGGCCACCTTCTTGCCGTGCTTCCCGGCTTGCATCGCAGCCCCCTCGCCGCCGGGCCCCGTCCCAATCACCACCACGTCGTATTGATACTTTCCCATCGCTCTTCGTTGGCCTCTCCCTTCCCAAATTTCCTCCCCAGCCGCCCGCCATCATACCGCCTCCCCCGCCACGCGTGCCTCCCCGTGGCTCGGGCCTCCGGCCGGCCCTGAAAACTATTTCCCAAATTCCGACCCGCTTTTTCCTCCAAACTGCAATCTACTTATTGGGCAACCACGTTTCCTCCAACTGACAACTGACCAGCCAAACCCTAAACCCTAAACATTAACGCACCCATTTCTCCCAACCCTCAACTTCCAAATCCAACAATCACAACCACTTACGCCAAAACTTAAGGCTTTTATCCTCTTTGAAAAATACCCGCCGCCCCAACCCTAAACTCTAAACTTCTCCCCAGTTTGCCTACTCACAGCCGACCCCAAAAGCCACGTATCATCAGCATCTTCCCCGGAGCATCACTTATGCGGCGATACATTGCGACCACCTGGCTCGTTCTGACAACCTGCCTCACCCTCAGCCCCGTCACGGCTCAAGTCACCACCGTCCAGGTCTCTGACGGCGACTCCGACCGTACCGACCCCCTCGTCATTCTGGATCTCCCCCCCGCGCTCCGTGACGCGCCATCCCTCCGGCTAACCGAACAAGGCGATCCGCAGCAACCACCGATTGCTACTCAAATCGATCCGGCAACCGGCAAACTGTGGTTTGTTGCCACCGGCACCATCCGCGCCGGACAAAAACGTACCTATCGCTTCGAACCCGGCCCCGCCGCCAGCACAGCAAGAATTGCGATTGTCGAAACGGATCGTGCCATCGAAGTGCGTTACGAAGATCGCCAACTACTCCAATACAACAAAGCCCACGTCGAACCTGGCGACGGCATCGACCCGCGTTTTGGCCGCAGCGGACATTTGCATCCCGTGCGAACTCCCCGCGGCGCGATCGTCACCGACGAGTTTCCGCCCGACCATCTTCATCAAAGCGGAATCTTCTTCGCCTTCACCAAGTCCCAGTTCGAAAGCCGCGATGTTGATTTTTGGAATCTGGCCGGCGGCAAAGGCCGCGTTCGCTTTCACAGCGCGGACATCGGCCCCTCCGGACCACTCTTCGCATCATTTCGCACTCAGCACGAGCATGTTGACCTCACGGCTGGCAATGACAGTGCCGAAATCGGAAAAACCAGCGGCGGCAAAGTCGCCCTCCGCGAAACCTGGAACGTGCGCGCCTGGAATGCCGGTTGGAAATCGGGCTACTGGTTGATGGACATCGACACCGAAATTCGCTGCGCCACCGACAGCCCGTTGAAGCTTCCCGAATATCACTACGGCGGCATGGCCATCCGCGCCGCGCGTCCCTGGGTGCCCAAAGAAGTCACCTTCCTCACTTCAGAGGGCGACGATCGCCGCAAGGGCAATCACACTCGCCCGCGGTGGTGCGATATTTTTGGCATGGTCGCAGGCCAACCCGCCGGCATCGCCTTGCTGACCAGTCCGAGCAACTTCCGCTTCCCCGAGCCGCTCCGCATCCACCCCACCATGCCTTACATGGTCTATACGCCGCAATTTCTCGGCGATTGGGAAATCACGCCCGCCGCGCCTCACCGCGCCAGCTACCGCTTCATCATCCACGACGGCCAACTATCTGCCGCCACGCTCGACACTCTCTGGAAAAACTACGCAGCACCGCTCGTCGCGGTGTTGGATTAAAAACCGACAGCATTCACGCCAGCTTCAGCTTCGTCTCAATCCGTTTGATCGCGTCTTCGATGCGGCACTCGCCGTGACCCACGGCGAAGGTTTTTCCATCCGCCAGCCACTCCGTCACTTTGTGCTGAGCCGACACCACCGTGCTATGGCTGCGCCGGCCCAGCGTCCCGCTGAACACCCACAACGCCGCCCGCGTCCACTACCGCCCCAAAAACATCACCACCAACCGCGGCATCGCCACACTCGCCGTCTTACTGCCCGATTGCAATTCCTTCGCCTCCACACCCATCACATCGCACACCGCCTCCACAATATCGGGCAACCGCACTGGCCGCCGACTCGCCTGAATCAGATCACTCAGCGAAAGCTGTGCAAAATCCAAATCAACCGCCCGCTCATGCGCCTCACTCGCCGCCCGCAACCGATTCAACGCACCGGCCAAGTGCCGCGCGTCGCCATCGAGTTGCCCCGCCATCCAGTTCAGCACCTCATCAGCGATCGTCGTTTCCTGCTTGCGAGCGAGTTGCTGAAGAATTCCCAATCGCGCGGAAAAATCGGCCGCTTCCAACGTACAAACCAACCCACCCGACAAACGTGTAATAACTTCCGGCCCCAAACCTCTCAGCTCCGCGAGCGGACGATCGGCAGCAAACACAAGCTGACGTCCCGCACGCAGCAGCGTATCGATCGTATGGACCAGTTCCACCAGCGTCGATTGTTTGCCACCAAAGAACTGCACATCGTCGATCAAGAGCAACTCCACATCGCGAATTTTGCGGCGAAAATTCGGCGCGCCCGAGTTGCGAATCGCATCGATAAACTGATTCGTGAATTGCTCCGCCGACAGATAAATCACGCTCCGCAGTTTTCGCGCCGCCCGCGCCTGACGCCAAATGCCTTCGAGCAGGTGCGTCTTGCCCGAACCGGGCGGTCCCACAAATGTCAGCGGCGAATAATGGCCGGGCCGGCTCGCGACCGACTGCGCAGCCGTCAATGCAATCCGATTCGTCTCGCTCGCCAAAAAATCATCCAGGCTCGCAAACTGCCGCCGCGGCAGACGGTGCTGATCGTCGCCGCGCTCTCGCGAACCGCCCGAACCAAAACGCTCCGCGGCACGAATCACTGCAACAGGAGGAGCAGAAGAAACGGGAGTAGCAGGGAGAGGTGAGCCTGCCGCACTATTGTCAGTTGCCTCGACTGGTACATCGACAGGCGCGACCGTAGCCAGACTGGGATCGACAACGAACTCAACGTCTTCCAAACCGATCTGGAGCAGGCTCCCGGCAATTCGTGTCGCTTCGACCAGATCGGCACGGAACAACCGCCGCAAGTTGTCGAGACGAAAAACGTCGGCCGCGGCGATGCGCAGCGTCTTGCCGCATGGCTCCATCCGCACGCCGCGGCCGAACCAGACCGCAAATCGTTCTGGGCCGACTTTGCCCGTCAGCGCGCGTTCCACGGCTGACACGATCTCCGTATCGATCTTGCTCACGTCCTTGCCGCCTCACGCGCGCACGCCGAGCGCCGTTACCGATCTATGTGTTTCAAGCTCTGCGATTGGAATAACCGCAGTCGGCCACCGGCGCGGTAGCACTTGCCTTCGAGGAAACGAGCCCCGGCGTTGTGCCAGATTGCCCGTCGTTGTTAGTAGCGGGGGCGAGTATAACCCGCGCCGCTAGCATGTCCAGAGACTGCCAGCCTACGCCCGTCCGAAAAATTCTTCGGTCCTTCATACATGCTTTGAAAAGGCAGCTTTTCGTGGTCGAATCTCAAATTGAAACAGGCAAAGATTTTTTCGGCAGCCCGCCGCAACGACGTGGACAAATTGTCGCGATCTCCGCCATTCGAATCCGCTGCGCGTTTGGCAGTCGGCGGAAGTGCTTAACCTGAAATGGCTTACGGATCGCGCGGAAAAGTCCGCAGCCAAACGGCACGGCGGTCGAACACCTGAAAACCTGCTTCGGAATACATTCGCAGCGCCGGTTCGTTGGCCGCATCGACGGCTAATACGGCCTGTTGCGAATTGGTTGCGCAGGCCAGTCGCAGCGCCTCCTTGGTGAGCTCTAGCCCCCAGCCGCGGCCCCTCACTTCAGGGGTCAATCCGACATACACGAGCTCGGCATGTTGTACATCGACGTGGGTTGCCTGCTCATCAACCTGCACCTCGATGTACAACATGCCGAGCTCGTGTATGTCGGATTGACCCCTGAA
>JANNTN010000878.1:0-9264 GCA_031394445.1 Anatilimnocola sp.
TCCCCCGACCTCAAGCTCCGTCACGGCGAAGGCCCCGCCACCGCGACGCAAATCTGGGTCCAACCCCCCGGCACTCCCACCGTCGGAATGGCCTATCTCGCCGCCTACAAAGCCACCGGCGACAAGTTCTATCTTGACGCCGCCCGCGAAGCCGGCGAATCCCTCATCTACGGCCAACTCAAATCCGGCGGCTGGCAAAACTGCATCGACTTCGATCCCAAAGGCCGCGTAAATCTCTATCGCAACGGCAAAGGGGGCGGCCAAAACAACTCCACCCTCGACGACAACATCTCGCAGTCCGCCATCCAGTTCATGTCCAAGCTGGATGAAGCCCTCGACTTCAAAGACGCCAAAGTCCACGAGTCGGCCACCATCGCGCTCAACGCCCTCCTCAAGGCCCAATTCGCCAACGGTGCCTTCCCTCAAATCTGGACCGGCCCCGTTCGGGAGGGCAAGGCTCCCGCCGAGCCGAAGAAAGCCAGCTATCCCGACTACGACTATCGCACCGAGGGCAAAGTCAAAGACTACTGGAACATGTACACGCTCAACGACGGCCTCGCCGGAACCGTTAGCGAAACGCTGCTCACCGCCGCAGCCGTCTATAAAGACGATCGCTACCGCGCCGCCCTCGCCAGACTCGGCGATTTCCTCATCCTCGCCCAAATGCCCGACCCACAACCCGTCTGGGCCCAGCAATACAGCCGCGACATGCAGCCCATCTGGGCCCGCCGCTTCGAGCCCGCCGCCATCACCGGTGGCGAATCCCAAGACGCCCTCGAAACACTGATGAAAATCTATCGCACCACTGGCGACAAGAAATATCTGGAACCCATCCCCCGCGCCTTGGCCTACCTCAAAAAATCCCTACTCCCAGACGGCCGCCTCGCCCGCTACTACGAGATGAAAACGAACAAACCCCTCTACATGAACCGACGCAACGACGAATACTACTTAACCTTCGACGACGCCATGCTTCCCGACCACTACGGCTGGAAGGTCGATTCCCGCCTCAGCGCCATCGAAGCCGAATACAAAGCCCTCGCCAACAACGGCAAGTCACTCAAGACAGAACCATCCGCTGCCGAGCTACGCGAGCAAGCCAAAAAGATCGCATCCTCGCTCGATTCCGAAGGCCGCTGGATCAGCACCTTTTCCGGCGAACGCCTCTACGGCCAGCCCAAATTCAAAACTGGCGACCGCTACCTCAACAGCGACACGTTCAGCACCAACCTGGAAACCCTCAGCGAGTTCCTTACCGCCACAAAATAAATCTCAGGCTTATTTCCCATCCTGTAAATCAAAATCAATCGTGTTTTCCTTGTTCTCCACATTCGCCGTCAAATCGCTCGTGGCCGGGCTCGTGTATTTGATCGGCACAATCGGCGGCGGCAGCGCAATCCGCTCCTCTGGCAAACGCGAAGCCATATCAACCATGGCCACGATGACCACTTTGTGTTTCCCAATCACAGCCCCTTCGCTCGGACGGTTGCTCACAAACGTCTTGAGCGTGTACGACCCGTCCGGTTGTATCTCACCCGTTGCCGACGGTTTGTTGCCGTCGCCAGGTAGAAAGTTGACCGTCCCATTGGGCACTGGTTTACCCTTATAAGACACCTTTCCTTTCACGACAGCGAGCCCTTCCCCTCCTCCGCTACAGCCTGCAATCAAGCAGACAAGGAAACCGAGCGACAACAGAAACCGAACAAACTTAGCAATAAACATGAAATCCAATCGCGTTTGAAGCAGCTTGACCAAACGTATTCACCATCCACTAGTCACTACTCACTACGGATCGGCAAAAACCTCGCCGTCGCCGCGCGTGGCCATCGCCTGCAACACCAACAGCGGCGTGTTCTTCGTCATGAACCGCACGCTGCCATCGACCAAAGCCATCGTCGCCCCGTTCGGGTGCCCGCTCGTGAACGGCGTTTCGTTCGTAAAGAAAGAACCGGTATAGCCAATCGGGTATGTCACAACTTTGTGATCAATCATCAACCAACCCAGATTTTCGTCCGGCGGATTCGCCTGCGCTGGATAGTTGTAGTACCCCCAAGTCCACGGCTGAATGCTCCCCCAACTTCGCGAAAACAGCCCTCGTCCAAAAGCAGATGAAGTCTCACCAACGAGCAGTGTGTTGGTTGTGCCATCCGTAATATCTGCAAATCGAACCGTGCTCTTGGGATAAATGACGCCAGACTTGCTCCACCAAGCATGCCGACTTTGAGTGCCCTGCAGCAGTTCACTAGTCGCGGATCCGCCGTTTGCCCGATAGTGGAGCGGCGATTGGTTTACGGCATTGATATCGGGATTGGCAGTGTTCCATGCATCGGGGCTCTTTTTGCCCAGTTCCGACGACGGACAGCGAAACGCTGGAATTTGATCCGTGAACATCGGTTTGTCCCCATTATGAGGAGCAGCCGTGAAACGCCACGGCATCACGGTCAATAACGCATTAGAGGTCAGACCTTCGATCTGGTCCCGCAGTGCTTTCTGCTCCATGAACGGAAACACTTGCGCGGGCCAGCCAATCACATATCGCACCCCCGAATTCTGATCGCCGCCACTAGGCAATTTCAAAAACGTGTCATGATGCATCTGCATGCCCAAAGCGAGCTGCTTGATGTTATTGGCGCATTGAGTTCGCCGGGCCGACTCGCGAGCCGTTTGCACGGCGGGCAACAGCAAGGCGACCAGCACGCCAATGATGGCGATCACAACCAGAAGCTCGACGAGCGTGAACGCCGCTCGCCACCGAAGACGCGAAACGCGAAACATGCAATCCTCCGAAATCAGCAGAATAGGTGGGAGCCGAGGATTCGCCTGAAATCCGCGGCTAAGAAGGCCGGAGAGAGCACCTTCATCAGAACTTCATTATGTAAACCAACTGGTTCCCCGAGTCAAGTTATGGCTGACACAAGCCTACCTACGCCGCCTTAGCGGCTGGCTCGGCAAAGTGTGCTTCGACGCGGCTAATTTCCGCCTCAGTGAGCTGATAAAGTTGATACACAAGCTTGTCGATGTGCGGATCGCTTGCCGGCGTCCACTCCCGAGCCAACTGGCTCAATTGCTCGACTTTATGCGTCAAATCATGTTCCTCGGCAGTCACGACTCGAACCGGCAGTTGCGTAAGTTGCCCCTTGTTGATTGCCAGATAACCGCCCCCCAGCCGTTTCGCGGCAAAACGCGTCGCAAACAGATAACTCAGCAGCTTGGAGTTCAGCAGAGCCAGTACATAAAACGGGTCCAGCCGGCAGTCACTAAGAGCAAACACCTGCACGCCCAGCGCCAGCCCTGCATGGTCCCAAGCCGCTTCCAGCCGGCGAGACATGCCCGCCACGACGATCTTTGGCGAGCCAAACATTCGCCGTTTGGCCGCAGTGAGTTCAGATGCTGCGAGCGAGAGCTTGGGACGCACGTAGGTTCGTTTCAAATACCTGACGTTTCCGATTAGAACCTCGTATCGGTCGATATTGCCCGATGTGATGAAGTCGCATCCATCCGTCAGAGTCTCCAATTCATCGTTTGTCTGATCCACAAGCTGGCCTACAATTTTTTGCGCCGCATATCCAGCCGTGCCGCAAGCGATCGTGGCAACATTGCCCAGAGGCGTGGCTGGGATTCGCGATTCGACGTCGAGCAGCGCTGAAAATTGAAACGCACTCGCCGCCAGACTGGATTGCAGAATCGTGGACGGCTGGGAATCTGAGCCGCCAGAATATTGGACCGAATGCAATGAACAAGCAGCCGTTTTTTGGAAAATGAGAATGTGTGGATAGACGTTGGCAGTGGCGAAGGCTCGCAAATCCGACAAATCGACAACTTGTTCTATCGTTGCCTTGGATAACAGCAATTCGCGGCACGCGCGGGCATAGTCGAGCGTGGCCCACTTGCCTGGAACAATCAGCCCGCACCGGCCGCCGGGCTTCAGCAAGTCGATCGCCCGTTCGATGAACAGCACGTACAAATCGAAATTGCCGGTCGCTGTCGTGTAACTCTGTCGTAGAGCCTCGATCTGCTCGCGCGACAGAGCCTTAGCCAGTTGTCGGATGTTGATATACGGCGGGTTGCCAATGACGGCGTCGAATGACGCCGGAAGGAAAGCGGTCGCCGTCAACGTGTCTGCCGCAATGATCTGATCGACTGGAAACGCAGGATCAATCGACTTGAGTCGCGACCGAGCGATGCCGACAGCCGAATCATCCGTATCGATGCCCCACAGGGACGAGCAAGCCACGTCACTTCCAACTGTTGCCGAGAGCAGTCGAAATGCCGCCACCAAAAACTCACCAGCACCGCAACTCGGATCGAGGATACGCAGCTTTGTTTCAGTCGCTCGCCGCTCGCTCATCAAAGGCCGAAGCGTCCAATCGACAATCCGCTCCGCGATCTCAGGAGGCGTGTAGTAAACACCCTGGGCTTTGCGCTCTCCAGCCGCAATTGTTGGCTGGAATGCGAGGGTCGAAAATAGTCGCAGACGCTGCAGCATGGGCGCGGATACTAGGCAGACCCTTTCGCGCCAGCAACCCAGACCGTGATTGGCTCAATTTGCCTGACCGAATTTGTCGATAAAACGATCCAGATAAGGCAGGCAAAATTTGCGGCTGCTAGCGTCATTCTGCTGGCGGACAGCTCGCAGCGAGTAATTTGAGGACTGGAATGTCTCCCGTAGCGATCGGATCGGCGATTGGAGCGGCGGCGCTGACCTTCGGCCGTGGCGCTATGGGTGCTGCCGGCAAAGGTTTGTCGTTCACCGCCGAGCTATTAGGTGGCGGCAATAGCCAGCCCGATGCCGCTCAAGAATCGAAACAAGCAGCCAATGCCGCCATCAAGTTGCGGTGCCAAGAGCTCAGCGATCGGATCGGTCGGCAATTGACCGCAACCGGCATTCATCTCAGCGAGCCGGTTGAACTCGTGAGCAACGGCCAAGGGGGCATCGCCGTCGCCTCCGACCATCCGCAGCGCGCCGCGATCGAAGCCGCCTTATCCAACGACGTTCTGCTCGAACGCGATTTCACCATGCTTTCTGGCGACTACGAAGAATTCGTACAATCCAATCCAAATGGCGATATGTCGCCCACGCTCGTGCTCACCATCCCAAAGGCCGCATAACCTACGCCTACTCTGCATTCGGCATTCCGCATTCCGCACTCCGCACTATCCTCTCCGCCGCATCCTCGCCGCTTCTCACGCAGAACGGAATGCCAACGCCGCGGTACGAATTGCCGGCCAACGCAAAACGCGGAATCGCCGCCGCCCGTTCCTCGATTTGCCGTACGAGGTCGAGATGCCCCACATGGTATTGCGGCATCATCCCTGGCCAGCGCGCAACCTCGCAAAACTCTGGTTCACCTCTTAGGCCGATCAGTTCACCAAGCTCGTCCATCACAATTCTGCGGAGTTCATCATCCGGCAATTGGCTCAACTCCGGCTGCAGAGCCCCACCCACGAATACTCGTAGCAGCACCTTGCCCTCCGGCGCTCGCCCGGGAAACTTCACGCTCGCGATGCTCCCCGCGATGATTCGGCGGTTCTCGACCGCAGGCACGACAAAGCCAAATCCATCCAAAGTATGCGCGATTCTGTCGCGTCTCACTCCCAACACGACGACCGAACACCCCGCATACGGAATCCGACCAATCAGCGACGCGAGTTCCGCATCGACATTTGCCACCAGCCGGGAACTAACAGCACCAGGAGCGGAGAGGATTAATTCGTCAAATGTGTCAGGCCCTTCGTTCCCACGAACGAACACCCTCCAACCATCACCGTTCAACTCGATACGCTCGATCAGTACATTGAGCCCCAAACTCTCCCGAGGCAGGCGCGCCACAATCGCATCCACCAACCGCTGCATCCCATCCCGCGGTGCAAGGAACTGCCCGTATCTCGCTCCACTTGCGTTCTGATCCCTGCCCCCTGACTCCTGCCCCCTGACTCCTGCCCCCTGACTCCTGACTCCACGTATCAAGCTGCCAAACCGCCGCTCTAACTCCACAAACTGCGGTAACGTCGCCTGCATGCTCAGCTTCGCGGGATCAGCCGTATAAATGCCGCCAATCAGCGGTTGAATTAACCGGTCAAACGCCTCCCGGCCAAATCTCCGCGTCACGAATGATTTTAGGCTCTCATCCGCTTCATCCGTCTTCCGCGGCGTGAAGTACTCGCCAGCCAGCCGCAACTTACCCAGGGGACTAAGCAGCGGAGTCGTCAAAATCGGCCACACCTTGGCCGGGCTCATCAACGTAAAGCCCTCCGGCACGGGCACCAGCTTGCCGCGCCGCACGACAAATGCCCGGCGATACCGCGCATCCGTCTCAATCAACTCGTCCGCAATCCCAATCCGCCGGCACAAATCCAGCGCCCACGGCTCGCGCGTCGTGAACATATCTGCCGACCGCTCGATCAGCCAATCCTCGCGCCGCTCCGTCTGTAACACGCCACCGACCCGGCCACTCGCCTCAAACAGCCTCACCTCCGCCGTCGGATCAAGCTCCCGCACCCGATTCGCCGCCGTCAATCCAGAAATACCGCCGCCGATGACGGCAATTCGGCGTCGTGGTTTAGATGATTGGATCGGCAAAGGAGGTATAGATGAAATGGCGGGTGAGTGCATCAAGACATATTACCATTCGGCCAGCGATTTCTCAGGCAAGGATGTCTGAAATCACATTCCCATGCACGTCCGTCAGCCGCATGTCGCGCCCCGAAAACCGAAATGTCAGCCGTGTATGATCGAGCCCCAGCAGGTGTAGCATCGTGGCGTGGAGGTCATGAATTTCGACTTTGTTCTCGACCACTTTATATCCGTATTCGTCCGTCTGCCCGTAAATCGTGCCGCCTTTCACGCCGCCACCCGCGAGCCACAACGAAAAGCCGAACGGATTATGGTCGCGCCCATTCGATCCCTGGGCAAATGGCGTGCGTCCGAACTCGCCAGACCAGACAACCAAGGTCTCGTCTAATAGCCCACGCTGCTCCAGGTCCTCCAGCAATCCGGCAATCGGCTGATCGACGGCCTTTGCATTATCTTCATGTCCCTTCTCCAATTCTCGATGCTGATCCCAGCGATCGTGGCCAAGATTCGGACAAGTCAACTCAACGAATCGCACCCCGCGCTCGACCAGCCGACGGGCGAGCAAGCACTGGCGGGCGAACGATGCCGTGCCCTTGCTCGTCGCGTCGAGGCCGTACAACTGTTGGGTCGCTTCCGTTTCACCGCTGATGTCCATCAGTTCCGGCACGGCTGATTGCATCCGATACGCCAGTTCATAATTGGCAATCGCCGATTCGACCGCATCGACTCGCCCCAAACGCTCCGCAACTTGATCGTCGAGCTGCTTCAGCAGTGCCAACTTGTTGCGTTGCAACCGATCGCTCGACTCCTGGCGGACGATATTCGCCACCGGAGGATTGTCAGCCGTGAAAACCGAGCCTTGATACGACGCCGGCAAAAATCCGCTCGTGAAATTATCGAGCCCGCCGACCGGAACCAGCCCGCCATTGATCACAACAAACCCCGGCAAATCGCGGCATTCACTTCCCAGGCCGTAACCGAGCCAAGCCCCCATGCTCGGCCGCCCCTGCATTCCCGTTCCCGTGTGCAGGAAATAATTGGCCGACGTGTGTTCCGAAAAATTGCTCGTCATCGAGCGGATGACAGTCAGCTTATCGACGTGCCGGGCAACGTATGGAAACAATTCGCTAACCGGAATCCCGCTTTGGCCATATTGCTGAAACTTCCAGGGGCTGCCCAGCGTGTTGCCGTTGTTATTGAACTGCGTCGGCTCCATCTTCATCGCAAACGGCCGCCCGTGCTCCGCGCTCAACCGCGGCTTCGGATCAAAGGTATCCACCTGGCTCGGCCCGCCATCCATGTACAGGTAAATGACGCTTTTCGCCCTCGCCTTAAAGTGCGGCTGCTTCGGCTTAAGTGGATTCGTCGCCGCCGCTTCAGCTCCCTCAAGCTGCCGCTCCGCCAACAACGCCGCCAACGCGATTGCGCCGAAGCCACATCCCGCCTGGCGCAAAAACGAACGCCGATCAAGCGGTAGCGACGAATAGCGATGGCATGAGAACATGATTTCGGGGCGGGATTACTAGTTCACGAGCACAAACTCTTTCACGTTCAATAGTACATGGCCAAGATCGGCCCAAATTTTCGGGTCGGAGTGAATTTCCCCCATTTGCACGTCATACTCGCGAGCTTGCTGTTCCAAAAACACAATCGCTGCGGCAATTTCTTTTGCAGTCGGATCGCGGTTAAACGCGGCCAGATACATGTCGCGGATTCGACCTTTGAGCGAAACGGAGTCGTAAACAAGTGTCTCGAGCGCCCACAGGCGAGCTTGCTCTGCGACGAACGGATCGTTCATCAAAATCAACGCCTGGGCCGGCACATTGCTGCTGTTTCGGCGTCCAATCGTCGTAAACGGGGCCGGAGTATCAAAAGCGACCATCATCGGCGAGAGAAAATTGCGGCGGACGGCAACATATATGCTCCGCCGGCCATCGCCTTCGAGCGGGCCGCTATCTTTCGGCCGCCCGCGGCCTTGCATGAACGGCGTCAGAAAAACAGGCACACTCGGACCTTGCATTGACGTATCCAGTCGCCCCGAGACCGCCAGCATCGCATCGCGAATCGTCTCACCCTCCAGGCGCTTCAAGTTCTGCCGATGAAACAACAAGTTCTCCGGATCATTCTGTTCTCCCGACTCCTGACTTCTGACCTCTGACCTCTGTCTGTACGTGCTGCTCAGCACAATCCACCTCATCAACTGCTTGATCGACCAACCCTCACGCATAAACTCACTCGCCAAATAGTCGAGCAGCTCCGGATGCGTCGGCGGCTGACCCAGCACACCAAAATTATCCACGCTCGGCACGATCCCGCGGCCCATCAAGTGTTGCCAGACGCGGTTGACCATCACCCGGCCTACCAGCGGATTGCTCCGATCAACAAGCTCCTTCGCCAGATCTAAACGACTGTCCCTTCCTGGCTTCTGACCTCTGACTTCTGACCCCTGAACCGCCTCCAGCGACCGCCGTGGCACAACGGGACCAACCGTCTTGTGATTGCCGCGAATCAGCAAGTTCTCATCGACCGGCGTCCCTTCCCACATCGCCATACACAGTCGTGAGCCTGTCTTGACCTTCTCGATCAGCGAGTCCTGGGCGGCAGTGAACTCAGCCAACAACTCGCTCAGTGCCAGTGGCGTTTGCTCTCCGAGTTCCTGCTTCGAGATCAGCCAATTCGCCAGCTTCGCG
>JANNTN010000019.1:0-6616 GCA_031394445.1 Anatilimnocola sp.
GGCCTGGAAGTGATCCGCGTCATCCGCGACATGCTCGGCGCAACCAGCGGCCTCAAAGCAGCCGCCGGCACCATTCGCGGCGACTATTCTAGCAGCCGGCAAATGAACCTCGTCCACGCCAGCGACGGACCCGAAGCCTCGGCCCGCGAGATTAATCTCTACTTCAAGCCCGAAGAAATCCTCTCCTACGACCCCACCCTCATCGGCTGGTTCAAAGCCGACGACGAGAAGTAAACCAAAAATCCTTCGAATCAAACGAATCGGGCAGGCAGCTTGAATCGAGCTGACCTGCTCGATTTTGTTTTTATTCGTTCAATTCGTACTACAAATATCGCAATTCTTTACGCCCTGCGCAGATTTCTGCCTCTGTCATCCACCCCTTGCTTGCTTCTGTTCCAAAAAATCCGTGTCATCCGTGTTCATCCGCGGCCAACTTCTGCCTGATTCGTTCAATTCGTCTGATTCGTGGTTTCTTCTGCCTATCCAAGCCCCGTTTACTTCTTCAAGTCCTTCAAAAAATCATCCAGTCCCTCATCACTCGACGAACTCAGCTTGCCCTCTTCCTCATCCGCCCCCTCTGGCAATAGCGGCGGCTTCTTCACCGGCTTGCCACTTTTGGCGGGCGTGGCAGTCTTGCTCTTTCCCGGCGGCACATCAATTCGCTCGGTCACCCGGCCCGGCGCGCCCGGCGATTGATCGTCCATCTCGTCCGCCGAAAACAGCGGCTTGCTGAAATCAGCTTCCAGCAGCGCTTCATCGCTCTCCAAGGGGCTGTTGGGCTTGTTCGGTGCCTTGGCGGTGGCCGCCTTGTTTAGCTTGACCGTCTTATCGCTGGTCTTGGGAATCGACATCGTGCGCCCTTCGTCGTCGTCCATTCCCGGCGCTTCATACACGGCGCGAAACGTCACCGTCCCGATCGTCAGCAGTTCGCCCGGAGCCAGGGCCGCTTCCGAGATGCGCTCGTTATTAACGAAGGTGCCATTCAGGGACTCTAGGTCGCGCACCATCAAGCGGCCGTCCGTCTCAAACAGCTCGCAGTGATGCCGGCTTACCAGCGGATGCGGCAGCACCACGGCGGCATCGCGCCCGCGGCCAATCTTGGCCGGCAGCTTCAGGTTGATTTCCGTCGTTTTCACCTCGCCGCTCACCACGACGAGTTTTACTTGTTGCAACATGATGGAGGCCGTACAGGCCCACAGCGACCAGCGCTACGAGTTGATTTTGCGACCAGATTCAGTCTAGTCCCGGCCTTACAGGCGAACAACGCCTTGTCGCAGAGCAAACGAGGTACTCTCGCTTCATTACCGAATCTGATGCTCCGCCGCGGGAAACGCTCCGCTCTCTACGTCGCTCCGATACCGCTTGGCCGCTTCCCAAATAACATCGCGCAGGTCCGCATATTGCCGCACGAATTTCGGCACATGCCCCGTCGTCAGGCCGAGCAAGTCGTGCGTCACCAGAACCTGCCCGTCGCAATGAGGACCAGCCCCAATGCCGATCGTGGGAATCTTCAGAGCCGCCGTAATCTCGCTGGCAATCGCCGCGGGAATGCACTCCAGCACGATCGCAAACGCTCCCGCCTCTTGCGCCGCGGTCGCATCGGCATGCAATCGTTTCGCATCCCGTTCCGCCCGATAGCCCCCCATCTGATGCACATTTTGCGGCCGCAAACCAACATGTGCCATCACGGGAATTCCAGCGCTCGCCAAGGCGCGAATCGTCTCCACCTGCTCCGCGCCCCCTTCCAGCTTCACCGCCTGTGCCCGCGTCTCCTTCAGAATTCGCCCCGCAGCTTCGATCGCCCGCAGCGGCCCCAAGTGCGTCGTTGGAAACGGAATATCAACAATCAATAGCGACTGCTCAACCGCCCGGCCGACCATCTCCGCGTGATAAATGATTTGGTCCAACGTCACCGGCAGCGTCGTCTCATGCCCCTGCACGACCATCCCCATGCTGTCGCCCACCAGCAACGCATCGATCCCCGCCGCATCCAGCACCGCCGCCATCGGATAATCGTAAGCGGTCAGCATGCTGATCTTCCGCTCGCCACCCTTCAAGGCCATGAACTTCGGCACGGTGAGACGCGTCTTATCGGTGGCCATGTGCGGACTGCTATCTGACGACTGAATGCAATGAGTTAAATTACCAACTGCATTGTGACGGCGCTAACTCAGCCTTACAACGGCCAGTCATCGCGCTCCGCCTGCTGAGCCCAAGCCAATCCCGAATGCTCAAATCCCTCTCACCAGTATCGAAGCACTCCCGCACTCGCGAGCGCGACGGCGTCAGCGCAACTACGCCAGACACCGCCGACCAACTCACACCTCGCACTCGTTTCCAAATCCTCTTCCTCGGCCTCGCCGGCAGTCTTCTCCTCTGGGCCGCCTTTCCTCCACTCAACCTGCCTTGGCTCGCTTGGCTCGCTCCCCTTCCCTGGCTCTATCTGATCCAACAACCAGTCCTCTCGGGCCGGCGTCCGTACATCATCCTCTGGCTTGCCGGCACCATTCACTGGCTCCTCATGCTCGACGGCATCCGCCTGGCTCACCCTGCCCTCTATGCCGGCTGGATCGCCCTTTCCGCTTATCTAGGTGTCTATTTGCCCGTTTTCATCGGCCTCACGCGCGTCGCCGTCCATCGCTTGAACCTCTCCCTTATCGTCGCAGCCCCCATCGTCTGGGTCGGCCTCGAACTCCTCCGCGGCCACCTCATCACCGGCTTCTCGATGGGCCTCCTCGCCCACACTCAGGCCGAATTACCCTACCTGATCCAAATCTCCGACCTCGCCGGCGGCTACACCCTTAGCTTCCTCATCATGCTCGTCGCCGCCTGTTTGACACAATCTGCTTGGATTGGATTTGGAATGGGTGGCTGTGTTTCGCGCAGCGTAACACGGCTCAGTCAATTGTGGCCACTCATTTCCGCAACCGCCGTTCTCACCGCCGCGCTCCTCTACGGCCACTGGCGACTCAACGAAACTCCACCCGGTCAATCCGGCCCCACTGCCAAGGTCGCTCTCATCCAAGGCTCGCTCGACACCGTATTCGCTCCTCCCACTGCCGAGCGCGTGCAAGCAATCTTTGACCACCACCGCCAACTCACGGCTGATGCCGTCAAGCAGCATCCGAATCTCGATCTGGTCGCCTGGCCCGAATCGGCTTATGCCACCAGCGAAACGATCGTCACCGAGCCGCTGACTCCGCCTCCGGGGATCTCCGCCGAAACAGCGCGCGCCAGTTTGGTTCGCATGGAAAACAGTTTTCAAAAAATCCTGGCTGATGATGTCGCACTTGCCAATTCCCACACCGAGACAGAACACGCTGGAACCAAGTTCCTTATGGGCACGACGAGCGTCGAGTATGGCCCCCGCCAGCCGCGCTTTTATAACTCCGCCTTATTGGCCGATCGCGCCGGCAATGTTGTCGGCCGCTACTACAAGAATCACCCCGTGATGTTTGGCGAGTACATCCCCTTCGCCGAATATGTCACCTGGCTAAACAAAATCACTCCCATCGAGACCGGCCTCTCTTCCGGCGACGGACCCAAAGCTTTCGATATCGCCGGCCTCCAATTCTCCCCCAGCATCTGCTTCGAAAGCACCGTTCCGCATCTCATCCGCAACCACCTCGCCACGCTCGCGCGAAAAAACGAATCCGCCGACGTCCTCATCAACGTCACCAACGATGGCTGGTTCTGGGGCACGGCCATGCTCGATCTCCACTTCCGCTGCGGCGTTTTTCGCGCGGTCGAAAACCGCAAGCCGTTGCTCGTCGCCGCCAACACCGGCATTTCCACGTTCACCGATGGCAACGGCGTCATTCGTCAACGCGGCCCCCGCCGCCAGTCGCAGGTTCTCATCGCCGAAGTCCAAGCCGACGGCCGCCACCCTCTCTATTCCCTGCTCGGTGACTGGCCAGCCTGGATTTGTGCTGCCTGCTGTCTAGGATTGGCTTGGGTGGGCTGTAGGCCCTGCCGCCGATCGGCGCAAAGTGAATAGCCACAAATACTTGCCTAAACCCCGCAAAAGTCCGAAATTGCCGGAATTCGTTGATTTCCCGGCAAGGGGCAATTATACTCCTTAGACTTCGGTCAATTTATGCGCGCCACGCATTGCTGCGTAGTTGGTGGCAAGGGCGTGTCGCCAGTGGCGTCGCAGTGCTGAAAACAGGGGCTTGTTGCCATGACACTCGTCGGAAAAATCTTCACGATGCTGATCCTGATATTCAGCATTGTGTTTATGGCATTTTCGATGATGGTGTACGCCACACATAAGAACTGGAAGACCGCCGCCACTGGCCTTACGAAGTCGCTGGCTGAAGCCAAGACTGCCTTGAAGGACGCCACGGACGCTCTGGATCGAGAAAAGATGGAGCTCGCCCGCGAGCAAGCCGCCCGCAAGGCCGCGCTGGCCGCTTTGCAAGTGCGCGTGCAACAATCCGAAAGCCGTCTCGTCGCGAAGGAAAAAGAACTCGGCGATTTGACCGCCGCCCACAGCCAAACTGCGGAAGCCGCCAAAGTCGCCCAGGATCGCCTCGCGGTCCTCGAAAAAGAGACCGGCACTCTCCGCGATACATTGCGCTCCGAACGGCAAAAGCTCGACAAGTTGTTCCTCAACGTTGTCGATCTGACCGACAAGCTCAATCAGGCGGAGAGCTTGCGGCAGAATCTTGAAGAAGTGAATCGGCAAGCGACGCAGCAGATGTCGCAGATGAAGATGGTTCTCGACCGCAACGGCCTCTCGCCCGATTCGCTCGTCGCCCACATTCCGCCGAAGGTGGAAGGGGTGGTGATCGAAGTCAGCGATAAGGACCTGCTGGAGATTTCCATCGGTGCAGACGACGGCCTGAAGATCGGCCACTCGCTCGACGTGTATCGCGGCAATCAATATCTCGGCCGCATCGTGGTGAAGAAAACCAACCCCGACCGGGCCGTCGGACAGGTAATGCGCGAACTGCAACGCGGACAGATCAGAAAGGGCGACCGTGTCACTACCAAGTTCAGCTAATCGGCCCGTCGGCAAGCCCCAGCCGAACGTCTATACGATGATGCTCATCATCTCGTTCCTGGCGCTCGTCACCGCCTGCGCGCTGCTCGCCACCGAGCTCAACCGCTTCGGCAGCTACCCCTGGTGGAACACCGCCAGCGGGTCGTGATTTCAATTAATCGATCACGGCAAACGGAAAATCCACGCTGGCGACGTGCTGCTCGCGCATGAGCTTCTCGATTCTCGCCACAATCTCTGGATGCTCCGCTGATACATCTTTCGTCTCATACGGATCAGCCTTCAAGTTGTAGAGCTGCATGTGCATGTTGCCCTTTGTGGTTGGGTTGGCTTGCTGCTTGCCTTTCTTTCCCTTTCCGTCTCCCGGCAACATTCCTTGGCGAATGCCTTTCCAATCGCCGATCCGAACCGACTGCTGACCGCCGCCACTCGTAAACTCACGATACAAAAACGGCCGCGGTTCCTGCGATTTGCCCAGTAGCGTCGGCGCGAAACTGATCCCGTCGATTTCCTTGGGCGTCGAATCCTTCACGCCAGCCAGTTCCAGCAAGGTCGGCAGCCAATCTTCAAATCCGCAGACACGGTCGGTGGTGCTACCGGAGGCAATGGGCCCTTTCCACGCTACGATCGTCGGCTCATGGATGCCGGCTTCGTACAACGACCCCTTCCGGCCGCGAAATCCTGCGGTGGAGTTGAAGAAATCAACGCGATCTCCTGAAAGTGAATCGAACACCGGTCCATTATCCGACGTGAACACAAAAATCGTGTTGTCATACAGGCCCGCGTCGCGGATCGCTTTCACGATCATTCCCACATGCTTGTCCATCCGCGTCACCATCGCCGCAAACGTCGCCCGCGGCGTGCGATTGGCCGTGTAGTTCAGCAAATACGGCTTCTCTTCCTCGAACTTGCCTTTGTATTCCGCCAGCGAATCCTCCGGCACCTGAAACGCCGCGTGCGGAATGATTGTTGGGTAATACAAGAAGAACGGCTTCGACTTATTGTCGTTAACGAACTTCACCGCCTGCTCCGTGATCACATCCATTCCATATTCCGTGCCCGCCAGTCCGGCGTAGCTCTTGTCGTCGTTCGGGTCCGCCCCCGCCGGCAATTTTTCGTGCCCTGCGAGGCCCGGATTCTGTGGATTCTTCAGCGGAAACTTGGTGTCGTTGTCCCACAGGTACGCCGGATAGTGGCTGTGCGCCACCCGCTGGCAGTTGTAGCCAAACCAGCGATCGATCCCCTGCTTCGTCGGCCGGCCGTCGCTCTCCGGTCCGCCCAGGCCCCATTTGCCAAAGCCACCCGTCACATAGCCAGCTTCCTTGAGCAATCGCGGCAGCGTCGCCGTGCCCGCCTTCAGCGGATGCTGCCCCTCCGGCTGAATCTCCTTGTTGTTCCGCACCTGCGCATGCCCGGGATGCATCCCCGTCATCAGCACGCACCGCGACGGCGCACACACCGCATTCCCCGCATAGCACTGCGTCAGTCGCATGCCGTCCTTGGCGATCTGATCGATATTCGGCGTCCGAATCTTCGTCTGTCCAAACGCCCCCACATCGCCATACCCCAAATCATCCGCCATCAAAAACACAATATTCGGCCGCTCCGCCGCGT